>CAXNIN010000049.1:0-17099 GCA_964202365.1 Myxococcota bacterium | reverse complement strand
GGTCACGCCGGCCTTCGAGCCCTCGATGCGCTCGGCGCGGGCGCCCGTGCGCACCACCACCCCGAGCGCTTTCATCCGGGCCGCGAGCTTGTCCACCACGGCGACCATCACGTCGCGCGTGAGGTGGTCGAAGCCGAGCCCTTCGGGGTTTCCGAGGAAGTAGAAGTGGAAGAAGCGGAGCGCCTCGGCCGCGGAGAGCTTCTCCACACGGTTGAGCGTGGTGTCGCCGAAGGGGCGGAGCACGGTCTCCACCATGCTCTCGGGGATGTTCTGATCCCGGGCGAAGGTGAGGAAGTCGACGCCGTCGAAGGCGTCGAACGTGGTCGCGGGGTCGAACCGGAGGAGGTCGAGGAGGCCCTCGCTCGGCTCGGTGAACTCGGCGAACTGCAGGGTTTCGGACTGCTGGATCACCGAGAGCAGGTTGAGCGGGAAGACGGAGGTCGTCTTGCCGAAACGTTCGGGCGGTCGGTCGGCGAAGAGGACGGGGTAGCCGTCGGAGGGAGAGAGGTCGGCGAGGGCGCCGGCGGCGCCGAGGAGATCGCGGAGGTTGTAGTACTGGTCGAAGAAGCCGTGGAAGCCGTGCTCCACCGGAAAGCGCTCGCCGAGGGCCTCCACCTCCCAGCCGCCGATCTAGCCGCCGAGGTGCGACGCGGCTTCGAGGAGCGTCACGGCGTAGCCCCGCTCGGCGAGGGCCGTCGCCGCGGCCATTCCGGCGAGCCCGCCGCCGACGACGACCACGCGCGCGGCGGAAGGGGCCTTCTCGGGAAGGGTGGCGTCGTCCGGGCGCGGGGGCGGCCGGAGCACGCGCTTCGGCTGGATGGCCGCGCCCACGCCGAGGAGGGCGACACCGGCGGCGGTGAGGGCGGCGGCGCCGAGGCGGAGGACAGTGCGGCGGGACGGGGGCGTCGTCGACATGGCGAGCGTCCTATCGCGCTGCCGCCCGCGGGCGCGCGCCGGGCCGGGACGCGCGGTCACTGCGCGCGCGTTAGGAACGCGCCATGTCGGACGCCGTCGAAGAGCGCAGCACCCTGAAGACGATCGCCGTCTACGTGGCGTTCGTCGTCTTCACCCTCGGGTTTGCGGCCGCCACGGCGTGGCCGTTCCTCACCGCGTGGCAGCTGCGGTACTCGGCGGCGTACCTCGCGTCGTCGGAGTGGGTGCTGGCGAGCCGCTCCGTGGCCGAGGTCGTCGGAGAGACGCGCTACACCGAGAACGACACCTTCCCGAAGGGCGGCGCCTCCGCCGACGCCGACGGCGGCACCGCGCGCTTCGAGCACAAGCTCGTGGGCGACAAGGACAAGGGGAAGGTGGTGGTGATCCTCGAGCGCACCGCCGGCGAATGGAAGCCGGTGCGCGCCGGGTGGCAGGCGGAGGGCGCGGACTACCGGGAGCTCGAGGTTCGCTGACGCGGGTTTCCTTGCGGGTCGGTGTGGGCCGAAGCGCCCGCCGCCCTACCCGGCAGCGCGAACCGGACTAGATTGCGGGCTCCCCCGGAGCGCGCGTGCTGCACGGTCTCTTCATCGCCGGCGAGTGGACAGCGGGCGGCCCGCCCATCGAGGTCCGCAACAAGTACGACGGCGCCGTGTTCGCCGTGGTCGCGAGCGCCCGCCCGGAGGATGTCGACGCCGCCATCGCCGCCGCCCACCGCGCGGCCCCGGAGATGGCGCGCCTGCCGGCGTGGCGCCGCTCCGAGATCCTCGCGAAGACGGCCGCGGGCATCGCGGCCCGGCGCGAGGAGCTCGCCCGCACCATCGCGCAGGAGGCGGGCAAGGCCATCAAGTTCGCGCGCGTCGAGGTCGATCGCGCGGTGCAGACCTTCACCGTCGCCGCCGAGGAGGCAAAACGCATCCACGGCGAGACCATCCCGCTTGACGCCGCGCCCGCCGGCGAGGGCTACTTCGGCTTCTGGCAGCGCCGCCCCATCGGCGTCGTCGCGGCCATCGCGCCGTTCAACTTCCCGCTCAACCTCGTGGCGCACAAGGTGGCGCCCGCCCTCGCGGCGGGGAACACCGTGGTGCTCAAGCCCGCCACCACCACCCCGATGGCGTCGGTGGCGTTGTGCGAGATCCTCGCCGAAGCGGGCCTCCCCGCCGGCGCGATGAACCTCGTCGTCGGCGCGGGCGCCACCGTGGGCGATCGCCTCGTGGCCGACCCCCGCGTCGGGAAGGTCACCTTCACCGGCAGCGCGCCGGTCGGCCGGCAGATCCTCGCGCGCGCCGGCATCAAGAAGGTCACGCTCGAGCTCGGCAACACGTCCCCGGTGATCGTCGCCCCCGACGCCGACCTCGATCTCGTCGCGAAGCGATGCGCGCTCGGCGCGTTCTACAACTCCGGCCAGGTCTGCCTCTCCGTTCAGCGCGTGTACGGCGATGCGAGCATCGCCGAGCCGTTCCTCGAGAAGCTCGTGGCCGCCACGGAGGCCCTGGTCGTCGGCGACCCGCTCGACGAGCGCGTGGACGTCGGCCCGATGATCGACGTGAAGGAGGCCATCCGCACGTCCGCCTGGGTGGACGAGGCGGTGGACGCCGGCGCGCGCGTGGCCACGGGCGGGCGGCGCGAGGGCCCGGTGTACCGCCCCACGCTGCTCACCCACGTGAAGCCGGGCATGAAGGTGCTCGACCAGGAAGTGTTCGGGCCCGTCGCGAGCTTCCTGCCGTACGACGGCTTCGAGGCCGCCCTCGCGGCCGCGAACGCCAGCGACTACGGGCTCCAGGCCGCTGTGTTCACCCGCGACATCGGCCGGGTGATGCAGGCGATTCAGACGCTCGACTTCGGCGGGGTCATCATCAACGACACCCCCACCTTCCGCGTGGACCACATGCCGTACGGCGGCACCCGCCAGAGCGGCATCGGCCGGGAGGGCGTGCGCTTCGCGATCGAGGACATGACCAACCTGCAACTGGTGGCCATCAAGCTCTGACGTTCGCCGCGGGGCGCCGCTGCGGCCGTCTCGGCTCGCGACGCCCCCGCTCCGACGGGAGGCCCGCGCCCGCCGCGATCAGCGCGTGAGCAGCGTGAGGTGCGCTCCCAGCATGAGCCCCGCGTGGGCCGTGCGCACGGCGCCGTCGGGCCCCACCACAACGGTGGTGGGAAGCGTCGAGACGCCGTACGCGGCCTGCGTGGCGGCGTCCGCGCGCATCACCGGGTAGGTCATCCCGAGCGAAGCCGCGGCCGCGCGGAGCTCGTCGGGCGTGCCGTCGACCGCGATGCCGAGCACCGGGATGTCCGGGTTGTCGGCTGCGAACGCAGAGAGTCCCGGCGCTTCGGCGCGGCACGGGCCGCACCAGGCCGCCCAGAAGTTGAGGACCACCGTTTTCCCGCGCAGCTCGGAGAGGGTCCACCGGGTGCCGTCGAGCGCAACGAGGGAAAAATCCGGCGCGGCGTCGGGCAGGTCGGGAGCGCGCAGCCAGCCGACGCCCACCCACAACGCCGCGGCCGCGACGATCGTGAGCGCAATCTCCCTGGCGAACCTGGTGATTCGCTTCGCGAAGGGGGGAGGGGGCTCGGACGGCGCTTCGTCGGGCGCCCGAACGAGGAGCTCGGGTTCGTCGGGAGGAGGCGAATTCACGGGGCGCCCCTAACCCGCCTGCAAGGCGGCGAGGCGCTCGCCCGTACGGTGCGTTGCTGCTGAGGCCGCGCATCGGATGTAAAACTGATGTAATTGACGTCAGGCAAAAGGTGTGGATGTCTCAGTTCGTGCACCCCGGGTTTTTGCCGTTGCTTCGCGCGCGTGCGCGTCGCGGCGTGTACGCGATTCTCTTCGCGCTCGCGCTCGTCGCGATCCTCGGCTTCGGCGCCCTGGCCATCGACGTCTCCTACATCCGCCTCGCTCAGATGCAAACACAGGACATCGCGGACGCCGCGTCCCAGGCGGCGCTGTTCCGCTTACGACGAACCGCGGATCTCGATGAGGCGCGCGCTGCTGCCGCCGCGGTCGTCGCGCAAAACCGGGTGGTCGGGCGCGAGCCGAGCCTGGAGGACGTGGTGTTCGGTGTGTGGGATCACACGGCCGACCCGCCCACGTTCGTTGAAACGGAGACGCGTCCGAACGCGGTGCGCGTCGCGGTCGCCCGCACGGACGACAACACGGTGGGCCTGTTCCTCGCGCGGCTCTTCGGGGTGGCCGAGGCCGACATCACCCGCGAGGCCACGTCGGCGGCGCGGTCGCTCCACGTCGTGCTCGTGATGGACATCACCGGGAGCTGGAGTCGCAGGAACTTCGCGAACGCCCGCGCGGCGTCGCTGGCGTTCCTCGACGTGCTGGAGTCGAGCTACGGCGAGTACGACCTCGTGGGGATGAGCGTGTTCTCCGGGCGCTACGCGTGGGAGTACACGCCGATGCGCCTGATGTCCGACGAGGACACGGACGGCGTCGCGCGCGCCGCGTGGAACCAGCTCGAGGTCGCGAGCAAGGGCGGCACGCCTCGCGCCTACCCCACCGCGTGCGCGGAGCACCCGAACACGCCGGCGGGCCGCAACAGCCGGCGAAACGACTTCGCCGCGCCGGTCGGCGGCTGCTACCCGGCCATGCCGCGGGAGTACACGGACGAGCCGGGCACCGACCACACCACCGGCATCACCCTGGCCCGCACGATGTTCGAGGAGCAGATCGACCCCACCGCGTTCCGCGCGATGGTGGTGCTCACCGACGGCATCCCCAACGGGCTCGCCGCGGGCCACGGCACGTTCCGCACGCAGCTCGGCTACAACGAGACCCGCTGGCGCCAGTTCCGCGGGCCGGTGCCGCACAGCAGCGCGCAGGTGAGGAGCGAGTCGAACGTGCTCACTCAGCAGATGTACGACGAGCTCGGCGTGAACACCTGGGTCGTGTCGTTCCTTGATAACGACGCGTTCATGGAGACGATGCCGAAGGGCCTCGGCTACTACGTGAACACGTCGAGCTCGGCCGCCCTCGTGCCCATCTTCGAGGACATCGCCAACTCGCTGCCGATGGCGATCGTCAAGTGACGCGGCCCTCTCGGCGCGGCGCCACCGCGGTCGAAGTCGCGCTGACGATGCCTCTCTTCGTGGCGCTGCTCGCGGGCGTGTTCGACCTCGCGTGGCTCGCGTTCCAGCGCTCCGCGCTGACGAGCTCCGCGGCCCTCGGCTGCCGCGTCGGCGCCCTGCAGGACCCCGGCGAGGACGACGCCGCCTGGGACGAAATGGAGGACGCCGTCGACCTCGCGATCCGCGACGCGCTCGCCGCCACCGGCACGCCGTGCACGGCGGACACCTGCGTCGTAGAGGTGACCGCCTTCGGCGAGGACCCCGGTCGGAGCCTCGGGTGCACCGTGCGGCGCGACTACGCCTCGCTCACCGGGCTGCTGCCGGCGCCGGACGAGATCGAGTACACGCTGGTCGTGCGGATGGAGTGGCAGCGATGAACGCGCGCCGCGGCTCCGCCACCATCGAGTTCGCCTTGTGCCTGCCCGTGCTGCTCGTGGTCATCGCGGGCATCGTGGACATCAGCAACTTCGTCGCCCTCACGCAGCTCACCTCGCGCGCCGTGCGCGACGGCGCCCGCATCGGATCCACCGTGATCGAGGGAGACGCGCCGACCGGCGCCCTCATCGAGCAGGCCGCCCTCGACCAGGTGGACCTCCTCCTCGAAGAGGCCGGCTACCCGTGCGGCGCGGGCTGCGACGTCACCGCCGAGTGGCGCGCCATCGACGACGTGATGTACGTCCAGGTGCGCGTCACCTATCCGTACGAGCCCCTCGTTGGACTGTCCACCTTCCTCGCGGACAACGCGGTGTCCGAGTTCACGATGATGACGCAACAGCAGGACTGACGCCGCTCCGCTCGTCCGCGTCTGTCTCGTTTCGTTACACGTCGCCGGGAGCGCGCGGCACGCCGTTTGCATCCGGGCGCCACGTAGGCCGAGCGCGGCGCCGGCACGAGGAGCGGCATGGGCGGGACGGGCATTCGGGGGGCGGGGTCCCGGAGCGCGGCGGGCGACGACACCGCGGACGTCGCGGGCTGCCCCGGCCCGCTCGCCGATCTCGCGCGCCTCGCCGCTTCGTTGACCGGGGTCTCGGCCTGTTTTCGGACGCCTGACGGGAGCGTGGTGGGCGCGGCCGGGCCGCTGTCCCCCTCGGCGTACGCGCTGCGCGCGAAGGCCGTCGACACCCTGGTCGTCGTCGCGGACGCCTTGACGGACGCGTGCTTCTCGGCGCACCCCTCGGTGGCGGGCGCCCCCTATGTGCGCTTCTGGGCGCGTATCCCGGTAGTGGGGCGCGCCGGGGCGGTGGTCGCGTGGCTCGAGCTGGCGGACACCGTGCCGCGCCTGCTCCCCGACGAGCGCCTCGAGCTGCTCGACGCGGTCACCCGCCAGGCCGCCGCGGCGCTCGCCGCGCGCGAGCGCGAGGCGGCCTGGGCGGAGGCGCTCGCGCACGTCCCGACGCCGATCTTCCTGCTCCGCGTGAGCGGCCCCGCGGACGAACGCGCCGTACGCATGATCGACGGCAACGCCGCCGCGCTCGCGCTCGCCGCCGCCGACCTCGTCGAGCGCTTCGGGCTCACCGTCGACGAGCTCTTCCCGTGGGCCCCCGCCAACGGCGTGACCGAGCGCTGCCTGCGGGTGTGCAGCGTGGGCGTGGCGGAGGACTTCGACCTCGCGGTAACGGTCGGCCCGGGCGCGCGGCTCCTGTACGCGGTGCGCATCTTCCCGCTCCCCGACGACCACCTCGGCGTGGCGGTCCGGGAGCGCGAGGACCCCGCGGAGCTGTTGCGCCGCAAGGTAGACTTCATCACGGTGCTCTCCCACGAGCTCCGCACGCCGCTCGCGTCCATTCGCGGCGCGGTGGGCCTCCTCGAGGGCGGCGTGGCCGGCGCCCTCCCCGCGACCGCCGAGCGGCTCGTCGCGATGGCGCGCGAGGGCGCGGAGCGGCTGTCGAAGATCCTCGACGATCTGTTCGACCTGGAGCGCCTCCGCGAGGGCCTCCTGCCGCTGCGGTCCGATCCGATCGGGGTCGACGAGCTCGTCGCCATCGCGGTGTTCGCCACCACGGGCCCCGCGCGCGCCGCCGGCGTGACCGTGGTGCGCCCGCCCGGCCCGCCGGCCGTGGTGAAGGGCGACCGCGAGCGCCTCGCGCAGGCGCTCACGAACCTCCTTTCGAACGCCGTGAAGTTCTCGCCCTCCGGCGGGGTGGTCCACGTCGAGGTGACGCGGCCCGACCCGCTCCGGGTGCGCATCGCGGTGACGGACACCGGTAAAGGGCTCTCCGAAGAGGAGGCCGCGCGCATCTTCCTCCCTTTCCAGCAGGGCCAGGTCCCGGAGACCCGCGCGCGGGGCGGCCTCGGCCTGGGCCTCGCCATCAGCCGGTTCATCGTGGAGGGCCACGGCGGCGCAATCGGCGTGGTGAGCGCGACGGATGCCGGCGCGACGTTTTGGACCGAGCTCCCGGTGCTGACCGGGAGCGGCGGCTGACCCGGTCGGGGGCGCGCCGGAATACGCTCCGCGCCCTCGCGGAACCGCCATGTGGATTCTCCTGACGCTCGCTCCGGCGCTCGCCGAAGCACCCGCCGCCGCCCCGGCCGCGGCCCCCGCGGCGCTTGACCCGCGCGCGGAGGCCGACGCGTTCCTGGCCCTCTACAACTCGCTCTACGTCGGGCAGGCCACCGTGGCGTCGGAGGCGAGCTGGGCCGCCTCGACCGACGTGGGCGAGCGGACGGAGGGCATGCGCACGTCGGCGAACCAGGCGTACGCTGCGTTCGTGGGCGATCGCGCGGTGATCGAGACGACGCAGCGCCTTCTCGCGCAACGCGCCGCCCTCGCGCAGCTGCAGGTGCGCCAGCTCGAGTCGATCCTCCTGCGCGCCGGGGACGCTCCCCGAGGTGGTGAACGCGCGGATCGCCGAGGAGAGCCGCCTCGCGGCTGTCCAGGACGGCTTCGTGTTCTGCTTCACGCCCCGCGCGGCGGACGGCACGTGCCCGGCCCCGAAGACCGCGAACGACATCGACGAGCGCCTCCAGAGCGCCACCGACCTGGAGGAGCGGCTCCGCGTGTGGAGCGCGTCCAAGGAGATCGGCGTACCGCTGAAGGACGGGCTCGTGACGCTCCAGCGGCTCCGCAACCAGGTGGCCCGGGAGATGGGGTACAGCTCCTACTTCGGCCTCCAGGTGGCCGGCTACGGCATGTCGGTCGACGAGATGATGACGCTGCTGGAGTCGCTGACCGTCGACATGGCGCCGCTCTACGGAGAGCTGCACACCTGGGCGACGCGGCGCCTCGCCGCCCGGTACGGGCAGCCGGTGCCGGCAGGCCTCGTGCCCGCCCACTGGTACCCGAACCGCTGGGCGCAGGAGTGGGGCGGCCTCGTCGACGGCGTGAACCTCGACCCGTACTTCGCGGCGCGGACGCCGGAGTCCATCGTGCAGGACGCCGAGTCGTTCTACGTCTCGATGGGTTTTCAGCCGCTCCCGCCAAGCTTCTGGCAGAAGTCGGACCTGTACCCGGTGCCGGCGGGCGAGGCGCGGAAGAAGAACGCCCATGCTTCCGCCTGGCACATGGACCTCAACAACGACGTCCGCTCGTTGATGAGCGTGGAGCCGAACAGCGAGTGGTTCTTCACGTCGCACCACGAGCTGGGACACATCTACTACGACCTCGCGTACACCCGGCCCGAGGTGCCCCCGACGCTGCGCGAGGGCGCGAACCGGGCGTTCCACGAGGGGGTTGGCGAGCTCATCAACCTCGCCGCCGGGCAGGTGCCGTACCTTCAGCGGCGCGGCATCCTCCCGAAGGGCGTGAAGATCAACGCAACCCAGTCGATGCTCGCCGAGGCGCTCACTCAGACCGTGGCGTTCATCCCGTGGTCGGCCGGCGTGATGACGCGCTTCGAGTACGAGCTCTACGAGAAGGATCTCCCGCCCGACCAGTGGCAGAAGCGCTGGTGGGAGCTGGCCGCGCAGTACCAGAAGGTGGCGCCGCCTGCGCCGGAGCGCCTCACCGACCCCACGGCGTGCGACGCCTGCACGAAGACGCACATCATCGATGATCCGGGCGGCTACTACGACTACGCGATCGCGACGGTCATCAAGTACCAATTGCATGAGCACATCGCGACGAAAATCCTCCGGCAGGACGCGCACGCGTGCGACTACTACGGCAACGCCGAGGTGGGCGCGTTCTTGAAGTCCATCCTGGAGAAGGGCGCGACGGAAGACTGGCGCACGGTGCTCCGCGAGGCCACCGGCGAGGACCTCTCCACCCGCGCGCTCGTCGCGTACTACGCGCCGCTCCAGGGCTGGCTCGAGAAGGAGAACCGGAAGCCCTTGCCGAAGCCCCCGCGCCGGTAGGGGCCCGGCGCCGCTTCGCTCACCTCCGCGCTACGCTGGCGCGACCAGGGACCCGCATGCCGGCTTCGTATTTCCGCCCCTCGCTGCTCGCCGCCGTAGCCGTCCCCGTGGCCGTGGCGGGGCTCCTCGTCGCGGTGGCGGTGCTCGCGCCGGCCGGCCTCGACGTGTCGGAGGTGCGCCTCGCGAGCGGCGTCGCCAGCGTTGCGCTCGTCGCGGCGGTGGCGGACATCGCGCGGCGGCGCGTGGCGCTGGATCACCGTTTGGACGTCCTCGCGCGGGGCCTGCGGAGGATCGTCGAGGCGGAGGCTCCCAAACGCGCGGGCGCGCCGTCGGGAGACGCGCTCGCCGAGCTCTCGGCGGTGGTCAACGACATGGCCGACGGGATGCGGACCCGCCAGCTCGGCGTCGAAACCGAGCGCGCGCTCGATCAGGCGATGGTGCGCGAGACCCCGAACGGCCTCATCATCACGGACGCCCAGGGCCGGGTGCGGCGCCACAATCCGGCGTTCGCAAGCCTCATGCCGATGCAGGGAAACCCGCTGGGGAAGGTGCCGATCGAGACCATCCCCGTGGTGGAGCTCCAGGAGGTCATCGACGAGACCTCGCGCACGCGCCAGCCGTCGGAGCGCACCGCGAGTGTCGGCCGCCGCGAGGTGCTCGTGCGCGGCGTGCCCCTGGCCGACGGGGAGGGGTGCATGGGGGTGGTGCTCGACATCACCTCCGTTCGGCAGGCGGAGCGGGCCCGCCGCGACTTCGTCGCGAACGTCTCGCACGAGCTGCGCACGCCGATCACCGCGGTGCTCGGCTACGCCGAGAGCCTCCTCCAGGATCGCGAGCAGCTTCCGGGGTGGTCGCTCCCGATGCTCGAGGCGATCGACCGCAACGCGCGGCGCCTCGGCGCGCTCATCGAAGACGTGCTTCACCTCTCGCGGATCGAGGCGCGGCAGGACGATCTGCGGCTGGACGCCGAGCCCCTGCGCCCGCTGGTGCGCGAGGTGATGGCGCGCTTCGAGCACGCCGCGCGCCCCCGCGGGATCGCGCTCGTGCTCGCCGACGGGCCCGAGACCGAAGCCCGCGTGAACGCGGACGGCTTCGAACACGCGCTCGGCAACCTCGTGGACAACGCCATCAAGTACTCGGCGCCCGGCGGCCGCGTTCAGGTCGAGATCGGCCGCGCGGAGGGCGCGGTGACCGTCTCCGTGATCGACTCCGGGTCGGGGATCGACCCCGTGCACCACGAGCGCATCTTCGAGCGCTTCTACCGCGTCGATCCGGGTCGGAGCCGGGACGTGGGGGGCACAGGGCTCGGGCTCGCGCTCGTGAAGCACCTGTGCCTCGCGATGCATGCGGAGGTCGTGATAGACAGCGCCGTGGGGAAGGGGAGCCGTTTCACCCTGCGCCTCCCGCCGTAGTACCATGCGCCGACTGGAGGGGAGATGGCGGTGAATCCAGCCGGCGCGGGGATGTCCGTGGCCGAGAGGTTCGGCGGGGGGGCGGGTCTCGCCCACGTGCGCCCCGGTTTCTGCTTCTCGGCGGACTTCGACGCGCTCTTCGCGCTGGGCTGGCCCCACGTGCGGTTCGTGGTGGACGGCCACCGCGACGACGAGAGCCCGCATGCCGCCGCGCTCCGCATCCTCACCGCGGGTGGGGACCCCCCGGCCCGCCTTCGCTGGCCGCGCGGCGTGGCGCAGGGGCTCGTGCGCGCCTGGGCGCTCCCCGCGCTCTTCGAGCTCGGGCCGGGCTCCCGCGGCGTGCGCGGCGTGGTCGAAGGGGCCCTCTGGAACACGTCGCCCGTCACCCCCGACGAGGCCGCGCGCCTTCTTTCGGCGCGGATGGTGCAGGACGTCGCCGGGCTCGGCGAGCGCGCGATGGAGAACTTCGTGCTCCTCCTGGAGGCGCTCACGGGCGTGGAGCCCGTCGGCGGCGCGATCGTGGAGGCCCTGGAGCAGATGGAGCCGGACCTGCTCCTCGCGGAGTGGACGCTCCCGCCCGTGATCACGTGGAGCCTCGGGTTCCTGCTCCTGCGCGCGCCCTCGGGCGTTGCCCGTGCCTGGGAGGAGCGACTCCGCCGTGTGCTCGACCGCGTGTATGCGGCGCGGCCCGCGCTGCGGCGCCACGGCTTCCGCGGGGCGGGGAGCTCGCACGCGCGCGCCCTCCACCTCGTGCTGGGCGGCGGCGCGGCCGCCGAGAGCAGCTCGGATCGCACGCTGCGCTGGTACGCTCACGTCACCGACGATCCCGTGCTCGTGCGGATGCGCGTGGCGGTGAACCGCCTCGGCTACGAGCCGGACGCGCGCCTCGTTTTCCTGGGCGGGAACGACGTGATCGCGCGCTACGCCCGCGACTGGTCGTCGCAACGCACGTTGGAACAGCAGCGCTGGTTCTTCGAGCAGATGGCGCCGATCCGCGCGCAGGAGATGTACCCGTTGATGCTCGATCTGGCGGGGCGCTCGCTCGTGCGCGCGGAGGCGACGGCCTGGTTCGTCGCGCACGCCGCGGACGCGGTGCCGTTCCTCGCGGGGGCCGCGGCCGGCGACGGCCTTCCGAGCGCCCACGCGCGGCTGGTGTTGAAGGCCATCGCGGCCCGGTAGGCGACGCGTCGAAGGAAGGGGCCCCGGCGCGTGCGGCGTCGCGTATACTGCGCGGATGCTGTTGCTCCTCTCGTCGCTCGCGTCAGCCGGCTGGACAAAGAACTCCGACGAGAACGACTGCGTTTTCTACATCGGGGACCGCGCGGGGGCGTACGCCCCGGTGCGCGCTGAGTGCAACTGGCCCATCCCGGCGGCGAAGCTCCAGAAGCTCGTCGCCAAGAGCGGCGACCACGACGACTACTTCTCGGCCGTGGCGGAGAGCACCGTGCTCGCGCCCACCACCGGCGGCAACCTCGTGTACCAGCGGCACCAGGCCTCGGGCATCTCCGACCGGGAGATCGTGCTGGTGATGGGGGAGGAGCCCATCCCGGGCGGCACCCGCTACGCGTGGACGCGCGCGGCCGACCAGTCGAAGATCACCGGCAAGCACGTCGCCTGCCTCGTGGACGACGGCAAGTGGGAGGTGTCCGACAACGGCGCCGGCGGCAGCAAGGTGGTGTACGAGCTGATGTACGACCCGGGCGGCACCGTCCCGAGCTTCCTCGTTCGCTGGTTCCAGGGCTCGGGTACCCGCACGCTCGTGGGCGAGCTTCGCACCTGGGCCGAGACGCACTGAGCGGAGGCACCGTGACCCGTTCTCTTGCACGCGCGTTCGCAGCCGCTGTGGCGCTGGTGATGTCTTCCCCGGCGTGGGCAGGCGCGACCACCACGGCCACCGAGGAAGCGACGCTCCTCGCCCGCGAGGTCGTCATCCGCGAGCTCCCCACCAGCGGCGATGGCGCCGTTCGGGTGCTCGCCATCGTGGACATCCGCGCGAGCAGCGACGCCGTGTGGCGGGCGCTCCTGGACTTCCCTTCCCGGAAGCTCAACAATCCGGCCGTGCAGTCCGTCGCCGACTACCGCCCCGCGACCGCGAACGAGCAGTTCGTGAAGTGGCACCTCTCGAAATTCGGCGCGAGCATCGTCTACCACAACCGCTACGTCATCGACCGCGCGAGGGGCCGGATGGAGCACACGCTCGACCCCGCCCAGCCGAACGATCTCACCGAGAGCCGCGGCGTGTACGCCGTGTACCCGAGCCCCGCGGGCGCGGGCATCACGCGGCTCACGTGGGAGGTCGAGAGCAACTTCGGGCGCGCCATCCCGAGCTTCGTTCAGAAGTGGATGAGCACCGGCGCCACCCGGGACTTCATGGTGGACATGGCGCGCCGCGCCGAGGGCCGGGCGACCCCGTGATCCCCGCCCTGCTCGCGGGGGCGCTGGCCGCTCCCGTCGAGCTCCACACGTTGCACCAGGTGGGCATCGCCGCTTTCCCAGAGGGCCTCCAGTACATCTACGAGGCCGAGGCGCGCGTCCCGCTCTGGGACTCCGACCACGTTCTGTTCAAGGACGCGCACCTCTCCTTCATCGGGCATGCGGAGATCACCCCCGCGTTCCCGCGGATGGGGCCGAGCGTCCGCTTCGCCCCCATCGCGGTGTGGGACGTGACGGTGCGCGCGTGGAGCACCTGGTACTTCGGGCAGTTCTCGGCGATCCTGCCGTTCGACGACCCCGCGTTCGAGGCCACGCGCGAGAACAAGCGCGCGCTCATCGCGGAGGGCGCCCGACGGAGCGGCACCAGCGTGCGCCTCGACGTCGAGACGCGGCTCAAGGGGCGTGTCGGCCCGGTGATCGCCATGTTCGAGCTCCAAGTCCGGCACCACCGCGTGGACACGCCCGGCGCGGACCTCGCGTGGTTCTGGGACCCCTCCGACATGCTGAACGTCGCCGCGCACGGCGAGATCATCAACCGCAACCTGTACGTCTTCTACGAGGCGCGCGCCCCGCGGCCGGCCACCGCCGGCGACTCCGGCGACGACGCCAAGTTGTGGCTCGGCCTCGTCGGCTTCTGGCAGACGAGCCCGCAGTCCGGCGACCGGAACATCCGCCTCGGCCCCGTGGCGTTCTGGAAGCCGAACGACGGCCCGAGCTGGCCCACGCTCATCATCGGGTCGCAGCCGTGGCTGGAGAGCAACTTCACGCCGGTCTTTCCGCCCTACACCTTCGTGGCGGCCTCTTGGAGCCGATGATCACGTTCACCCCTCGCTCCGCGGCGCGCGCAGCGCTCGGGTTCGTCGTGTTGTGCGGCGTGCTCGCGGTGGCGGGCGTGGCCGTGCGCGCCCCGATCGCCGCCTTCTCGGCGCGCGTGGTGGCGGAGCTCGGGCTCGTGGGCCTCTTCGCGGCCGTGGTCGCGATGGACCCCATCCCCGGCCTCGGCTTCCAACCGGCGTTGTTCTTCGGGTACACCGGCGGGCTCCCGCTGCCCTCGCTCGTGTTCGCGGCGTGGAGCGCGTCGATGGTCGCGAGCGTGAGCGTGTTCGCCGTGGGCCGCCTCTCCCGCAACAGCGCGCGCCTCGTGTCGCTGCTGGAGCGGTGGCGCATCGGCGACTGGCTCCGGGACCACGGCGCGCGCGCCATCGCGGTGGCCGCCGTGGCTCCCGTGCCGTTCGGCCTCGCGACGTTCGGCGCCGGTGTGTTGGGCGTGAAGCTCCGCGACCTCCTCGTGGGCGCGTCGTTCCGCGGGCTGAAGATCGCCGCCACCGCCGCCGCGATCGGGCTGGGCTGGGGGATGGGCGCGTGAGCGGCGACGACACCCGCGAGCGGATTCTCGAGGCCGCCGCACCGCTCTTCGCCGCCGAGGGCTTCGCGGGCGCCTCCACGCGCGCCGTGGCGCTCGCCGCCGGCGTGAACGTCGCGACGCTCGCCTACCATTTCGGCGACAAGCGCGGGTTGTACGACGCGCTCGTTGATCGCACGTACGCACGGATTCTCGCGGTGGAGCTCGCCGGTGGCGACGAGCCCGACCGCCGCGCACGCCTGCGGGCCCTCGTGAGGGGGCTCTACATCTTCGCGCGCGCCCACCGCGTGGAGGTGCGGGTGCTGCTTCGCCACGTGCTCGAGACGCGACGGCTGCCCGCTGCCGTGCCCGATCGTTTCATCGGCCCGCTCCTCGGCCGGGTGGGCGAGGCCCTCGCGCCGCTCGGCGTCCCGCTGGACCCCCCGCGGATGTTCGCGCTCGTGTCGCTGAACCACCTGCTCGTGCGCTACGCGATCACGGAGCCCGAAGACCTCGCGCTCTTCGGCGCGGCCGGCGGCGGAGACCCCCACGCGGCGGTCGCGGAGCACCTCGCGGATGTCGCCTGCCAACTGCTCGGGATGAACGGGGGCAGTTGAGCCGCCCGCCGCGGACTCCGGGGGGCGTTGCGGGGGGCCGGCCCCCCGCCCCAAAACCCAGCCCTCGAGCGCGCGCTACCCGCGCACCGGCGGGCGCCCGAGCCGGCCTTCCACGAGGCGGCGCCGGAGGATCTCGAGATCGTCGGCGAGCGGCGCATCGAATCGGATGGGCTGCCGGGTGACCGGGTGGGTGAAGGCGATGCGGTGCGCGTGGAGCGCGAGGCGCTGGGAGAGGCGCTGCGCGGCGCGGTCGGCGTAGAGGGGGTCGCCGAGGACAGGGAAGCCGGCTTCGGCGAGGTGGATGCGCACCTGGTGCGTGCGGCCCGTCTCGAGTCTGGCCTGGACGATACTGACGCGCCCGCACACGTCCACCCGTTCGAGCCAGGTGACGGCGAGCTTCGCGTCGTACGGTGGCGCGCCGGGGCGGAGGCTCCCGCGGAGGCCGTCGCCGCGATCGCGCGTGATCATCGAGCGGACCTCCCGCGCGGGGCCGATCGGGAAATGTCCGCGGACGAGCGCGAGATACACACGCTCGACCTCGTGGGCCTCGAGCAGCGCCTTGAGCGCTTCCTGCGACTGCACGGTGCGCGCCACGAGCATGAGGCCGGAGGTCTCTTCGTCGAGGCGGTGCACGGGAAAGGCGTGGCCGAGCCTGGAGCCGACGAAACGAAGCACGTTCTCCGTGTCGTTTCGGCCGGGCGCCGGGACGGAGAGCATGTGAGGCGGCTTCCAGACCACCGCGAGGTGCGGATCGAACCAGAGCACGGCGGCGTCGCGACCGACCACGATGCGCGGCGAGTTGGGATCGAGCCGCACCCCGGCGGGATCGACCATGCGGCCGCCGTCGGCCACGGGCACGCCGTCGAGCTTGACCTTGCCGGACCGGAGGGCTTCGCGGGCGGCGTTGCTCCGGAGCCCGAGCGCGGCGAGGTGATCGAGGAGGCGAACCATCAACGTTCCCAGGGAACGCGGCGTCTATCGGTCGGCGGTGCCGGGGGCCACGTCGGCGGGGGGCGGATCGACGCGGAAGAGCAGGACGTCGCGATCCAGGCCCGTCGCCGCGCCGAGCGGAGGGCCGAACGCGGCCGAGAGCCCCGCGCGGAGGCGGACGCTGTCTTCCCGACGGAAGAGGTCGAGGTGGACGACGAGGGCGCCGATGTCGAGGCTGGCGAGCGCCGGGCGTGGATCGCCGCCGTCGAGGAGCGCCTCGCGGAGCGCGCGTTCCGCCGCCTCCTGCTCCAGGGCGCCGTGCGGGGTGAGGCACCGGCCGACCAGCGGGCGCCCGTGGTTCGTTTGATGGAAACACGCGAGTCGGCGAACGCGGAGCTCGAGGCCGGTGCCACCGTCGGAGTCTTCGGCGTACAGATCGAGCACGGGGCGCCCGGCGGGGGCATGGGTGTAGGCGTCGGGGATCGTCGTGGGGACGGCGCCGTTGCGCCACGGTACCGCCGTGGTGACGAAGCCGTCGAGCACGACGAGCGGGAGGAGCGCCCACGCCGGCCGCCCGACGCGCGCCGCGAGGGACGCGGCCACCTGCGCGGCGACGAGGCCGGCGCACAGGTACCACAACCAGAGAAACCGTACGGGGAAGTGAATGAAGGAAGCGAAATGCGGCGCTTTGATGGGGTCGAACCAGTACCACGTGCCGACGCCGCCCATGCCGGATTGGATGGCCGGGCCGAGGCTGAGGACGACCGCGAGCGTCGCGAGCGCCGTCAACACGCGCCAGCCCGCCCGCGCCCGGAGGACCGCCGGCGCCACGAGGACGAGCGCGAGCGCGACGAACCCCATGGGCGCGGCGACGGAGTGATTGTCGAGATCGATGTCGGGCGACCACGTGGCGAGGGTGGCGAGGGTCGCGGAGCCGCTCGCCGCCACCAACACGGCTTTGTTGGCGACGCCGCCGGAGCCGGAGGCAAACGCTGCGACGTACACGATGGAAATCGGGAGAGCGACAGTGACGAACCCGAGCGCGGCATGCACCATCGGGCCGCG
>CAXNIN010000048.1:0-17492 GCA_964202365.1 Myxococcota bacterium | reverse complement strand
CCGCGCGGCTCCGGGAACGACCCGAGGTTCTGCTCGGCGAACTCCCAGTTCACGAGCTTGTCGAGCCAGGCGGAGACATAGTCGGCGCGCTTGTTCTGCCAGTCGAGGTAGTAGGCGTGCTCCCACACGTCGACCGTGAGGAGCGCGGTCTGCCCGTGGCAGTGCGGGTTCTCGGCGTTCGGCGTCTTGGTGACCTTGAGCTTGCCGCCCTCGGACACGAGCCAGGCCCAGCCGCTGCCGAACTGCGTGAGCGCGGCGTTCGAGAGCTCGCTGCGGAAGGCGTCGTAGCTGCCGAACGACTCGTTGATGAGCTGCGCGACGCGGCCGGTGGGGGCGCCGCCGCCGTTCGCGCGCATGCTCTGCCAGTAGAAGTCGTGGTTCCAGACCTGCGCCACGTTGTTGAAGATGCCGACCTTGTCGGTCTTGTAGGTGGCCTTCACGATGTCGAGCATCGGCTTGCCCTCGAGCTCGGAGCCGGCGAGGAGCTTGTTGCCGTTGTCGACATAGGCCTTGTGGTGCTTCCCGTGATGGAACGAGATCGTGTTCGCCGAGATCACCGGGGCGAGGGCGGTGTCGGCGTACGGGAGGGCGGGGAGGGCGAGGCTGCTCATGGTGGCTCCTGGGATTGAGGTGCGGCAACCTAAACACGGCCGTACGGTCCGGCATCCGCGCGTGGCGGTTCTTTCGCCGCGTGGTGGCCGGCGTCGCAAACCTCTCCGGACGAACGCCGAGGCGCGCGCTTCAGCGCGCGCAGCGGAACCCGATGAACGCGCCGGATTCGCCGCGCTTCACGGCCACTGAGGTGGCGCCGTCGCTGCGGCGCCAGGCCGGCTTGCCCCCGTCGCTTCGGTACTCGTGCCAGGGCTGCGACGCGGACTCTGTCCAGGTGAGGGGGGCCTCGTCCACGCCGGGCAACCCGCCGCGGCCGCTGCAGAACGCGGAGGCGGCGGCCCAGCTCACGTTGACCACGGCCACGCCGTCCTTGCCGGCGGGGGGCTCGGTGCCTGTCCATCCGGACAGGTAGCTGCCGTCGGCCTTCCCGGCGGCCCGCGCGGCGTCCGGCGCCCAGTCGGGGTGCTTCGCCAGCCACCGCGAGAACGCCCCGGCGGTGACCGTGCCGCCGCCGCGCGCCGCCCGCGGCGTGTTCACGAGTGGGCGGCGATCCCCCGCGGGCGTGCCCGTCGCGGCCGCGCCGTTCGGGGTGGCGGCCGCCGGCTTGGACGCCGGCGCGGGCAGGGAGACGTCGGCCGTGTAGGCCCCCTCGCCGGCGGGCACGACAACCTCGCCCTTCCACGACGCGCAGCCCGGCGTGCACGTGTCCACGGCGCCGCTGGTCGCGCAGCCGGCATCGGTGTCGGCGCAGGTTCCGGCCGACACGACCAGCGCGAGCGGGCCCGGGAGTACGCCGGGAAGCGTCACCGTCGTGGCGTCGCCGCTGATCGGCGCGCCGTCGCCGACGCGCGCGGACACGACGAGGCCCGCGGCGAGCGCGGGCACGCGCACCGCCACGTCGCGGGGCGCGGCGGGCGTCAACGCGAGCGTCTCCGTGAGCGGCGCGGCGCCGTGCTCCACGGTCAACGGGCGCGTCGTCTGCACACACCAGGACGGGTCCGTGTCGGCGGCCGCGCAGCCCTGCCCGACCGCGGCGCGCAGGGTGTGGTCGCCGGTGGGGACGTTCGCGAAGCGCGCGGTGGCGCCGTCGATCGTCGCCGTCACGCCGGCGAGCGTGAGCGCCATCGGCGTGCCGGCGGCGAGGCCGGTCACGGTCACGTCCACCGCGCGCACGTCGGGCGCGGCGGACGAGCGCAGGTACAAGAAGCCGCCCACGAGGAGCGCCACCGCGACGGCGCCCACCGCTCCGACGCCGATGATCAACGCGGCGCCGCCGCGGCCCGTCGCCGGCGCGGTGGGGGGCTCGGAGACGGCGATCGTCGCCTCACCTTTGCTCTTCGATGCGGGCGCCGGAGGCGCGGGGGCGGGCAGGAGCGGCGCGACCGCGGCCGAGGTCCGCGCGGCGTCCGCCAGCGCGAACGGCTTCTTGGGCGCGTCGAGGCCCTCGCCGGGATCGAGGTCCGGCCCGAAGTCGGGCACCATGGTCGCGCCCGCGGGCTTGGCGACCTCGGCGGTCTCGGGGCCGTCGGAGAACCACGTCGGCGCCCGGTTCGGGCCGAGCGCGGGCGCTTCGTCGATGTCCGCGAGGTCCACCGCGTCGAGCCGGGCGAGCACGGCCGCGGCCGCGGGGAGCCGGTCCCGCCACTGCGGGTGCGTCATGTCGCGAATCAGCGCGCGCAGGGCACGCGGAAAGCCCGCTCCGGGGTCGAGCGGGGGATGCCGCTGCTTGGCCGCGATCACCCGCACCACCTGCTGGTGCATCGTGCCGGCGCTCGCCATCGGGAACGCCTGCCGCCCGGCGAGCACCTCCCAGAACACGACGCCGGCGGCGTAGATGTCCCACAACACGGGGTCGAGCTCGCTCGGGTCGAGCCATTCGGGCGGGGCGTACGAGACCGAGCCGAAGGTCTGCCCTTGCTGGGTGATCGTCGAGCCGTCGGCCTCCGTCGCGATGCCGAAGTCCACGAGCTTCACGGACCCATTGGCCTGGATGACCAGGTTCGACGGCTTGATATCGCGGTGTCGAATCCCTTTCGCGTGCAGGTAGGCCAGCGCGTCGACAACCTGCCGAAAGAGCGGGAGCGCCTCCGTCGCGGTCATCGGGCCGTTCTCCGCGCGCGCCTCGAGGTTCACCCCGTCGATGAACTCCATCTCGAGGTACGGCATCGCGAGGTCCATGCGCACGTTGCGCACCTTCACGATGCCCGGATGGTCGAGGCTGAAGAGAATCTCGGCCTCGCGGATGAACCGCGCTTTGGCCAACGCCTGGCGCCCGAGCGACGCGTCGAGCACCTTCACCGCGGCGAGAATGCGCTTCGCTTCACGATTGTGGCAGCGGTACACGGAGCCCATGCCGCCCTGGCCGAGCGCTCGGTCAACCACCCAGATGTCGATCTCGTCGCCGGGCTTGAGCAATGGAGCGTTCCGCGGTTCGCCGACCGGTGGCTCCGGGTCAGGCTTTGGGGCAGCATAACGCTCCCCGGGAGAGCGTTCATGACCCACCGCCGACGCGTGTCGATCGTCCTGGTGCTCGCGTGCGTTCCGACCCAGGCGTGGGCCATCCAGGTTCCGAGTGAGGTTCAGACAATCCAGGAGGCGCTCACCCTCGTCGACGAGTGGGGCACCATCTAGGTCGACGACGCGGCGCACCTCGCGGAGAACCCCGCCACCGTCCCCGCCGAGGGCTACGAGCCGCTCACGGGCGCTCAGCTCTCCGTCGTCGCCGGCGCGCAGGAGCGCCGCCTCGCGATGACGCCGATCCCGCGAGTGGTTCGTGTGGTCGTGCGTGGCGACGGCGATTTGCCGGTGGACGCCCAGGTGCGCCTCGTGGGCCCGTCGAGCGTCACGCCGCTCACGACGAAGGCGGGGATGGCCGAGGCCAGGATTCGGCCCGGCGCACGGTCGAGTTCACGGCCACCGCCGTCACGCTCACCCAGCAGCTCCGGTTCCGCTTCAACGAAGCCGAGCTCACGACGGACTCCTTCCGCGTCCTCGACGCCGGCCGGCTCCTCGCGAAGGGGTACGGCACGAGCCGCCCTCAGGCCGGCAACGAGACCGAGGCCGCCCGCGCGCGAAACCGGCGCGTCCAGTTCGAGATCCTCCCGGAATAGCCCGGGGGGAGAGGACGAAGATGCAGGTGGGCAGCCGCTCCGCGCTGCGGAAGCGGGGGGTGGCGCATCGGGGCGACGGAGGCTCCGGAGCCTCCGCCGGTCGCGGCGCTACCGGCGTCTCCGCGCTGCGAAGCAGGCGCCCGGTTCCCCTGCGGGCACTACCACCGCGTCCCGGCCACCCGGCGGGCGTCGAGCGTGGCCGTCGCTTCGGCGAGCTCGGAGCGCACGCGGTCGGCGCGCGCGTTGGCGGCTTCGTCCTGGAGCCGGAGCACCTCCAGCGAGCTCGCGAGGCCCACCGAGAGGCGCGCCTGGCCCACGCCGAGGGACTCGTTGGCGAGCTCCTCTCGGGCGCGCGCGGCCTCGGCGACGCGCCGGGCGGCGCGGGCCTGCTCGGCGGCGATGCGCGCGAGGAGCACGTAGTCGCGCTCGGCGGCGTCGAGTTCGACCGTCGCGATTTCCTGCTCGATCGCGGCGCTGCGCGCGCGCGCGAAGGGGCCGATCACGCCGTCGAATTGCCAGGTCATCCCCAGCGTGAGCGCCCACTCGTTCAGGGTGGCGAACGAAGAGTCGGCGCGGATGCTCCCGGTGGGGAAGAGCGCGGCGATGGCCTCGGCGTGCTCGAGCTTGGCCACGTCGAGCTCGGTGGCCGCGACGTCGAGCCACGGCGAACGCCCGGCTTCGTCGGTTACGGGGAGCGCGGCGGCGGGGGTGAGGGCGTCGATGTCCTGCTGGAGCGCGCGTCCGAGGCGGGCGCGCGAGATGGCGACATCGGCTTCGGCCTGGGCGGTGTCGGCCTGGGCCTGCAGGAGCCCGAGGCGCGCCGAGCGGCCGGCCAGCTCGCTCTCGAGGCCGGCGGCCACGCGCGCGGCGGTGGCCTCGGCGGTGGCCTGGGCGACCCGCTCGCCCTCCTTCGCGGCGGCGAGGGCGGCCTCGGCGGCGAGCGCCTCGTAGAAGAGGGTCGCGGCGGCGTACTGGGCGTCGAGGCTGGTGGCGTCCGACACCTGGCGGGCCCCGCGGGCCTGGGCGGACTCGCGGGCCGCGCCGAGCCACGCGGGCGGGTCGAGCACCCCGATGCCGAGGCTCACGCTGTTGACGTCGGCCACGGTGCCGGCCGCGAAGCGCCGCGATGCGGACACCGACGGCGTGACGCCGAGCCCGGCCCACGCTTCCGTGGCGTCCAGGCGCGCCTGCCGCCAGGTCAGCTCGGCGACCACGGCGTTCGGGTCCACCTCGGCCGCGCGGAGCACCGCCTCGTCGAGGGTGAGCGCGCGGGCGAGGGAGATCGAGAGGAAGAAGCTCACGGGTTCACCGCTCCATGGTCAGCCGCGGGGGCGGAGAGCGGAATGTCACCCGCCCATGGCGGAGCGCCAACCCAGCTCGCCGGTCCCGTGCGGACCGGTCACCTGTAGAACCAACGGCGTGGATCGCCCGCAGTCCGTGAGGAAGCGGGCCGTCCAGAGGCCGCTCCATCGGGTGTGAAACGGGTAGATTCGCTCGTCGATCGGCGTCGGTTTTTTGATCTCGGTCACGGCTTCGGCGGTGCAGGGGGCCCCGCCCGCGAAGAGCCGGAGCCGCCACGGGGTGTCGTCCCCGGCGCCGAAGCGGAGGTCCTCCCTCCACTGCGAGTCGGCGGAGAGAACGAAGACGTGGTGCGTCTCGGCCTCGGTAATGGACTCCGCCAGCCGCGCCGCCCGCAACGGCTCCTCCAGGAGGAGCAGGTGGGCGCGAAGGGCTTCCTGGGCGCGCCGAAACGGCGCGTCGAGATAGGCCACCCGCGCGATCAGCGAGGTGGCCAGGCCCTCGTAGAGGCGCAGCTCGCGCGTGGCGGCGTCCGCGGCGTCCGCGTAGTCCGCCGGCGCGGCGACATCGGCCGTGATGCTGTCTCCCACGGCCACGCGGCCCGCGCACGCGAGGAGCAGCGGAAAGATCACGCTTCGAGCTCGCTCCGCCGAACGAGGCGCGTCAGCGTGAAGCCGCGGGCGGCGAGCGCCTCGGCGGCGCCCTCCTCGCGGTCCACGATGGTGAGGCACTGCACCACGCGCAGGCCCTCGGCCTCGGCGCGGTCCACCGCCTGCAGCAGCGAGCCGCCGGTGGTGGTGGTGTCCTCCACGATGCACACCGGCGTGCCGTCCGGGAGGCTGTTGCGGCCCTCCACGTAGCGGCCGGTGCCGTGGCCCTTCGCCTCTTTGCGCACGAGGAAGGCGTGCACCGGGCGGCCGCGCGAGAACGATACCGCGGCGGTCGCGGCGGCGATGGGATCGGCGCCCACCACGAGCCCGCCCACGCCTTGCACCTCGGGCAGGAGCGCCTCGAACACGAGGTTGCCCACGAGCCAGGCGCCTTCGGCGTTGAGCGTGGTCTGCTTGCCGTCCACGTAGAAGTCGCTCTCCCGGCCCGAAGCGAGCACGACGCGCATGCGGCGGTAGGAGAGCTCCTTCAAAATGGCGATCAGCCGGTCGCGCACGCGGCCTCCTCGGCGAGCCAGGCAACCGCCTGGCCGATGGGCTCTTCCTTCCCGACCTCGTTGAAGATCTCGTGGCGGAAGTCGGGGAACACCGTGAGCTTCGCTCCGATGCGACCGGCGAAGCCGCGCGCCGCGACGGGGTCGGTCACGCGGTCGGCGTCGCCGAGGTAGACGGACATCGGCACGGTCCAATGGGGCACGGCGTGCACGCGGGCCATGGCGGCCAACATCTCGGTGTACCAGCGCGGGCTCGCGGTCTGGAACACGAGGGGATCGGCCAGGTACGCCGCGCCTACGCTCGGGTCGCGCGACAGGGCGGTGGGGTCGATCTCGTTCTTCATCGGGAGCGAGGGCGCGAGCCGCGAGAGCAGGCCCGCCGCGCGCACCTTCCAGCCCGGGAGCTTCACGGACACGCCGAGGAGCGGGTTGGAGAGGGCGAGGCGCGAGGGGAGCA
Source organism: Myxococcota bacterium (assembly GCA_964202365.1). Classification (GTDB taxonomy): domain Bacteria; phylum Myxococcota_A; class UBA796; order UBA796; family SXON01; genus CAJBVW01. Next base: position 10,852 of record CAXNIN010000048.1, on the reverse strand, counting down.
CGCCGTCCCGCACGGCGTCGAGGGCGACGAGGCCGCCCATCGAGTGCGCGAGGAGCGTCCACCCCGGGCGAAGCGTCGCGACCGCCGCGTGCACGTCGGCGATGTAGTCCGACCACCGCGCCACGTGCCCGCGCTTGCCGCCGGAGTGCCCGTGCCCGCGGAGCTCCACCACCGTCGCGGAGAGGCCCGCGGCGGCGAGGGCGCCGCCCACGTGCTCGTAGCGGCCGGCGTGCTCGGCGAGCCCGTGGATGACGAGCACGTCGCGCGCGCCGTCCCCCCAGTGCGCGAGGCGCAGCCGGGTGCCGTCGGCGCTGGTGACGAAGCTAGTCCGCAAAGTAGTTGCCGATGTCGGCGAGGAGCTGCTTCGCCTTGCGCTGTTCGGCTTCCATCTCGGCCTTCACCTCGGGGATCACCGCGGGGTCCTGCGCGAGCACCCAGTTCAGCTTCGTCTCGAACTCGGCCTTGTTCTGGGTCTTCGCGGCCCAGTTCTCCGCGAGGAGCACGTGGTGGCCGAGGAAGGTGGGCTGTGCGGCGATGGCCTTGTCGAAGAACTCCTTCGACTTCGCGAGGTCCTGCCCGGCGAAGCTCGGGAGCACCGCGTAGTAGGCGCCCCAGTAGCGGTCCGGGCCGTTGTAGTAGTAGCCGCCGTCGAGCTCGCCCACGCGGGTCATGTAGGCCTTGACCGTGGGGAGGTGCTTGAGCGTCGTCGTGAGGCCGGTGAGCTTGGCCCACTTGCCGAGCGCGGAGGAGGTCCAGTAGAGGCAGGGGACGTCGTCCTTCACGAAGGCCCGGGCGGCCGAGGCCTCGTCCTCGTCGCCCTTGGCGAGGAGCGCCGTGAACTCGCCGTTGATGGCGAGGCACTTCTTGCCCCACTCGATCGAGGTCGACCACGCGGAGAGCTTGGCGTCCTTCTCGGTCTCGTGGCCGTCCCCGAGGAAGTACCAGCCGCGAAGGAGGCGGCCCGCCACCTCGCGGTTCGTGCCGTCCGCCGCGTAGGCCTGCTCGTACTTCGCGAGGGCAGCCTGGAGCTTCGCCTTGTCGCCGCGCTCCTCCCAGAGAGCGTCGGCTTCGGCCTTCAACGCCTCGAACTGGCCGGCAACGGGGGCGGTGGCGGCCGCGGGGGCCGCTACCTCGTAGGCACCGATCTGCTTGCCGCAGGCGGTGAGGAGGACGAGAAGGGGGAGGAAGCGGGCCATCGGAAGCTCCAGGGAGGCGTCAATCCGCGGTTTTAGGGGGTCGTGAAGGGCTTGTCAACGGGTGGCCCGGCGTCGGCGCGGCGGGGTGCGCCCGCGGGGTGACGTTCGCCACCGTGGCGCGCGCGGTCATCGCGGTTCGCCGCCTCTCGCCCCGGCGCCGCGTGCCGGTTAGACGCCGCCATGCTGCTCGAAGAGACCCCCCTCTCCCTCACGTTCGACGACGTGCTGCTCCTCCCGGGCCACAGCACCATCCTCCCGCGGGATGCCGACGTACGCACGCGGCTCTGCCGGGACATCTGGTTGAACGTTCCGTTCCTGTCCTCCGCGATGGACACCGTCACCGAGGCGGAGATGGGCATCGCGATGGCGCGCCTCGGCGGCATCGGCATCCTCCACAAGAACATGTCGCCCGCCGGCCAGGCCCGCGAGGTGCGCCGCGTGAAGAAGGCGATGACGGGCGTGATCCTCGACCCCGTCACGCTCGGCCCCGGGAGCACCCTCCGCGAGGCCCGCACGCTCATGCGCGAGCGCGGCATCAACGGCCTCCCCATCGTCGACGGCACGCGTGTGGTCGGCATCCTCACCAACCGCGACCTCCGCTACGAGCGCAACCTCGACCGCCCCGTGCTCGACGCGATGACGCGCGAAGGCCTCGTCACGTGCCCGCCCGGCACGGATTTGGAGACCGCGCGCGATCTGATGCAGGAGCACCGCGTCGAGAAGCTCCTCGTGGTCGACGCGGGGGGCGCGCTCCGCGGGCTCATCACGTTCAAGGACCTCGAGGCCCACACCCGGCATCCCCTCGCCGCCCGCGACGCGCGCGGCCGCCTCCGCTGCGGCGCGGCGGTGGGCGTCGGCGCCGACCGCCACGAGCGCGTCGCCGCCCTGGTCGAAGCCGGGGTCGACCTCATCGTCATCGACACAGCGCACGGCCACTCCGAGGGCGTGCTCCAGGCCGCGCGCACCATCCGCGACGCCTGGCCCGACCTGCCCATCATCGTCGGCAACATCGCCACGGTGGGCGCGTGCGAGGCGGTGATCGCCGCCGGCGCGGACGCCGTGAAGGTGGGCATCGGCCCCGGCTCCATCTGCACCACGCGCGTCGTCGCGGGCGTCGGCGTTCCGCAGCTCACGGCCATCGCCGAGTGCGCGAAGGTCGCGACGGCCGCGGGCATCCCGCTCATCGCCGACGGCGGCATCAAGTACAGCGGCGACGTCGCCAAGGCGATCGCCGCGGGCGCCGACGCCGTCATGATCGGCTCGCTCTTCGCCGGCACCGACGAAGCCCCGGGCGATCTCGTGCTCTACCAGGGCCGCTCCTACAAGAACTACCGCGGCATGGGCTCGGTCGAAGCCATGAAGGCCGGCAGCTCGGACCGCTACTTCCAGGACGACGCCGGCGATCCCGAAGCGGAGACCCGCAAGCTCGTCCCCGAAGGCATCGTCGGCCGCGTGCCGTACAAGGGCCCCGTGGGCGACACCGTCTACCAGATGGTGGGCGGCCTCAAGGCGTCGATGGGCTACACCGGAAACGGCACGATCGCGGCGATGAAGGCGAACGCGCGCTTCACCCGGATGACCGCCGCGGGCCTCCGCGAGAGCCACGTGCACGACGTGATCATCACGCGCGAGAGCCCGAACTACCGGATGGAGTAGGCCGGACGCCGTCAGTTCGACGGCGTGATGACCGTCACGGTGTACGTGTGCAGCAGCGTCTCGCCGTTGCCCACGAGGTAGAACGTGAGCTGGTTGGCCTGCGTGTAGTCCGCGGCCGGCAGGGTGCCCTCGAGGGTCACGGCGAAGCTCACGGTCTCGCCGCTGCGCACGTTGTGGAACACGGAAGGCTCAATCGACTTCACGAAGCCGAGGGAGTCGTCGGCGGCGAGGAGCTCGACGGTCTCGTAGTCGAGCGCGGCGACGAGCTGGGTGACCGCGTCGACGACCGTGGCGCGGAACTCTTCGTCCGTGCCGCTCCAGGAGACGACTGCGGGCTCGGCGGAGCCGTCGCCGTCGATGTCCGCGAAGGAGCTCGTCCCGTACGCGAGCTCCTGCATCTGCCCGAAGCTGCTCTCGTACGGCGCCATGTTGACGCCGATGCCGATGAGCTTGGCGTTGAGCCCGTTTGCGGCGTTCACCACGCTCGTCTCGCCGGCGTCGCCGGGGCAGCCGCCGGGCGTGGTGAAGTTCGCGGTGTCGTCGGCGTCGCGGAGCGCGGCGTCGGTGGCGTAGATGATGATGGGGAGCATGTTCTCGCGGAAGCCGAAGCCGCCGAGATCGCCGCCGCCGACCGTGGACGCGTCGATGTTGCCGCCGGCCGTGCCGCCGAAGGGGTCCATCGCGGACGCGCTGAAGGGCCGAAGGTCGGTGTCGGACTCGTAGGTGCCGTTGCAGTTCTGGTCGTACCCAGCACCCGTGAGGCTCTGGTAGAGCGCTTCCATCGTGGACTCCGGCGTGTCGTCGCCGTAGTGGATGGTCACCTCCGCCGAGAGCGCGCGCTGCACCACGGCCACGTCGGACGTTTGCTGCTGCCGGAGGATGAACGGCAGGTCGGTGCCGCGGGCGCCGTAGGGCGCCATCGCGTAGTCGTCGTAGGTGGCGACGCCGTAGGTGGCGTCGGTGAAGGTGTCCGACAGCTCGGTGACGATGTTGCGGAACTCCCCCGCCATCGCGAGCGCGAGGCCGGACATCGAGCTCGTGGTGTCGAGCACGAAGGCGATGTCGACGAGGCCGGCTTCCACCGTGAAGGCGAGGTCGATCACGACCTCCTCGTCGGCGGGCACGTCCACCTCGATGCAGTCGCCGTCCACGCCCCAGCCGCTCTGGGTGGTGCTCTTCACGCCCGAGGGGTCGTTGCTGGTCACCCAGATCGTCGCCGACTCCAGGTCCGGGCCGGTCGGGTTGTAGAGAACCTGGAGCGGGTAGGCCTCGCCCGGCGCGATGGAGAGCGGCAACGGCGGCAGCGCGGGCAGCGAGAACGCCTCGCCCTGCGGCACGATCGACGCGATGACGAGCGTGTCGTTGCCGATGTTCTGGAGCTGCACGGTCTTGCCGGTGAGGCACCCGAAGGGCACCGCGCCGTAGCTGTAGGGGTCCGGGTCGATGGCGAGCACCGGGAGCAGCCAGGAGCCGGTGAGGTCGACCTGGTCCTCCGGGTTCGTGGGGTCGTCGCCGAACACGCGCACCACGGCGGTGTCGGTGAGGTTGGTGGGCTCGTAGTGGAGGTCGACCGTGAGGCTCTCGCCGGGCTTGATGGTGCCGGTGGGCGTCGAGAGGAACGTGAAGCTCGCGGCGCCCTCGATGCGCACCTCGGTCACCTCGAGCGGAAGCCCGCCCTCGTTGCGGATCTCGAAGCTCGCGTCGGCGTAGCCGCCGAGCCCCACGCCGCCGAAGTCGATGGCGCCGGGGTCCACGACCATCACGGGCACGTCGTCGTTCTTGTCGCCTTCCTTGTTCAGCGAGTTGTCGACGCCGTCGCACGCGGAGAGGACGAGCAACAGGATGCCGGCGTTAGACATATCACCTCGGACGGAGCGGAACGCTCTGCTTTATCTAGGCCCGACCTCGGGGGGATGTCCACCTCGTTTGTCGAATCCCCGTCGCCGCGCATGGCGGCCCGCCGCACCCCGGCGGGGTAAGCGGGGGCTCCGGAGGTGGAATTGAACAAGGTGTTCCGCACGGCCGCCGAGGCCGTCGCCGACATCCCCGATGGCGCGACCCTCATGGCGGGCGGCTTCGGGCTCTGCGGCATCCCCGAGAACCTCATCCTGGCCCTGCGCGACTGCGGCGTACGCGGGCTCACGGTCGTCTCCAACAACTGCGGCGTGGACGACTTCGGGCTCGGCGTGCTCCTCCAAACCCGGCAGATCCGCAAGATGATCTCCAGCTACGTCGGGGAGAACAAGGAGTTCGAACGCCAGTACCTCTCCGGCGAGCTCGAGGTGGAGCTCTGCCCCCAGGGCACGCTCGCCGAGCGCATCCGGGCGGGCGGCGCCGGTATCCCCGCGTTCTTCACCGCCACCGGCTACGGCACCGTGGTGGCCGAGGGCAAGGACATCCGCTGGTTCGACGGGCGGCCCTACGTGATGGAGCGCGCCTTGGTGGCCGACTTCGCCATCATCAAGGCGCAGAAGGCCGACCGCCTCGGCAACCTCGTCTTCAACAAGACCGCGCGCAACTTCAACGCCATGATGGCCACCGCGGCGCGGGTGACCGTCGCCGAGGTGGAAGAGCTCGTCGAACCCGGGGAGATCGACCCCGACGACGTGCACGTCCCCGGCATCTTCGTGCACCGCGTGCTCGTTGGCCCGCGCTACGAAAAGCGCATCGAGCGCCGCACCGTGAGGGAGGGATAATGCCGCTTTCCCGTGACGCAATGGTCAAGCGCGCCGCGAAGGAGCTTCGCGACGGGTACTACGTCAACCTCGGCATCGGCATTCCGACGCTCGTGGCGAACTTCATCCCCGCCGGCGTCGACATCGTGCTCCACAGCGAGAACGGCCTGCTCGGGATGGGCCCGTTTCCCACGCCCGCCGAGGTCGACCCCGACCTCATCAACGCCGGCAAGCAGACCGTCACCGCGCTGCCGGGCGCGAGCTACTTCTCGAGCGCGGAAAGCTTCGCGATGATCCGCGGCGGACACGTGGATCTCACCATCCTCGGCGCGATGCAGGTCTCCTCCACGGGCGACCTCGCGAACTGGATGATCCCCGGCAAGATGGTGAAGGGCATGGGCGGCGCGATGGACCTCGTGGCGGGCGCCAAACGCGTTGTCGTCACGATGGAACACGTCGCGAAGGGGGAGTCCAAGCTCCTCGAACAGTGCACGCTCCCGCTCACGGGCGTGCGCTGCGTGCACCTGCTCATCACCGACTACGGGGTGTTCACGTTCGACGGCGGGCTCACGCTCACGGAGATCGCCGAGGATCTCACGGTCGAACAGGTGCAGGCGGCCACGGGCGCGCGGTTCAAGGTGGCGCCCGAGCTCACCCGCATCCCGCTCCAAGGGTAGGGGTTCAGGGGGCGGGGGGCCCCCGGAACGCCCCCCCCCCGGCGTGGCGATGGGCCCGCGACGAAGAAGGCCCCGGTCTCCTCTGCGGAGACCGGGGCCTTCTTGCGTGAACCGAGGCGCTTACTTGCGCTTCTTCGGGGTCTTGCCCTTCACGGCCGCGCGGACGACGATGTAGGCGCCGTCGGGGCCGGGGACGCCGCCCTTCACGAACATGAGGTTCTTCTCGGCGTCCACCTGAACCACCATGAGGTTCTGGATGGTGGTGGCCGCGGAGCCCATGTGACCGGGCATCTTCACGCCCTTCAGGGTCATACCGGGGGTGAGGCGGGTACCGATGGAACCACCGTGACGGTAGTACTCGTGCACACCGTGGCTGCGCTTGAAGCCCTTGAAGTTGTGGCGCTTCATGACGCCGGCGAAGCCGCGGCCCTTCGAGGTGCCGCTCACGTCGACGCGCTGCTTGGCGGCGAACACGGAGCCGACGGACACCTGGGTGCCGACGGTGTGGGCCTTCGCGGCTTCTTCGGAGAGGCGGATCTCGCGGATGACGCGGAAGGGGCGGGCGCCGGCCTTCGCGACGTGGCCCTTCACGGCCTTGCTCACGCGAGACTCCTTGCGGGAGCCGTAGCCGAACTGAACAGCGGCGTAGCCGTCCTTCGTCTCGCTGGTCTTGACCTGGATCACGGTGTTGGGCTGAACCTCGAGCACCGTCACGCCGAGGGCGTTGCCGGTGGCGTCGAAGATCTGGGTCATACCGAGCTTGCGGCCGAGGAGGCCGACGGATTCATTCGCCATTCTGTTCCTCGCATTGGACGGCCGCGGCAGCGCGGGCGTCGTACGGTGGGTGGATCGCCCCCAAACCGGGGGCCCGCGCACGTAGCGCGAACGCGCCGTCTCAGCAAGGGTCGCGTTGCGCTGCGCGCCGGAGCGCGGCGCTTCAGAGCGCGAGGCCGGACAGCTCGATGACCCAGTCGCCGGCGCTCGGGTCGTTCGAGAGGATGTGCACGACGTTCATGTCGATGGACGCCTGGCCCACTTCCACGCACGCGCCCGTGGCGCGGAAGCTGATGGTGAAGCTGTCGCTGCCGTAGGGGGGCAGGGTGACCGCGCCGGTCCAACTGCCGATGGTGAAGGTCCCGGAGGAGGCGAGGAAGTCGTTGTTCACGGACACGTTCGACACGACGAGGTCCTCGTCGCCGAGGTTCCGGATGGTCACCGTGCGGGTGTCCGTGCCGGTGAACGACGTGTAGAAGAAGTCGGTGATGGCGTAGGGGTCCGCCCCGGTGTCCACGTCGATGAGCGGACTGCAGATGTCGCAGAGGTCGACGCCTTCGCCGTCCACGGACACCGCGAGGGTGGGCTGGTCGGGGTCGTCCGAGACGATCGACACGCTGCCCGTGTAGGTGGTCGCGGCGGTCGGCGTGAAGGACACCTCCAGGAGCTTGTTCGAACCGGGGGAGATCACCTGCGGGGGGCGCAGCGTGCCGCCGGTGGTCCACACCCCGGCGCTCGTGACGACGTCGCTCACGAGGAGGTCCTCGTCGCCGTTGTTGGTGACGGTGAACGTCGTTGTCGTGGGGGTCTCGAGGTCGACCCGGCCGAAGCTGTACCGGCTCGGCGACACCGTGATGTTCGGCCCGGGGCCGGACGGCTCGTCGGTGTCCGTATCGGTGTCGCCGCCCTCGGTCACGCCGTTGCCGCTCAGCGGCAGCGCGAGCGTGTCGCCGGCGTCGAGCAGCACGTCCAGCGTGCCGTCGTAGGGGCCCTCGGTGCGGGGCGTGAAGTCCACCGTGATGATGGACTCCGTTCCCACCGAGACGCTCTCGGTGGAGACGGAGAAGCCGTCGCCCTGCACGTCGAGCTCGACACTGATGGAGGAGCCGCCGGTGTTCGAGAGCGTGAGCTCGCGCGAGACGGTGGTGTCGAGCTCAACGTCGCCGAACTCGAGGGCGCTTGCGTTGATCTCGAGGGCGCCGACGGTGGACGAGCTTCCGTCCGTGCCGGCGTCCTTGGAGGGAACCGTGGTCAGCCCGACGCACCCGACGAGCAGGAACAACATTCCACCCCTCGAATCAGAAGCTGTACTTGAGCGAGCCCGTGGCGTTCAGGCCGAGGTCCCACCCGATGCCGTAGAGCACGTCGACGTCGACACCCACGGAGAGGTGGGAGAGCTTCGTGTAGTACTCGAAGGTGGGGCCGGCGAAGACGATCGGCTTCGGCGCGTTGTGCATGCCGGGCTCCACGCCGTCGAAGGCGTCGCCCACGACATCTTCCGCGTAGGCGGTCGAGTCGAGGAGGAGCGGGCTGAACATGATGCCGGCGCCGGCGCGCACGCCGATGCCGATGCGCCGCACCGGGTAGAACGAGATTTCGTAGTTCGCCTGGAGCGTGTACGTGCGGAGGTCGCCCTCGGTGCACGGCGCGGGACCGGCGCCCACGGTGCGGCAGCCGACGAGGTCCGCCTGCTCTTCCCACGACATGCCGTTGTGCACGCCCTGGGCGAAGCCGACCTCCCACGCCATCGACTGCTTCTCGGTGTCGACGAAGTCCTGGCCGAACGAGAGGGTGACGTTCGTGCCGGGGTCGACGAAGCCGGAGAGGTCGAGGAAGAAGATCCCGACGCCGCCCGCGGCCTTCGCGTAGAAGCCGCGGTTGATCTCCTTGACCTTGCCCACGTCGTCCTGGGCGGCCATGGCGGCGCGGGACTTCTTCTTCTTGGGGCCGTCGTCCTCGGACTCGTCGAAATCGGCGTCGTCCTCATCTTGGGCGTGCGCGGTGGGCACGAAGATCGGCGCAGAGAGGAGGGCAGCGTGCAGCGCCAGGACAAGCATCGACGAACTCCGGCAGAGAGGGGCGCACCAGCGTAGCACGGGTGCGCGGAAAACGGAAAGCGGGCCCGCGCTCGGCGGGCCCGCCCCAAAGACTACCCGGGCGAGAACAGGAAGGGGTACGACACGACCACCAGCCCGCCGCCGAGCGGCTCGGGGAACTGGAACCGCATGAAGCGTGCGTTGATGCAGGATTCCACGCTGGGGTTCGCCATGCTCGAGCTCTTGGTCATTGCCGAGGAGACGCTTCCGTCCTTGGCGATGGTGAACTTCACCGTGACCTTCCCGGAGAGCGACGGATTCTTGGTGAGCTCCCGCTGGTAGCAGTACTTGATCTGCGCCATGTTGCGCTTGACCACCGCGTCGATGAGCGCCTTGTCGAGCGCGCCGAAGCTGATGATCTCGCCGGTGTCGACGTCCGCGGGGCGCCCTTCGGACTTTCCGCCTCCGCCCGGCCGGAAGCCGTCTGCGCCGGGACCGCGGCCGCGCGCCTGGAGCCCCGCGCTGTCCACGGCCTCGCCGCCGCCGCCGAAGCCCGGCCCGCGCTGCCCGAGGCCGTTGTTGCCAAGCTGGGTGGCGCGCGGCCCCACGAGCCCCGCGATGCCGCCCGTGAGCGCCCCGGAGAGCCCGCTGTCGCCGAGCATCGCGTCGAGCACGGCGTTGTTGTTGAGCGCGCCGATGACGCCGGAGTCCGCCACGGCCTTGGCGTTGCGCTCGCGCGCGGTGAGCGGCGACCGCTCCACCTCCGCCTTGGCGTCCTTCTCGCCCCGCACGCCCTCGGTGTCCTTGGCGCGGGCGCCCGCCGGCCCGGGAGCGGGCGAGGGGGGCTTGGGGAGGTCGACCGGCTGGTTCAGGAGCACCTCCACGAGGCGGTCGTCCTCCTGCATCCGGGAGGCGCGCGACGGGCTCGGCATCACCGAGAGCGCAACCCCGAGCATCACCGTCACGAACCCCATGAAGCCCGCGATCCCGAGGAGCGGGTAGTCGATGGTGTCGCGCCCGGTGACCGGCACCTTCTTGCTCGGGTGCACCGGCCGCGCCACGAAGATTGTGGTGCCAACCTCGATGACCGCGTGGTCGTCCGCGCCGATCGGGAGCCGGAAGAGCCCGTCCGCGCCCGGGGAGGTGAGCGCCATGAGCGTGCCGAACGCGCGCCGCCCCGCGGGCCCCTCCACGAAGCCGTCCCATCCGGGCGCCACGACACACGCCCACCCGGTGTCGGCGGCCTCGAACAAGGGGTGGGTGGGCGCGGGCAGGAGGCTCGCGGGGACGAAGAAGTCCTCAGCGGTGTGGGTGCCGCGTACGGTCTTCACGAGGGTGGACCCCAGCGACACCGCGCGCCCGCGCGCGAAGTGCTTGAGGTCGACGACGGCGTCGCCGAACACCTGCACCACCTCGAGCACCTTGTCCTTCCCGGTATCCGCGGTTGGATCGGCGGTCTCCCCGCCCGCGAGGAGCACCTCGAGGACATGGGGCGTGACGGTGTCGTCGAGGGCTCCCACGGGCGGAAGGCGAACGTCGGACATGGTGGCTCCAATCACCCGGACGGGTGGCATGCTGGGTTACAACCGCCGTTCTCGGCGCGTCGGGGGGACGTTTGCGTCCCTGCATGTACGGACCGCGAAACCCCGCCGCGGTTCGTCAACGGATCGCAACGCCGATGTCAGGCGTTCGTAAGGCCCGCCGCCGACCCCTGGTCGCGCGCTCGCGCGTGGCGCGCACCCCCCGCCGGCGCTGGCTCGCGGCGCGCCTGCCGCCGCCGGGAGGCCCGCGCCCGTCCCCAAAACGACGAACGGCGCCCCGAAGGACGCCGCCCGTGC
>CAXNIN010000047.1:0-17889 GCA_964202365.1 Myxococcota bacterium | reverse complement strand
GGCGCGCGCGGCCTGGGCGAGCCTGAGGTCGGGGCGGCCGTGTTTGCGGCCGGCTTCGAAGAGAAAATGGTCGCTGAGGCGATCGAGGTCGTCGTGGCCGCGCTCGCGGAGCGGCGGGAGCGCGATCTCCACGACACGCACGCGGTAGTAGAGGTCCTGACGGAAGCCGGCGGCGCCCTCGAGCGCGCGGTGCGTGGCGCTCACGATGCGCACGTTGGCGGGCTCCACGCGGGTGCCGCCCACGCGCACGAAGCTGCGGTCCTGGAACAGCCGCAGGAGCTTGCCCTGCACGGCGAGCGGCAACTCCCCGATTTCGTCGAGGAACAACGTGCCGCCCTGCGCCGCGTGCACCTTGCCCTCGGCGGGGCGGTCCGCGCCGGTGAACGCCCCGCGTTCGTGGCCGAAGAGCTCGTTCTCGACGAGCGTCTCGGGCAGCGCCGCGCAGTCCACCTTCACGAACGGGCCGTCGCGGCGCGCCGAGTTGTCGTGGATCGCGCGGGCGATGAGCTCCTTTCCGGTGCCCGACTCGCCGCGGACGAGCACGGTTGCCTCCGTGCGGGCGGCGCGGTCGGTGCGGTCGTACACAAGCCGCATGGTCGGGGATTCGCCGACGATGTGGTTGAAGCGGAACGCGAGCGCGTGGGGGTGGCCGGGGTGGAGCTGCGATCGGAGGCTGGTGGCCGCGAGGAGCGCCACCACCTGGCCGGCGATGGCGCCGAGGTGGCGTTCGTCGTCGGAATCGAAGGGGCCGACGCGCTTGTTGAGGAGCTGGAGCACGCCGTTGACCACGCCGCCTTCGACGAGCGGCACCGCGAGCAGGCTTCGGGTGCGGTAGCCGGTGATGGCGTCGATACGCTCGGCGACAACGGCGTCCGTTCGCGGCGCGTTGACGACGGCCCCCGTGCTCGCCACCATCCCCGCGACACCTTCGCCGATTTTGAGGCGGATCTCCGCGACCTCGGGCAGGTGCGCCACGCGGCTCACGAGCTCGCCCCGCGCGTGGTCGACGAGGTAGAGCGTGCCGCGATCCGCGTCGAGGCGGCGCGTGGCCTCGTCGACGACGGCCCGCAGGAGCGCGTCGAGATCCACGCGGCGATCGTGCAATCTCGCGCGGAGCTCCGCGATCCACCCGACGTCCACGGTGCCTCCGAGCGCGCGCGCCACCAGGAACGCAGCGTAGCGCCCGGCGTCGTGGCCGGCCAAAGCGGCGCCGTCGCCCGCCGGGAGCCCCCCGAGACCGAGCCGCGCGGCCCCGCTCACGCCGCCTCCGTGACCATCCCCTCGCGCGCCGCGAACGTCTCTGTGAACCGCGCGCGGGCGCGATCCTCGAGGACAGCAAGCGCGTCGTCGTCACGACGTGGATCGTGGTGGAACAACGCGAGGCGCCGCACGGAAGCGCGCTCCGCAACGGCCACGGCCTCCGCCCAGGTGGAGTGGCCCCAGCCGCGCCGCGTCGGGTACTCCTCGGCGGTGTACTGCGCGTCGTGCACCAGAAGATCGGCGCCCTCCGCCAATTTCACGAGGCGCGGGTCGATTGTGCCGCCGTGCTCGATGTCGGTGGCGTACACGACGGACCGCCCCTCGGCCTCCACCCGCCACGCGAGCACGCCGTTCGGGTGGCTCGACTCCGCCGCCGTGATGCGGAACGGGCCGACCTCGAAGGGCTCGCCGGCGATCGCGGCGCGCCAGGTGAGCCGCGCGCGGAGCGCGTCGAGCCCGATCGGGAAGTTCGGCGCGCCCATTTGCCGGGCGAGGGCGTCGCGGAGGTCGACGCCGTCGCGCGTGGCGCCCACGAGCAGGAGCTCCGATGCCGGGTGGAACGCCGGCCCGAAGAACGGCACGCCCTGGATGTGGTCCCAGTGCACGTGGCTGAAGAGCACGGTCGCGCGCACCGGCCCGCCGATCGCGTCGCCGAGCCCGCGAAGCCCGGTTCCACCGTCGAGAATGAGCCGCTCGCCCGCCGCGCGCACCTCCACGCACGACGTGTTGCCGCCCGCCCGTTGATACCCCGCGCCGCTCACCGCGATGCTGCCGCGAACGCCCCAGAATCGAATTTCCACGCGACCTCCGGCCCCGGTTGTGGGGCGGCCGGAGAGAGAGCAAGGCGCGCGCCACGTGTAAGTGGCTGGAATGTCTGGCGTCGGGCGGGCCGGGTGCGCCGGAACGGACCAGGGGTGCGCAAGAACGGAGCAGGGGCGGCAGCCTCCCGTTGGTGCAGGCGCGTCGCGAGCCGAAGGGGCGAGGTGCGCGCCCGGCGTCAGGGCGTGGCGCTCAACCCGGCGGCGTCTTCCCGCGCGAGGAGCCGCTGCGCGTAGGCGACGGCTTCGGCGGTGCTCGTCTGGCGCACGGGCATCTCCCGGAAGAGGTTCGGCGCGCCCACCCGGTCGGCGGAGCCCGTGCGGGCGAGCACCTCGAACATCTCGCCGCGAACACCGCACAACAGGACATGCACGCCGCGGGCGCGCACGCGGTCGACGAAGGTGTCGAGCAGGTGCATGCCGACTGCGTCCGGGCTGCGCACCCGCTTGACGCGGAGCACGAGCACGCGTGTGTCGGCGTCGATGCGGTCTTCGATAGCGTCGAGGTGCTGCTCGAGCGCGGGCCCGGCGCCGAAGAACATCTCCCCTTCGAGGCCGAACACGAGCAGGCGGCGATCGGCGGTGTCGCCGGTGAGGCGCTCGTGGACGTGGCCGCTCTCGCCGACGACGAACTCGGTCAGCAGCATGCGGCCCGCGCGGGGCACGGCGAGCGCGAAGCTCAGGAAGACGCCGATGAGGATGCAGAACTCGATGGACACGAACACGGCGGAGAGGGCGGTGGCGCCGATGAGGACGGCGTCGAAGCGGGTGGCGCGGAAGGCGTAGACGAGCGCCTTGCGGTCCACCATGCGCCACGCGGTGACGACGAGGATGCCCGCGAGCGCGGCGCGCGGCACGTAGCGGGCCCACGGCGCGAGGAGCACCATGATGAGCGCGACGGCCGCCGCCGACCACACGCCCGACCACTGGGTGGACGCCCCGGCCTGCTGGTTGATGGCCGAGCGCGTGAGCGAGCCGCTGCCCGGGATGCACTGGAAGAAGCTACCGACGAAGTTGGCGAGCCCCTCGGAGAGGCACTGCTGGTTCAAATCGAGGCGCTGGCCCGTGCGCGCGGAGATGGCCTTCGCCATGGCGAGCGCTTCGAGGAGCCCGAGCACCGCGATGGCGAAAGCGCTCGTGGAGAGCGCTTCCATCTGGGCGAGGTCGAGGGAGGGGACGTCGAACGCGGGGAGGGACGCCGGCACATCGCCGATGACCTTCACGCCCTGCGCGTCGAGCCCGAGCGCCCCCGTGACGAGCGCCGCCGCGGCGACCACCACGAACAACTCGGGGAACAAGATCCAGCCGAAGCGATTTTTCAGCCACCGCAGCGCCACCACCGCGAGGATCGTGCACCCCCCGACCGCGAGCGTGGGGAGGTGTACGCCGCCGCCTTCGAGCAGCGTCCGGACGAAGCGGACGAGGAAGTGATCGTGCGCGTCGCCGACGGTGGTGAGCCCGAGGAGGTTCTTGAGCTGGTCGAGCGCGAGGAGCGTGCCGGCGCCGGCGGTGAAGCCGACGATCACGCTGTGGGAGATGAACCGGGTGAGATCGCCGAGGCGGAGCAGGGTGATGCCGAGCTGGATGGCGCCGACGAGGAAGCCGAGGAGGATGACGGCCTCGATGCGGGCTTCGGTGCCGATGACGGCGGCGGTGGCGCTGAACGCGGCGATGCTCGTGGCGTTCGTGGGCCCGTTGATGAGCTGCTTGCTCGAGTCGAAGATGGCGCCCACCGCGGTCATGACAATGGCGGTGTAGAGGCCGTATTGAGGAGGTACACCCGCCACCATCGCGTAGGCCATCGCTTGCGGCACCGCGACGGCGGCCACCGTGAGGCCGGCGAGGAGATCGGCGCGGAGATCCGCCGGGCGGTAGCGGCGCAACGAGTCGAACGCCGGCGCGAAGCGCCAGAGGCCGGTTGGAGGCGGGCTGCGGTCGAGGGCGTGCATCGGGGCGGTCCGCGCGGGGGGTAGCAAGGGCCGTGCCGAACGGCCCGGCTGCGACCATACGCGGGATTTCCGTGTCGGAGCCAGGAGGGCGTAACGGATTTTCCGTGAAACCGTGACGGGCAACGGGTCCGCGGCGGCCGCGGCGGGGACCGCCTGGGGCGCGACGCGGATTGAGGCGCGCGGACGGGCCCGAGTACCGGCTACCGTACGAGCGTGCTGCTGCCCTTCCTGCTGCTCGCCGCCTGCGGGTCGAACCCCGAGGTCGACGTGGCCCCGCTCGTTGCGGAGGCGGGTGACGACGACGCTCGGGGCGCCGGGGGCGACACCGGCGCGGGCGACACCGGCGCGGGCGACACCGGCGCGGGCGACGACACGGAGCCGCGCGGCGGCGACACCGGCCCCTCGGAGACGGGCTCCGACACCGGGTTCTCGCACACCGACACCACCCCGCCGGACGTCGACACCGGCGCCGCCGACACGGGCGCCCCCGACACCGGCTCTCCCGAGACGGGCGCCGAAGACAGGTCCGACCCCGCGCTCGCCGCGCTCGTGGTGGGGCGCACGTACGTCTTCGACCTCGCTTCCGCGCGGGTCACCGAGCCCGGGAGCGTGGGCTCCCTGCTCGTTTCGTACCTGGGCGCCGCGCTCCTCGTGGAAGTGACCGCCGCGGACGCCACCACGATCGCGGTGCGGTGGGGCTGGACCGACAACCGCGGGCGCGCCCAGGACACCTGCGCGCCCACCGCGGACGCGACCGGCGCGTTCACCGGAACGCACGCGTTCGCCACGGACCCGACGGTCGCGCACCTCTGGGCGCTCGAAGAGATGGCGGGTGAGGAAGCTGTCTTCTCCGGCACGTTCTCGGCCGACGGATCCGACGTGCGCGACGCGACGTTCCGCCTCCTCGCGGACACGAGCGGCCTCGCGGGCTTCCTCGGCAGCGACGACCCCTACGAGTTCTGCAGCCTGGTGGCCTCGTTGGGCGAGACCTGCGAGGCCTGCGCCGACGGAGACGTGACGTGTCTCCCCTTCGCGTTCACCGAGATGACGGGCCGCGACGTGTCGCCGCTCGCGCTCGTCGAGGTCGCGACGCCCTGCCCGTGACGGTGCCGGCCGGGCACCCGCCGCCCGGTGGACCCCGCGCCGGCCCCGTCATACGCGCCGTCCCATGCGCAACCTCGCCGTTTTTTGTGGGTCCGCCGCCGGGGTGCGCCCCGCCTACGCCGCGTCGGCCGTCGCCCTCGCCGACGCCCTCGCCCGCCGCGGCACGGGGCTCGTCTACGGCGGCGGGAGCGTGGGGCTGATGGGCATCCTCGCCGACGCGTGCCTCGCGCGCGGCGTGCCGGTGGTCGGCGTGATCCCCCGCCACCTCGAAGAGCGCGAGCTCGGGCACAACGGCTGCACCGAGCTGCACGTCGTGGAGACGATGCACGCCCGAAAGGCGCTGATGGCCGAGCGCGCGGACGCGTTTTTGGCTCTGCCCGGCGGCATCGGAACGCTGGAGGAGCTGTTCGAGGTGTACACGTGGGGCCAGCTCGGGCTGCACCCGAAGCCGGTCGCGCTGCTCGACGTCGACGGGTACTACGCGCCCCTCGTCGGCTTCCTCGACCACACGGTCGCCGAGGGGTTCCTGCGCCCCGAACACCGCGCTTTCCTCCTCTCGGGCGGTGCTGTCGACCCGCTCCTCGACGCCATGGTGGCCTGGACGCCGCCGCGGGTGCCGAAGTGGCTGGAGCCGCGGCAGGTCTGACGTGCACGTCGCGTTCGCGGCCGCATCTCCCGCCGCTCCGCGATAGGCGGGCGCGGCCCGAGGCCGCCACGTCTCTCCCCGCGCCCGCCCCCGCGCCCGTCGACCGCCCGTCGCTCCGCGACCGCGGCATGGCGATCGTCCGCTGGCTGCTCGGCGACATCCCGGAGTTCACCCGGCAGCCCGACAGCGGCGCGCTCCTCGTCTGGGTCTCCTTCGCCGCGGCGATCGGGATGTGGCTCGGGCTGCGCTTCCAGCCCAAGGGCGACCCCGTCCTCACCGGCGCGTGGCGCATGCTCGTGCACGGCGGCATCCCGCTGGTGGCCGTCCTGATGTGGGAGCTGCGGGACGCCTGGCGCAAGGGGGCCCCCCCGCCAGCGGCCGCGGTCGGGCTCGGGTTCGCCGGCGCGACCCTCCTGTTGGCGCCCATCGCCGCGCGCTTCACGGACGCCGGCCTCGCCGCGCAGGCCGCGGCGTCGTTCGCCAACATGGCGCGGCCGGGCCTCCTCGGCGCCGCGCTCGTGCTGGTGGCGCTGAAGCTCGCCCGGCGCGACCTCACCGCGTGGGGCATCGGGCTCGGCGACTGGCGCTGGTGGCTGCCGCACCACGGCGTGCTCCTCGCCCTGCTGGTGCCCGTTCTGGTGCTCACCACCTGGCTCGTAGAGCCGCTGGCGGCGTACTACCCGACCCACCGCGCCGCGCGAACCTCGATCGAGGCGTTCGGCTGGGCGCACCTGGGCCTCGCGCTCGACTTCATCGGGTGGGAGTTCCTCTTTCGCGGCTTCCTGATCTTCGCGGCCGCGCGCCGCGGAGACGCGCTGCTCGCGATCCTCTTCCACGTGTTCCCGTTCTACCTGCTGCACGGCCCGAAGCCGCACATCGAGCTGTTGTCCAGCTTCGTCGGTGGGATCTTCGCGGGGTGGTTCTGCCTGCGCGCGCAGACCTTCCTCCCGCTCTACGTGATTCACATCACGATGATCACGGTGGTGGGCCTCACGTCTTTCCTGATGCGGAACGGCTACTTCTGAGCGCGTAGCGCGCCCACCGGTCGGCCCTGGCTCGCGACGCTCCCGCACCGCCGGGAGGTGGAACCCCCCTTCCACCGCCCCCCGCGCCCCCAACCTGCGACGACCTGCGACACACCCGCGCGTCCCCCGGGGAGGCGGCCGCGTTACCGGTGCCGGCCATGGCCGCCCGAGACTGGATTCCCCGCTTCTCGGTGACCCGCCCGGTGACGGTGGTCACGGCGTTCCTCGTGGTGGTCGTCGTCGGGATCATCGCGAGCGCGCGCATCCCGCTCCAGATGATGCCGTCGGGATTCTCGCCGCCCTACCTGTGGATCTGGATTCCGTACGAGGACTCCACCCCCCTCGAGACGGAGACGCGCATCGTCAAGCCGCTCGAAGAGCAGGTGGCGACCGTGCCCGGCCTGAAGAAGCTGGAGAGCGAGGCGCGGTCGGACAACGCGAGCCTCTCGCTGGAGTTCCACTCGTCCGTTGACATGGACGAGGCGTACAACGCCGTCACCGACCGCATCGAGCGCGCGATGCCCGCGCTCCCCACGGACGTCGAGCGCACGTGGATCTGGCGGTTCGACCCGACGGACGAGCCCGTGATCTGGGCCGGCATCTCGGTGCCGGAAGGTGTGGAGGACCTCCACTACCTCGTCACCCGCGTGGTCCAGAAGCGCCTGGAGCGCATTCCCGGCGTCGGCCGCGTGGACATCTGGGGTGTGGACGAGGCCGTGGTCTGGATCGACTTCGACCGCGAGGCGCTCATGAGCCACGGGGTAGACCTCGTGGGCCTGATGGACCGCCTCGGACGCGACAATTTCCAGCTCGCGAGCGGCCAGGTGACCGACCGCGGGCAGGTGCGGTACGTGCGCGCCCTCGCCCGCTTCGAGGACCTCGCCGCGATCAAGTCCTGGCCGGTGAAGCCGGGCCTCGTGCTCTCGGACGTGGCCCGCATCGAGCACCGCGCCGCCGCTTCGGCCGACATCAACCGCATCGACGGCCGCGAAGGCGCCGCCCTCGCGATCAACAAGGAGTCGAGCGCGAACACGGTGGAGATTTGTCGGGAGATCCGCGCGGCGTTCGCCGACATCGAGGCCGACCCGCGGATGAAGGGCTTCTCCTTCCCCGTGTTCTTCGACCAGGGGCAGCTCGTCCAGGAATCGGTGGACGCCCTGGAGGAGAGCGCGATTGAGGGCGGCGTGCTCGCCGTGCTCGTGCTCATCCTCTTCTTGCGCCAGTGGCGCATCACCTTCCTCATCGCCGCCACGATTCCCGCGTCGCTCCTGCTCACGGTGACGGTGCTCTACTTCCGAGGAGATTCCTTGAATCTCCTCTCGATGCTGGGGCTGATGCTCGCGGTGGGGATGGTGGTCGACAACGCCGTGGTCGTGGTCGAGACGATCTTCCGGCGCCGGCAGGAAGGGCAGGACCCGCGCACCGCCGCCATCGAGGGCACCGCCGAGGTGCTCATGCCGATCACGCTCTCGACGCTCACGTCGGTCGTCGTCTTCCTCCCCGTGATCTTGATGAGCGAGGACGCCAGCTTCTCGTTCTTCATGGGGTCGCTCGGCCTGCCGGTCGTGTTCATCCAGATCGGGAGCCTGATCATCACGCTCCTGTTCACGCCGCTCTCCACCGTGTGGCTCGGCGGGAAGGAGATCGCGGCGGACAGCCAATGGATTCGCGCGCTCACCGACCGCGTGGACCGCGGCGTGACCGCGCTGCTCCGCAACCGCGTGGACACCTTCATCGGGGTGGTGGCGGTGGTGGTGGTCACGCTGCTGCTGCCGGCGCAGGCGGTGGGGTGCAGCGGCGAGGCGGACAGCAATCTCAATGACTTCACGGTGCGTTACGAGCTGCCCCCCGTGTACACGTACGCGGAGCGACTCGCGACGGTTGAGGCCTTCGAGAAGATGGTGGAAGCGCACCGGGACGCGTGGGGCGTGCGCGTGTACCGGTCGCGACTCTCCGCGTCGAGCAACGCCGGGCGGCTCTACGTGTACCTCGAAGACGACGGCGAATTGCCGCGCTCCGAGGTGCTCGACCAGGTGAAGCGCGCGCTGCCCGACCTCCCCGGCGTGGTGGCCCAGGTGGGCCGGAGCGAGGGCGAGGGCGGCCAGAACGCCACGATCTCCGTGCGGTTGTACGGGGAGGACACCGAGGTGCTCGCGCGGCTCTCGGAGGAAGCGCGGCGGCGCATCAAGAGCGTCGACGGCATCCTCGGGGTGCACTCCGACTCGGAGACGGCCGGCGCCGACGAGATGCGCCTCGTCGTGAACCGCGAGGCCGCGGCCCGGTACGGCGTGGGCGCGAGCATGGTGGGGCGGCTCGTGTCGTTCGCGATGCGCGGCGCGCCGCTCCCGCCCTGGTACGAGGGCGAGAAGGAGGTGCGCGTGTTCGCGCGCTTCGGTCTGGAAGATCGGGGGAGCGTCGACCAGCTCCTCGACTTCGAGGTGGGCTCGCCCACGGCGATGCAGGCGGTGCCGCTCCGGAGCCTCGTGGAGCCGGGCGTGGGGAAGGGGTGGGGGGCGATCAACCGGGAAGATCGCCGCACCGCGCTCGGGCTCGTCGCCGACCTCGCCCCGGGCACCGAGCAGGAGCGCGCCTACGTCGGGGTGGAGAAGGCCCTCGAAGGGATGGACTGGCCGCGCGGCTACGGGGTGGACCGCGGCAACGAGTGGGACGAGCAGCAGGCGAGCGATCAGGCCCGAAACCTCGCGCTCATCCTCTCGATCACGTTCGTGTTCCTCATCATGGGCGTGCTCTTCGAGAGCTTTCTGCTGCCGATGACCGTGATCATGACCATCCCGATGGCGATCCTCGGCGTGTACTGGGGGCTCTGGGCGAGCGGCACGCCGTTTGACGCGATGGCCGGCGTGGGGCTCGTGATCCTCATCGGCATCGTGGTCAACAACGGCATCGTGCTCGTGGACGTGGTGACCGAGCTGCGCGCGAAGGGCGTGGACCGCGAGACCGCGCTCCGCGAGGCCGTCCGCACGCGGCTCCGGCCCATCCTGATGACCGCGCTGACCGCGATTGTCGGCGTCATCCCCATGGCCGTCGGCGACGCCACGTTCATCGGCATTCCCTACGCGCCGCTCGGCCGCGTCATCCTCTCCGGGATGCTCGTGGCGACGGTGCTCACCCTGTTCTTCGTCCCGTGGCTGTACGCCGTGCTGGACGATCTCCGCGGCACCGGCGGGCGGTGGTTCGCCTGGGTGTGGCCGCGCCGCTCGAGGGCCGCATGATCCTGTTCCTCGCCAGCTCCGCGCTCGCCGCGCCCCTCGAGCTCACGTACGAGGAGGCCCTCGCCCGCGCGACCGAACGCAACCCCGGCGTGCGCGGCGCCGGTGCCGACGTGGACGCCGCCGCCGGCGCGGTGCTCGCCGCGCGCGCGCCGTTCGAGCCGTCGCTGTCGGCCTCGACCGCGTGGTTCTCGAACACCAGCGAGGGAACGGGCCAGCTCGGCAACTTCTACGCCGACACCAGCGGGTGGAGCAGCTCGGTGGGCGTGTCACAGACGCTCGTGACGGGCACGTCGGCCTCCATCACCCTCGAGAGCTCGCAGACCGAGTTCCTCTACCGCCTCGTCGACACGGACCTCGACCCGTTCACGGGCGACCCGCAGTACCAGTCGAGCCTGTCGGTGACGTTGTCCCAGGCGATCCTCGAGGGCCACCGGCTGGCGTGGAATCTTCAGGGGGTGCGCTCCGCGGAAGGGGCGCGGTCGGCGGCGGAGGCGAACCGGGAGGTGGTGCGCCAGGAGGCGATGGCGAACACCGCGCGGGCGTACTGGAACGTCCGGACACAAGCGGCGCTCGTCACCATCGCGGAGCAGACGCTGGCGATCTCGGAGGAGCAACACCGCGTGGTGAAGGCGCTCGTCGACGGCGGCCGGCTCGCGCCGGTGGAGGCCACCCGCGCCGAGGCCGCGAAGGTGCAGGCCGAGCGCGCCGTGATCGACGCGATCGCGGCCCACGCGACCGCCCAGGACGCGCTCCTGCTGCTGCTCGGAGAGGCGCCGGGGCGCGGGGTGACCGTCACGTCGAACCCCGAGCGGCCGGCCGCCGTCACGCTCGACGCGGACGCCGTGGTGGCCCGGGTGATCGCGGGGAACCCGCAGCTCGCCGCCGCGCGGGTGGCGCTCGAGACCCGGCGCGTGGCGGTGGCGTCGGCGCGGCACGGGCTCCTCCCGGCGCTGGCCGCGACCGGGTCCTACACGCTCCGCGGCTACGAGACCGACCTCGCCGGTTCCTTCGATGAGCTCGGCCGTGGCGAGCTCCCCGAGTGGTCGATCGGCGCGCAGCTCACGATGCCGCTCTTGAACCGGCGGGACCGCGGCGGGCTCGCCCAGGCCCAGGCGGACGCCACCGGCGCGGAGCTCGACCTCGCCGCGCTCGAAGGCACCCTCGCGCAGGAGGCGCGCGCCCAGGTGCGCACGATCGAGGGGGCCGCGCGCGACCTGTCCCTCGCCGAGCTGAACGTGCGGCTCGCCGAAGAGACGCTCGCCGCGGAGCGCGCGCGGCTCGACGAGGGGCGGGCCCTTCAGAAGGACGTCATCACCGCCATCAAGGATCTCGACGCGGCGCGCGGCGAGGTCGAGCGCGCGCGGGCGGCGTGGCAGGACGCGCTGGTGGCGCTCCGGCGGCTCGAGGGCGCGCTCTGACGTAGCCGCGAGACGACGCGCGCCGTGGAACAGAGGCTTTCGCACTGGATTTCGGAGAACGCGGCGCGGAACCGTTGGCCGTGCCGCGCCGCGGAGAGCCCGATGGGCACGGCGTCGTGGGGGTGCGGGCCGCCGTGGGCGTGGCTGGACGCCTTTTATAAGGAAGAAGCCGCCCATTTTCCGGGGGACGCGTGGTAGGTTCCTGGGGCCGGGAGGTGCGCGATTCCGCACGAAACACAGGTCTCTCTTCCTTCTTCTCTCGTCGAGCCTCAGGGCTCGTCGCCGACGCTGTATTCGGTGGAGCCGGAGCGCGCGTCGGAGGCGTTGCTCCGCGCGGTCCGGCGCCGTTGGCGCACGCTGGAGCTGGGCGCCCGGGCCCCCCGCGACACCTTCGCCCCGGCCGCGCAGGTGGCCCGCGCGGTAGGCACGCTCGTGCTGGAGGCCGCGACCTCCCGGGCGGGGCCGGCCGGCAACGGGGCGCGCGTAGGCTGCGCGCCCGGCGTGGAGCGAACGGTGGACGCCGCGCTCGCGCGGCTGGTGGGCGGAGGCCCGCCCCGCCCGGCGGAGCGCGCCGAGTCGCGGGCCGTGCCGCGCATCGGCGGACGGCGCGCGGAGCCGACGGGCGAGCGCGCGCGGCTCCCGCAGGCGGCGTGGTGGGGGCGCGAGGACGCGCTCGACGTGGCCACCGACCCCGGCGGCCCGCACGGCGTCTGGCCGCGCGTGTCGGAGGTGCCGCGTGCGCCGGAGCGGCGGGCGCACGTCGTGAGCGCACATGCGTGCGACAAGCGGCTCCTGGAGTTTGCCTACGGGCTCCTGGACGGCGAGCTCGTGCCCACGACGCGGCGCCTCGCCGCCGGAGGGGCGCGGTGAAACACTACGCACACGTGCAAATCGTGGGACGGCACGAGGGCCGCCGGCCCGCGTACGACGCCTGGGTGGACGGTGCCGAGGCCATTGTCCGCTGCGAGGAGCCCCAGCGCCCGCTCGGAGACCCCCGGTCGGCGTTCTACGGGGGACAGGGCCTGCGGCCGCCCTTTTGCCCCGGCGTGCACCACGAGGCGCGCGTGTGGGCGCACGTCGAGCCGACCCGCGCGATCGCCCACGGCATCGGCCCCGAGGGCCCGTACGTGGCGCTCCGTCGTCTCCCGGGGCTCACCCTCACCGCGCTCGCGCCCGCGATGCCGTTCGACGCCGCGTGTATCGAAGCGGTGGTGGCGCATGTGGCCACCGAGCTCGCCGCGCTGCACTCCGTAGGGGTGCTCCACCGCGATCTGCGTCCCGGCACCGTGCTCCTCGTCGAAGGGCGCGCGCGCCTCGCGGGGCTCGCGGCCGCGCGGCTCCACGGGGCGGGCCCGCCCCTGGCGCGGGGCCCGGGCACGGAGGCCGACGACGTCGCCGCGCTCGGCGGGATCGTCACGTGGATGCTCGCCGGGCGCCCCGCCGCGGCCCTGCTCTCCGGACGGCTCGCGGACGTCGTCGCGGCGCTCCAGGCGCCCGAACCGCGGGCGCGGCCACGCTCCGCCAACGAGGTGCTCGGCGCGCTCGGCGAGCCGCCCGGGCCGGAGGCCGACATCGCGCCGCCGCACCCCGCGCTGGTCGCGTGGGGGGCCGGAGCGTGGTCGGAGCGCCTCGTGGCGCAGGGAAACGTGTGGGACGTGGTGCGGCAGGCGGACGCCGCCAACCTGGATCGGTGGGCGCTCGCCGGCGTCGCGTCCCGGCTCCTCGCGGCGGACCGCGGCACGGACGGCTGGCTCGCCCTCGGCACGTTGTGCTGGATGCTCGCGGAACGTGCGACCGGCACCGACCGGGACGCGTACCGCGCTCAGGTGGAAGAGGCGCGCGCGCGGGCCGGGGCGCCGTGGCATCCGAGCGCAGTAGCGCTCACGACGTTGCTCGCGGGCGGCGAGCGGGTGGGGCCGCTCTGCGACACGCAGCAGCTCGGCCGGGCGGAGGCGTGCGCGCGGCGGGACGGCGGGGGCGGGCTCGCCGTGGTGGGCTGGCGGGTGGGCGACGAGGCCCTCGTGGACGAAGGGCTCGCGGAGGCCGGCCAGGAGGACCTCGACGCCGTACGTGTCGCGGCGTCCCGGCTGCTCGTGACCGCGCCGCGCGACGCCCCGATCTCGGCGGTGCGCCTCGCGTTCCCGGAAGCACAGCTCGAGGCCGTTCGGCGGTTGTGCGCCGCGGGCGCCGACGCGGACGCCGCGCGGCTCGCGGACGCCTGTGTGGAGCCCTGGGGCGCACGCGCGCGGCTGATCGTGGCGCTCTCGGGCGGAGAGAAGTCCGAGGCGCTCGGCATCGCGCGGGTGTTGGCGGTGCGCGGCGCGTGGGACGCCACGGTCGCGGCCGCGCTCCTCGTGTACGCGCCCGACGGAGACCCGCTCCGCGTGCAGGCCCGGCGCGTGCTCCAGGGCCTCGCGCCGCGTGAGGACCTCGCCGGGCTGCGGCTCCGCGGGGTGCAGGCGGTGGCGGCGGACACCCACGACGTGGTGGGGTGGGCGGCGCTCGTGTGCGCCCGGGTGCACGGGGGGGAGGTGAGCCGCGCCGCTACCGAGCTCGAACGTGCCTCGCCGGCGGCGACGGCGTGGAGCCTCTTCGCGCTCGAGCTGTTCGCGGCGGGACGCCTGGAGGACGCGCGCGTCGTGCTCCTGGAGGCGGTGCGCCGGCACCCGGACGATGCGTCGCTCGCGACGGTGGAGGCGAGCCTCGCCCTGCTCGACGGGGACCCCGAGGTGGCGCGCCGGGCCGCGGAGCACGCCATCGCGCAGGATCCCGCCTCGCCGTGGGCGTGGCTGGCCCGCGCGGCGTGCGCCACGTGGACAGGCGATGCCGACCTCGCCCGCCAGGACTTGTCGGCGGCGGCCCGCGCCGGCGCCCACGGGCGCGCGTTCGAGGCCCTGGAAGCCTGTGTGCCGCCGGCTCTGGATTGACGCCGAGGCGGCGCCGGCGCAATCATGGAACGCGACGAGGTTCGCATGACGGGCACCACCGCCGCGCTTCACGAGCTCGGGCAGTACTGCGACATGGCCGTGCGCCACAGCTACGACCAGTACGAGAAGCACGGCACCCTCCTCACGAAGGCCGCCGCGGCGTTCCACGACGAGACGGTGTGGGACGAGAAGTGGGTTCCCGACGACTTCGACGTGTGCGACGCCGCGAGCCACCCCGTGTGGCAGGGGTTCACGCGTGAGCAGAAGCTCGCGTGGAACCACCTCCAGTGGGCGCTCGACTACTCGGCGGTGGCGCAGGGCGAGCGGCAGATCATCGTCCTGAACAACTTCGCGGTGCGGGAGTACGGGCACATCCTGCCTTCCGTGTGCGAGCTGGAACGGCGAGAGAGCTTCGAGGAGACGGACCACATCGAGGCGTTCTGCGTCGTGCTCGAGGGGATTCGCGCCCGCTATTTCAAGACGCGGGCGGAGCCGCTGTGGTCCATCCCGGCCTCTGGCTTCTCGAACGCCACGCTCAACCGCCTCTCGCGGCACGCCCTGGGCACGGTGGCGACGTACCTGCTCGGCTCGAACTTCCCGACGTTGTTCTTCCTCGCGCGCGGGATGAAGACGCACGGCTTCAAACCGTTCGAGAACAGCATCGTGTCGAACGAGGAAGGTCACGCGGCGATCCGCATGATCTCCCACCTCCACCGGCTCGACGAGTCCCGGCACATGGCCACCTCGCTGAACCTCGCGCGGCTCTCCGCGGCGGTGCTCGAGTCGCTCCCGCGCGACAACCGGTTGCTGTTCAAGATGGCGGTGCAGGCGGCTTTCCCAAAGGGGCGCTCGGCCGACTACCGCCTCGTGTACTGGCGGCAGGTGCTCGATGAGTCCACGATCTACGCGGACATCCCGAAGGTGGAGCGCGACGCGCTCTACGCCCACCTCGAGGCGCGCATCCAGGCCAACCTCGTGTCGCTGCACGAGCGTCAGGCGCGGCTCACCCGCCAGGCGAACAAGCGCATCGTCGAGGAGTGTGGGCTTTCTCCCCAGATGAAGCGGCTGTTCGTCGACACGATGCGCGCGGACCCGGCGTACGCGGCCACGGTGGACGCCGTGAGGCTGGACGCCTGATTACCCAGGCCGGACAGATTCTGTCCGGGGGGTCGGTTTTTGCGCGAGCGCGCGGAGACGGACGCGCTAAGCTCCCGGCGTGAGCCGACGCAGCACCGTCGCCGTTTCCCTTCTGCTCGCGCTGAACGCCAGCGTGGTGGGCGTTGCGTGGCTCTTTCGGCAAACCGTCGCGCCGGGCTGGAAGAAGGGCCCCCTCATCGACCCCGCGTCGCCGTACGCCCCCGAGAACGCGATGGTGCTCTTCGCGTTCGCGGCGTGCCTCCTGCTCGACGTGTACGTCGTCGCCCTCGCGATGTGGCGGGCGCGCGGCGCGCCGCGGTGGGCGCCCTGGGCGGCGCTGGCCCTCGCGGTGGGCGGCGCGGAGCTCGGCGTGCGCGGCTGG
The DNA here is from genome assembly GCA_964202365.1 of Myxococcota bacterium. Lineage (GTDB taxonomy): Bacteria > Myxococcota_A > UBA796 > UBA796 > SXON01 > CAJBVW01. Next base: position 1,990 of record CAXNIN010000047.1, on the reverse strand, counting down.
CTCGCGTACGACATGGTCACCTACTTCCGGCCCCACCCGACGTTGCACTGGGTGGTGCGCCCGAATCTCGAGGACTTCGACAACCTCAAGGGCGGCGGCCGCCTCACCACCAACGCGGACGGCATGCGGGAAGTGAAGGTTCCCCGCGAGAAGCCCGCGGGGGAGGTGCGCGTGCTCGTGCTCGGCGACTCGTCGAACTTCGGGCACGGGGTCGAGGGGAACGAGATGTGGTCGAGCGTGCTGGGCGAGCTCGTCCCCACCGTGACCGTGCTCAACGGCGCCACCCCCGGGTGGACCACCTACCAGGCCGTGGAGTTCCTCCGCGAGACCGGGGGCGCCTACCGGCCCGACATCGTGATCGCCGGCTTCAACAACGATCCCGGCCCCGAGTACCTCTCCGACGCCCAACGTGTCCCCGGCGCCGCGGTGCGCGCCACGAACCGCGTGCTCTTCCGCTTCGAAACCTATCTATTGACGCGCGAAGTCCTCCTCTCGCTCGTGCGTCACGGCAGCGCGCGGTACGTCACGCGCGCCGCGGGCGATGAGCCGCTGTACGGCAAGCTCTCGGACGAAGAAGCCGACGGCCTGATCCCCCGCGTGAGCCTCGCGGACTTCGAGGCGAACCTCCTCGCGCTCCAGGAGCTCGCGCCGAAGTTCGTGTGGGTCGACATGCCCATCAACCGCTCCGAGCCGGACCTCGTGAGCCGGTACGTCAACCCGGACTACCGGGCCGCTGCGAAGCGGATTGCCGACGAGCGGGGCTTCGCCTTCGTTGACGTGGACGAGCGCTGGCTCCGCACGCGTGAGCCCGATCTCTTCCAGGCCGGCCACGTCTTCCACCCGAACGCGGCCGGGCACCGCCGGATGGCGGAGCAGATCGCCCAGGAGGTCTTCGCCTCTCCCGCGCCCATCTCGGGGCCGCCCCCCGCGGCCACCGAAGCCACCCTCCGCTTCGGCATCTCCTCGTTGACGCCGGTGCACGCCCACGTCCTCGCGGTGCTCCGCGCGGACCCCTCTCTGGCCGCGAGGCACGGCCTCACCCTCGACCTCTCCGACTACGCGAGCGGGAAGGGGCAGGGTGACGCCGTCGCCAAGGGCGCGCTCGACGCGTTCTTCACCTGCGAGGTCCCCGCCATCCAGATGCTCGACGGCCGGGCCGACGTGCGGGCCGTCGCCGCGCCCGGTTCGCTCGGCCGCATCGCGGTGGTGGCGGCGGCGGGCGGCGTCGACACGCTGGCCGAGCTGCGCGGCAAGCGGGTTGGGCTCGCGCAGGGCTCCACCCCCGCGATGGACTGGGCGACGTGGGGCGCGGAGCTCGGTGCCACCGTGGTCGACATCGGCACGGAAGAGCTGTTCGTGGCCCTCGGCGACGGCCGAATCGACGCCGCCGTGAGCTGGGACCCCTGGGTGGAAGACTGGCTCCGCAAGGAGCCCGGCCTGCGCGTGCTCGCCGAGCGCGAGTTCCGCTCCGTGCTCGCGGCGTCGGTGCCGTGGAGCACCTTCGAGCCCGGGCGCGCGCGCCGCTTCTCCGCCCTCGTGGAAGAAGCCCTGCGCGCGGCCGCGGCGGACCGCCCCCGGTGGGACGCCGCCGTCGCGGCGATCTCCGGCTGGCCGATCGACGTCGTGCGCGCCGTGGCCGATCGCAACGCCCTCCTCCGCGGGGACGCCGGCGCCTCGCTCGCGTGGACAGAGGCCGACACCCGCGGGCTGCAGCGCGCCGCGCTCTTCGCCGGGAAGGGCCGCGTGCAGGGCCCGGAGCTCGTGAGCGTGGCGCTCCTCGACGGCGCCTGGCCCACCCCGCGCGCCGTCGCCGGCGGCCCCGGCATCGGCGGCCCCGGCAAGGGCCCGGGCATGGGGGGGCCCGGCAAGGGCCCGGGCATGGGCGGCCCCGGCAAGGGCCCCGGCATGGGCGGCCCTCCGCCCGGTGCGGGCGGCCCCGGCATGGGCGGCCCTCCGCCCGGTGCGGGCGGCCCCGGCATGGGCGGCCCTC
>CAXNIN010000046.1:0-17921 GCA_964202365.1 Myxococcota bacterium | reverse complement strand
ACCCCCGCGCGCGCTATCCGGAGCGCTCGCGGACGACCGCCGCGCCGGCGATCCCGAGGAGCATCGCCACCGCCCCCCACAACGCCAGGCCGGGCAGGCCGGGGTCGAACCGGAACACGACCTCGCTCTCCCCGTCGGGGAGCTGCACGCCGCGGAAGATCACGTCGGCGCGGGCAATCTCGGCGGGCGCGCCGTTGACCGTCGCCGACCACCGGGGGTACCACGTGTCCGCGAGCACGAGCGTGCCCGGACCCGCGGCGCGGAGCCGCACCTCCTGGTTGGTGTAGCGTTCGACGGTCACCCCCGCGTCGACGGGGGCCGCGCTCGCCACGGCGGCACCGGCGGTCCCGGCGCCCTGTTCCGGCGCGGACGGGCCCTCCGGTGCACCTGGAGCCTCCGAGCCCGCGGTCCCGGCGCCGGCCGTCGGCGCGTTCTCGCCGGCCGGCGCTCCCGCCTCGGGCGCCGCCGCCTCGCCCGCGGCCACCGCGGCGCCGCACCCGCGGTCCTCCCCCGCGCCCTCGACCACGACCTCGCGGGTCCAGTCGGAGGTTCCGAGGCGCGTGAAGGCGTCGTCCACCGTCGTCACCGCACGCGCGCACGGAACCACCCGCGCGCGCGGCGCGGCGTTCGGGTCGGCGTAGACGTTCACCGGCCCCGCGACGAGCTGCGTGAGCCCCGGCACGGCGTGTGTCGTCGCCACGAACCGCACCCCGAGCCGGCGCGCGACCGCGATGTTCGCGAGGTAGCGGCGCACCTTGATGGCCCCGCGGTCGCCCACGTCGAGTCCTGCGAGCGCGAGCACGGCCTCGTTGCGCACGAGCAGGAGCGGGCTCGGGACAATCACGTCGCTCGTGCCCCACATGAGCCCGAGGCTGGCGGTGCCGATGGTGGTGTCGAGCGTCGGCGACACACGACGGTCGAGCACGGTGGTGCGCGCGCCGCCCGGGGTGGTCATCTCGTCGACCAGCCACGCGGGGCGCGCCGCGACCGCCGCCGCGGGCACGCGCGGGTGGTAGGCGTGCCCGAACCTCCACAACTCGGCGACCACGAGGAAGAGCCACCACGCCGGGCGCCGCACCGCGAGCGACGCGAGCAACAGGAGCGCCACCGGCACCCAGACGCGGGGCGAGGTGGGGGCGGTGCTCTCGCGCAGATCCGCGAGGATGCGCCGCACCTTCTCCGGTACCGCGGCGGGATCTTCCGGCTCGGGCGGCGGGAGCGCGGCGCGCGCGAGCGGCCCCGGCTCCTCGCCCGGGGGGGGCGGAAGCTCGGTGCGCCGCAGGAAGTAGGCCTCGCCGACCTCGAGGATGGGCGCCTCGAAGACGTGAAGCGCGCCGTACGCCGCGCCGGTCCCCAGCGAGAACACCGCGGCCAAGGCGCGTAGCTGGAACACGACGCGCGCGGGCCGGCGCGCGCTGCGGAGCCGGGCGACGCCCTCCGCGGCGAGCACCGCGGTGGCCAACGTCAGGAGCACCGCGAAGCGCGCCGGGAAACGAAACCCGTCGAACCCCGGCAGGTGGCGCACGAGCTCCCACGCCGGCCCGCCGAGCATCAGAAACGCCGCGACCGCCCCGCCCGCGGCCCAGCCCGGCGCGCGGCGGAGCCCCGCGACGGCCAGCGCCACCACCGGCATACCCAGGTAGAAGCACATCTCCCAGTGGTTCACCCCCGCGCCCCAGTAGCCGGTGCCGCGGTGGTAGTAGGTCTGGTCGATGTCGGCGGGGCGATCGAAGCCGAAGGCGTACGGCAACACCGCGCCGACCAGCTCTTGCAGCGGGAGCTTGCCAATCTGCGCAAAGGGCGCCTCCACGCCGCCGTCGCGCCCGGAGAAACGCACGAGCTCGAGCGTCGCGAGGAGCTGGGGCGCCGCGACGACCACGCCGGCAGCGGCGGCCGCGCCCCACCGGACGAGCGCGGCGCCGCGGAGGGTGAACGCGGCGTGCACCGCCAGCCCGAGCCCGAGGAACGCCGCGATCTGCGGGTGGCCCGCGAGGCCCATCATCCCGATGGCGAGCGCCACGAGCCAGCCGCGCGCGGTGACCGCGCCGAGGAGCGCCCACCCGGCCCAAGCTACCGCGTTCTGCATGCCCAGGTAGAGCGTGTGGGAGATCAGGAACCCGGACCAGGCGAACGCCGCGCCGCCCACGAGCGGGGCCACGCCGCGCAGGCCGCGCGCGCGGAGGAACGCCCACACGCCCATCGCGGCGAGCACCTGGTGGCCGAGGATGCTCCAGTCGAGCGCGAGGGCGTCGGGCAGGAGCACGAACAGGAGCATGGTGGGCAGGTAGAGGAGCCCGCCCTCGCCTTCCGCGAGGAGCGGGAAGCCGTTGCCGGCGCCGGGCGCCCACCACGGCACCTCGCCGGCGGCCCAGGTCTCGGCACCCCACACCCGCCACGGGAAGTGGTGATGCCGCAGGTCGTGATGCCAGAACACGCCCGTGCCAAAGACGGCATCGGGCGCGAACGCTACGGCAATCCCGACGAACACGGCCAGCGCGGCGATCCACGCGCGGTCGGGCCGCGGCGCGGTGGGGACCTCCCGGGGGGCGTTGCGGGGGGGCCCCCCCGCCCCCGAATCCAACGCCCCACCCGTCACTCCATGTACCCGAGGCGCTCGAGACGCTCGTCCGCGGGGACGGCCACGGCCGCGCCCCCGAGCGCCGTCTTGAGCGTGCCGACGTTCGCTCGGCCGCCTTCGATTGCCCCGGGCTGCTCGGCGGCGATGTTGCGGAGCTCGCCGGGGTCGGCGGTGAGATCGTAGAGCTCCTCGGTGTCGGTGCCCTGGATGTACTTGAACCCCTTGTGGTCCCGCACGCCGTGGAGCTGCCCCTTCTTGAGCGAGGCCTCGGTGCGGCCGAGCAGGAGCACGGGGCGCGCGGGCACGTCCACGCCGCGCACGTGGTTCAGCAGCGGCACCGACTCGGTGTTTGCCATCAGCGGGATGCCGGCGAACTCGAGCAGGGTGTTGGCGATGTCCGCGACGGTCACCTGCCGCGCCACGCGGGTGCCGGGGGCCCAGCCGGGGGACGACGCCCACGCGACGAGGGGCACGCGGAGGACGTCGTCATACAACCCGTGGTGGTTGAACCGGATGCTGTGCTCGCCGAGGCTCTCGCCGTGGTCGGACGTGACCACGACCATGGCGTTCTCGAGCGCGCCGGCGGCGGAGAGGCCGTCGAGCAGGGCGCCGAGCTGGGTGTCGGTGTAGGCGACTTCCTCCGCGTAGAGCGCGCGGAGGGCGGCTTCCTCGTCGGGGGTGTAGGCGTAGCCGGGCTCCTGGGCGAGGATCGCGCGGTGGTCGAGCACGCCGGCGCACGTGGCGGCGGGGGTGTCGCCGAGGGGGGTGGGGCCCTGGCACCCGGGGCGCTCGTACGGCGAGTGCGGCTCGAACACGTGCACCCAAAGGAAGAACGGCCCATCGCCGGCGTTCACCCACGTGAGCGCGTGCGCGATGGTGGCGGGGGCGCCGCGCTCGAGCAGCCACGGCCAGTCAGCGGGGTCCCCGAGGCGCAGCAGGAGCGGCAGCGCGAGCCGCGCGACACGGGCCCGCCCGATGCCGCGGACGGCGGGCGTGAAGTCGTCGTCGTAAACCTGGAAGCCCTGGTCGAGCCCGGTGGTGCTGCCGGCCGCAAACGACGAGACGAAGGCCCCGGTGCGGTACCCGGTGATGGCGAGCTGCTCGGTGACGGTGAGGTAGCCGTCCTTCAGCGGGATGCCGTTGGCGATCACCTTGTGACGGGCCGGATGCAGCCCCGTGAGCATCGCGGCATGCGAAGGGGCGGTCTCCGGGATGGGCGTGATGGCGCCGTCGAAGACGGCGCCTTCCGCGGCGAGTCGATCGAAGCGCGGGGTAGCCACCGCCCCGCCGAACGCGCCCACGTGGTCGCGCCGAAGCGTGTCGACCGTGACGAGGACGAGGTTGGGGAGGCCGGGCGGAGGCGCGCTCGAGGGGCCGTCCGGCTGCCCGCCGCCCGCGGCGGCCACCCCGGCGAGCAGGAGCCCCGCGAGCGGCGCGTACACCCGCCACCCCAAGACGGGCCCGGCGCCGATGCTCTCGCGGCGAAACCAGTAGTTCGCGTTGAACCACCACGTCACGGAGACGACGATCGCCAGCGCGATCATCCCCATGGCGGGCACGCGGCGGTCCTGCACGAACCAGAGCTCGCGGGCGAGCGGGCCGAGGAAGAAGAGGCCGAACAGGAGCACCGCGATGCTCGTGCCGGAGCGCAGCCGTTTCCACAGGAGCACGCGCGCGCCGGGGAGGGCCGCAAGCACGCCCGCGCCGAGCCCGAAGCAGAGCCCGAGCATCGAATCGATGACGACGGTCGCGAGCGCGAGCAGGCCGGCGCCGCCCACGCCGAGCACCACGGGCGTGTTCCAGGCGAGGTACAGGCCCTCTCCGCCGCCCACGAGCGCCCCCGTGGCGGCGGAGATCGTCGCGACGCGCAGAATCACGCTCGGCTCGCGAACCATCGGGAAGTCGAGTTCATCCGCCATCGATGTACCCCAGGGCCTCGAGCATCCGCTCCGTCTCCGGATCGAGGGACGGCGCCTCCACCGGCGCGCCCGCCACGCGGCCCTCGAGCAGCTTGCGCATGGCGTCGGACACCGGGCTGGGCGCGAGGTTCGTGGTCTCTCCGGGGTCCGTCGAGAGCTCGTACAGCTCCACGCCCCCGCCTTCGTGGAGGATGAGCTTCCGCCCCTGGCCGCGGAGCGAATGATCCGTGGGAGGGTCGGCCACGAGGCGGCCCGCGACCGTGCTCGAATACACGGCTTCTTCGCGGCAGGTTCCGCCCCCGAGCTCGGCTACCCGCGCCAGGCCCTCGCGCGTGTGCGGGTCGGCCACGCCCACGAGGGCGAGCAGCGTCGGCGCCAGATCGATGCCGGCCACCTGGCAAGGCACCCGCACCCCGGCCTTGGCCGCGGGCGGGTACCGCACGATCAGCGGCACGCGGAGGGAGGGATCGTAGAGGTTGTCGCCGTGGTCGAAGTAGTAGCCGTGCTCGGTGAGGGACTCGCCGTGATCGGCGGTGACGACGACGATGGTGCGGTCGAGCGCGGGGCCGATGGCGTCGAGCACGCGGCCCACCGCGGCGTCCACCGCGACAAGCTCGTTGTCGTACGCGCGAGCGAGCCACGCGGGGTCGGTGATGCGACGGTCGGGAGCCGGCCAATACGCCGGGAGCGTGATCGCGGCGCCGGCGGTGGGCGCGGGGCCGAGCGCGGTGTTGGTGGGCTGATCGTAGGGGCCGTGGGCGTCGTAGAAGTGCACGAAGGCGAAGAACGGCCGATCGCGGTGCGCTTCGATCCACGGCACGGCGCGGGCGAGCACGCCTTCCGCGGGCCGCTCCCGAAGCGCGTGCTCCTTCACGGCCACCTGGTTCCACGCCTTCACGACCGAGAGGGACTGGAGGCCGGCGATGCGCCCGAAGTCGTCGTCGTAGACGTTCATCCCCTGGGCCCACCCGTACTTGCCGTGGAGCGGGAACCCGGCGACGAAACCGCCCGTCAACCAGCCGTTTTCCTGGAGCGTGCGCCACACGAGCTCGGGACGGTCCCCGAGGTTGGTGCCGTTGCTCACGACACCGGTGACGAGCGGCGGCCGCCCGGTGAACATCGCGAGGTGGCTCGGCTCGGTGATGGGGGCCGCCGCGATGGCCTGCTCGAACACCACGCCCTCGCGCGCGAGCCGCGCGAGGTGCGGCGTGTCGATGGCGTGCCCGTAGGGCGCGAGGCGATCGGGCCGCACGGTGTCGAGGCTGATGACCACGATCGAGGGCTTGTCGCCCGCGGCACCGACGGTCGGCCGGGCGCGCGCAAACGCCACGCCCGACCCGACGACGAGCAACGCGAGGAGCACGGCCCGCGCGGGCGCGGCCGCGCGGCGCAGCGCCCCGTCGAGCGCGAGGCCCGCGACGAGCGCGACCACCAGGATCACCCCGATGCCGCCCCACACCTTGGGGTCCCGCACGAAGTTGTTGAGCACGAGCTCGAACCGGTAGTTCACCGCGGCGTGCAGGCCCAGGAAGCCCGCGGCCACGAGGCCGTGCGGACGCGCGCCGAGCGGCCCGAGCGCCCGCCCGAACACGCCGCCGGCGCCGACGCGCGCGAGCGCTGCCGCCGCCGACGCGAGCCCGAGGCCGAACACCACACCCATGCCGACGGATGCCCCGAGCCAGGCCGCCACCTGGGCGGGCCCGAGCCCCTGGAGCGGGCTGGCCCGGAGCGCGACCTCGGCGGCGCCGACGGCCGCGCCGAGCGTGGCGCCGAAAGCGGCGAGCGGTCGAAGGGGCGGGAGCATCGGCGAACGTGTATCTCGGAGTCCTCCGGCGTCGCGGACAGATTCTGTCCGCCCCCCCGCGGACGCGCCGCAAGGGCAGGTCGGGGGCCCCGGAAGCGCCACCTTCACCCCCGCGGAGGCTCGGCTTCGAGGCGCTCGAGGATGCCGATACGGGCGCGCAGCTCCTCGCACAGCGGCGCGAACATCCTGCGCGCGCGCAGCTCCAGGCCCCGCTCGATCTCGAAGCGGCGGAGCGGCGCCGGCAGGGCCGCCAGCACCTCGCCGTACGGCCGCATGGGGTGGAGTTGGTACGGTTGTCCGAGCGCTTCGAGCCGCCCCGCGGCCACGAGCGGATCATCCCCTTCGGCGAGCGCCGTGCGCGCCGCCGCGGCGAGCCGTGGCCCCGCCTCCCGCCGCGCGTCGAGGTCGACCAGCGCGTCCGCGAGGCGACGACGTTCGGCCCGGAGAATCGCCCGGGGGTCGAGCCGGGCGCGCACCCGCCGCTCGTCTCCGCGGCCGCCGTCGCGCACCCGCGCCGCGATGGTGTCGGCGTAGGAGGCGGCGACCGTCGCGAGGAGCACCACCTCCTCGAATCGCCGCGGCGCGCGCGGGTCCGTGACGGACTCCACGAGGTGCACAACCCCGGCCGGCGTGAGCGCCCATCGCGGGCGTGCGCCGCCGCGCGTCGCCTTCGCGAGGCCCTCCGCCGCGAGGTGCTCGAGCGCCCGCCGCACCTGCGTCGGCTCGATGTCCGCCCCCGGCCGAAGGTGGTCGTCCCCCATCCAGTTGCTGAACAGCAGGAAGTAGAACCGCACGTCCGCCGGGCGGAAGCCGCCGGGGGCCTCGGGCTCCGCGGCGGCGTCCGCGGCGAGGAGCGCGGCGCCGAGCGGCACATCCCACGCCGCCAGCCCGCTCGCGCGCTTCCGCATGACACTGTCAGAAGTATTCATCCGCGAGCTCTCGCTTCCTGCGCCGGCTTATCTCATACTTCTGACACTGTCACTTCTTGCCTCCTCGCGCTTCACCGGCCGCCGCCGTACAGGATGAGCACCCCAACGGAGGCTCTCATGGCACGCGTCGGCACCCCCCAACCTCACAGCAGCGCCTGGGTCGCCCAGGTCTGGATCAGCTGGCTTCTCGCTTTCTTCGCGATGCTCGGCGGGATTCTGTTCGTCCCCGCGGACATCTGGGTGAAAGGCTACCTCTTCATGGGCCTGCTCTTCGTGGTCGGCTCCACGATGAACCTCGCGAAGACCGTGCGCGACAACCACGAGGCGACGAAGATCAGCTCCCTCATCAACGACGCCCGCCTCGAGAAGATCCTCGCCGAGCACGACCCGCTCAAGTGAAGCCCGGCGGGTCCGGGGGGCGGCGGCCCCCCGGACGGGGGCGTCCCGCGTTAGGCCCCGCCCGCAATGGACACTCCCCTCGACCCGCAGCCGCCCACCGATGTCGCGACCGAAGCCGCTCGTCGGCGCACGTTCGCCATCATCTCCCACCCGGACGCGGGCAAGACCACGCTCACGGAGAAGCTGCTGCTGTACGGCGGCGCCATCCACATGGCCGGCGCGGTCAAGTCGCGAAAATCCAGCCGACACGCCGTGTCCGACTGGATGGCGATGGAACAGGAGCGCGGCATCTCCATCACGTCGTCGGTGCTCCAGTTCGACTACCAGGGCAAACGGCTGAACCTGCTCGACACCCCGGGCCACGCCGACTTCTCCGAGGACACCTACCGCGTGCTCGCGGCGGTGGACTGCGCCGTGATGCTCATCGACAACGCCAAGGGTGTCGAGGATCGAACCCGGAAGTTGTTCGATGTGTGTCGCATGCGCGGCATCCCCGTGCTCACGCTCATCAACAAGTGTGACCGCGAAGGCATCGAGCCCATCCAGCTCCTCGACGACATCGGCGCGGCCCTCGGCATCCAGTGCGCCGCCGTGAACTGGCCCGTCGGCACCGGTCGCGAGTTCGTCGGCGTCGCGGAGCGCGCCACCGGCGACGTCATCCGCTTCACGGGCGACCGCCGCGGGAACGATCTCGCCGAACAGGAGCGCATCCGCCCGGAGGACCTCCCCGAGAAGCTGGCGTTGCAGGTCATGGAAGACCTCGAGCTGCTCGACGGCGCCGGCGAGACCTACGACCGCGAGAAGTTCCTCGCGGGCAAGCAGACGCCCGTGTTCTTCGGCTCCGCGATGACCAACTTCGGCGTCCAACCCTTCCTCGAGGCCATGGTGGACATGGCGCCGGGCCCGCGCGCGCGCCCCGCCACGGGCACCAACCGGGACCCCTCCGAGGACAACTTCACGGGGTTCATCTTCAAGATCCAGGCGAACATGAACCCGCGCCACCGCGATCGCGTGGCGTTCATGCGCGTCCAGTCCGGCCGCTTCGTGCGCGGCATGGACGTGAAGGTGCATCGCAGCGGCGAGACCATTCGCCTCTCCAAGCCACACACGTTCCTCGCCCAGGAACGCAACATCGTCGAAGAAGCCTGGCCCGGCGACATCGTCGGCCTCTTCGACCCGGGCCAGCTCCGCATCGGCGACACGCTCTACGTGGGCGCGCCGCTCGCGTACGAGGGCATCCCGCGCTTCGCGCCCGAACACTTCGCCCGCGTGAAGCTGAAGGACCCGCTCAAGCGCAAGCACCTCGTCGCGGGGCTCACGCAGCTCTCCCAGGAAGGGGCGATTCAGCTCTTCATCCGCCCGGAGATCGGCGAGCAGGACCCCTACCTCGGCGCGGTCGGCCAGCTCCAGTTCGAGGTGCTCCTCTCCCGCCTCGAGACCGAGTACGGCGTGAAAGCCCTGCTCGACACGAGCCCGTTCCGCTTCGCCCGGTGGATCGGCGGCGATCCGAAGGGCCTCGCCTGGATGACGGCGCGTCGCGACTACAACGTCGTGCAGGACCGCCACGGGCGCCCCGTCGTGCTGAGCGAGAGCCTGTGGCCGCTTCAGTACGCGCTCCGCGAGAACCCCGGCCTCGAGTTCTTCGAGGTCGAGCCTCTCTGACGCCCGCTACTCGCCCACCGCGAACGCCACCCACGCCCCGGGCTGGATGGCGACCGTGTGTGTCACCGAAACCGCCGTCGTCCCCGCGCCGCTCGTGGACACCGTGATGTCCCCGACGGCCGCGGTGCCGACGCTCGCGAGGTTCGCCACCACCACCACGCCGCCGTCGGCCGCGTCGAGCGCATCGGCGGCGGCGAAGGGTTCACCCGCCTCGAACGCCGCGTAGTCGTCCCACGAGAGCACCCACGCGGCAAGCTCCGGGAGGGCGCCGGGTTGGGAGGAGCGGTCCTCGAGGCGGTAGGACTCCCCGATCACGCGCCCCTCGAGCGCGGTGTCGACCGTCACGACGAGCTCCCCCAGGGCACCCACGGAGTCGGGCGCGGGGGCGGTCGGCATCGCGCCGTCCACCGACACGGTGACCGAGTCCGACGCGCCCGCGGCGATGCCGGCGACGGTGCCGGAGAGCGTCTCGCCGGCGAGGTCGGACGACACGAGCCACGCGAACTCGAGGTCGGCGCCGACGGTGAAGCGCGCGACGCCGTCGCGGTCCGTCACCAGCTCGCCGGCGTACCACCAGCTCGAATCGTAGGGCGACCAGAGCACGACGGTGGCGCCGTCGACAGGGCGGTCGTCCGCGTCGCGCACGACCACCTCCAGCGTCGCGACGTTGGGGTTGTACTGCTCGGTGTGGTACCAAACGGAGGCGTCGCCGCGGGATGCGTACGTCGCGTAGCTGGAGCCGTACGGGTAGTCGAACCACCAGTTCACGGGCTCCCAGGCAACCCAGCGATCTTCGAGGTAAAACGAAGTCCACGTGTGGTCCCAACTCGACGGCGTCACGTTGACGTTGGGGATGAGCGCGGTGCGGGCGATGGACGTGGTCATGTCCGCCCACTCGCCGCAATTGCCGCGCCCGAGCGCGTAGATGCGGTTCGGTTGGATTGAGCGCTCGCCGTACGCGCCGAAATTCATCCACCGGGAGCCGTCCGGGGAAGACAGAAGCATGCTCGCCACGGCGTGCACGGCGTCGTTCCCGTCGGCCGCGCCCCACAACACCGGGGCGCCGGGCAGGAACTCGGTCACGACGGGGCAGGACTCGCCTTCGGGGCAGGTGTCCTTCGCCGCGTCCCACAAAAAGCGTCGCCAGAAGTGCCCCGTCTCCGGGTCGGCGGCGCACTCGAGCGTGGAGCGGGTGCACTCCGCCCAGGCGTCGATGTACCAGGGGTTCTCGTCCTCGATGCGCGGGTGGACGATGTACCAGTAATAAAGTTCGGAATCGAGGTCGACCGAGCGCACGGCGCCGTCGGTTTCGACGAGGTAGCGGGTGGTGCTGCGCCAGTCGGCGTCCACGCCGGGGGTGCCCTCCTCCACGATCTCCACGTAGTCGAGCTGCGCGTCGGCCTCGTAGATCAGCGCCGCGTTCTCCACCACCACCTGCGGGTAGAAGTTGTTGGCCTTGAGCACCTCGGGCGACAGGTGCGCGAGCGCGAAGCCCACCTCGTCGAGGAGGGCGGGGTCCTCCACGCCGAGGATGACGGCGGCGAGCTCGTCCTGCCGATCGGCGTCCTGGCTGGAGAACGCGAGCCGCAGGTCGGGCACGAGCCACGCCGGCATCCGCGCGATCGCGGCCTCGGCGTCGACGGTGAGGCCGTCCCCCTGGAGCACGGTGAGCGTCGGGGTGATCAGCTCCGCCGGGGCGGGGCCGTCTGCGCGGGGGGTGACACACGCGAGCAGGAAGATGAGGGGAATGGGGGCCTCCCGAAGCTCCGAGTGTACGTCAGCGGGAGCCCCCTGTCTGCGAATCCGGCTAAGCTCTCCGTATGCGTCGGGGCCTCCTCATCGCCGCGGTCCTCACGCTCGCCGTCGTGTTCGCGTTGTGGTTCGCCGCGCGCGTCGAGCGGAGCCCGCTCGCCCGCCTCGACGGCGCCCCGCGCGTGCCCGATGTCCTCGCCGGGCGCGACAGGGGCGAGCCCGCCGCGCGCACGGCCGTTCGGGAAGGCCAGGACACCGCGATGGTGCGCTGCCGGTTCGACGGCGAGGGCGCCGCGGGCCGACTCCTGGCCATGGGCGAGCGCGCCATCGACGGCGCGGGAGGCGGCGTGGACCTCAGCCTGGCGCTCCCCCCCGGCGCGTGGACCGTCGTGTGGGAGAACGCGGCAGGCCGCATGCTTCCTCTCGGATCGGTCGAGGTAGAGGGCGGCGAGGTGTTCACGTGTCGGCTCGCCGAGCGGGGGTGGGAGGTGCGCGGCACGGTCCGCACCGAAGACGGCCGCGGACTCCCCGACGTAGAGGTGCGCATCTGCGGGGCCCGCGTCCGCACCGAAGAGGACGGCACGTTCGACGGCGTCGCCACCTCCGGGTCGTGCACCCTCCGCGCCATCGTGTATGACGGCGTGCTCGCGCGGCGCAGCGAGCCTGTTACCCGCGGCCCGTTCGAGGCAGGCCCCGTCGAGCTCGTCGTGGACGACGCCCCCATCGCCGGCATGGGCCTCGCCTTCCGAATGACCGAGGGCGGCGCCCAGGTGATGTCCGTGCACGCCGGCTCGCCCGCCGAGCTCGCGGGGGTGGAAGCCGGGGATCTCATCCTGAGCGTGAACGGCACGTCCACCGCGGGCCTCACCGACGACGCCTTCATCGCCCTCGGCACCGGCCGCGAGGGCACGCGCGTCGCGCTCGCCATCGAACACGACGGCGAGACGACGGAGCTCGCCTTCACGCGCAAACGCATCGCCTCCGCGGAGACGGCTACGCCGGTCGGAAACGTCGGCGACACCGGCGAGTAGCGCGGGGCCGTCTGCCCGTCGCCGACGCGCGAACGCATGGCCGTCCACGGCCTCCTCGAGAACCTCGAAGCGGCCCTCCCGCGCAAGATCGCGGTCAACGTCGCCACGTCCGGCGGGCCCACGGCCGGCGAGGGGGATGTGTTCTTCGAGTCCATGAACGACGCCCAGAACACGCCCGTCGCGCTCAACGAGACGGTCATCCATAGAATCGGCTTCAGGGGGCGGAGGGGAGCCCCCCCGCAACGCCCCCCCGAGCCACGTTACGCCGCGACCTGGAACCGATACACGGTCTCGGCCACGCAGGCCGGCTTCTTGCCGCCCTCAATCTCGATCGTGGCGACGAAGATCGCCTCGAACCAGTTGTTGCCGACGTCCTTGACCTCGCCGAGCGCGAGGGCGAGGCGGTAGCGGTCGCCCTCCTTCAGCGGGGACGGGAAGCGCACCTTGTTGGCGCCGTAGTTGATCACGAACGCGAACCCCTCGAGGGCGAGCACTTCGAAGAACAGGCCGGCGACGAGCGAGAGGGTGAGGTACCCGTGCGCGATCGGCGCGCCGTACGGCGACTCCTTCGCGATGCGCGCGCGGTCGACGTGAATCCATTGATGGTCGCCCGTGGCGTCCGCGAACGCGGCGATGCGCTCGTACGTCATTGCGGTCCATTCGGAGCTTCCGAGCTGGGTTCCGCTCTTCTCGAGCAGCCCGTCACGTCCAGAGATCAGCGTGGCCATGTTGCCTCCAAGGGCGCCGCACGTAGCGCGCCGCGGGCGCCCTGTCGCGGTCGCGGCGTCGGCCTTCGGGGGGCGTTGCGGCGGGCTTGCGCCCCGCCCCACGCCCTCGTCACTCCCCTACGTCCCGCCACTCCCCCGCGCGCTTTAGGCGCTCCTCCGCGGCGTCCGGAGAGAGCTGCCCCTCCGCCGGCGGATAGTCCTGGAACAACGGGATTACATCCGTAGCCCGCACGCGGCGCCGCATCGCCAGGAAGTGGAGGTACTGCTCGGGGTGCTGCCACACCCAACTCTGGAACCGGTCCACGAACGCCTGGAGCGAGCGCTCCACCGTGCCCTGCCACGGCAGCGCCTCGGTGATGACCACGCGATGCCGGGCCTCGCCGGGCGCGCGGATGACATACGTCGGCAGCAGCGCGGCGCCCGTCTTCTTCCAAATCTGCGCGGGCTGCACCGAGAGGTTGGCGCGGCGCCCGAGGAAGTCCACTTCGACCCACTTCTTTCCGCCGCCGCCGTCGAACGCGAGCCCGAGCACCTCGTTCCGGCCGAGGCACTCGAACGCCGGGCGCAGGAACCGGAACACGTTGATGTGCGTCACGGGCAGCCGCTTCTCGAGCTCCCAGCGCCGAGCCAGGATCTTCCGCCAGAGCGGCGTCGTGCGCGTCTCGCGGAGGATCTCGGCCCACACCGGCGGCGGCGCCGAGAGTTGGTTCATGGGGTAGCCCATGTGCCCGAGCGCCGGCATGATCATCTGGTTCGCGCCGAAATGCCCGATGAGCACGATGGCGCCTTTGCCCTGGGCCCGCGCGGCGTCCAGGTGCTCGCGCCCCTCGACGACACAGGTGTCGCCGATTGTGCGCGGGTCGAGGTCCGGGTAGCGGAGCACCTCGAGCTCGTTGAACATGGTGAGCCGGTAGGCGTCCGCGAGGATGCTGTCCTCCGAACGTGGCATTTCGCGGCCGGCGTAGATGCGCCGCAGCTCGTCGCGCATGTCGTCGTGCCCGAGCCGGCGCACCACACCGGCGCCCACCCGCGCGGTGGCCCGGAGCCCGGCGCGCGGCACCTTCCCCATGAGCGCCTGGCCGGGGTAGTACAGGAACAACCCGCCGAGATCCTTGACGAGCAGCGAAGGTTTCATCGCTCGTCCCGGCTGGGGTCGAGGGGTACGGCGAGCACCGCCTTCTTGTCCACCTTGCCGTTGGGGAGCGTGGGCACGGCGCGCCAGAACTCGACCACCCGCGGAACCTTGTACGAGGCGAGGCGCGCCCGGCACCACGCCTGCACCGCGCGCACGGTGAGCGTGGAGCCCGGCGTCACCTGCACAATCGCGCGCGCGATCTCTCCGCGGAGCCGCTCTTCGGCGCGCACGACGACGACGTTCCGCACCTCCGGGTGCACCGCGATCTCCTTCTCGATCTCGAGCGGAAACACGCGGATGCCGCCGATCTTGAGCATCTCGGAGAGCCGGCCGGAGAAGTACACGAAGCCCTCGGCGTCGGTGTAGACGAGGTCGCGCGTGGCGTACCAGCCGTCGTGGAACTGGGCGCCGGTCTCGTCGGGCTGGTTCACGTAGCCGAGCGCCACGGCGTCGCCTTTCACCCAGAGCTCACCGACCTCGCCCACCGGCGTGTCCCGGCCTTCTTCGTCCACGATTCGCACGGAGTAGCCCTGGATGGGCTTTCCGGTGGATCCTGGCCGCCGCGCTTCGCTCGCGAGCATCCCGAGACCGACCCCGGTGGTCTCCGTGCTCCCCCACACCGGCAGGAACCGCGCGGTGAACGCGGC
This sequence comes from Myxococcota bacterium, assembly GCA_964202365.1. GTDB lineage: Bacteria > Myxococcota_A > UBA796 > UBA796 > SXON01 > CAJBVW01. Next base: position 3,337 of record CAXNIN010000046.1, on the reverse strand, counting down.
TTCCATCCGCTCCAACGCGGCGGCCGACACGTACGCGCCCCCGGCTTCGAGCACCCGGAGCGAGCCGAGGTCGAGCCGCGCGCCCTCCTGAAAATCGAGGAGCATCTCGTAGAAGCTTGGGACGGCCATCATCCAGGTCACGCGGAACCGCTGGATGGTCTCGGCGATGTGGCGCGGGGAGAGGGAGTCCACGACGACAAAGGCGCCGCCGTAGAGAATCGACCGGTGGAAGAGTTCGTGCGGGTGCGCGAACACGGAGAACATGCCGAGGTAAACGTCGTCCGGGAGGAAGCCGAGCCCCTCCGCGGTCGCGACGGCGTTCACCAGGATGTTCCGCGACGTCGTCACCGCGCCCTTGGGGCGCCCCGTCGACCCGCTCGTGTAGTTGTAGTAGCAAACGGTGTCGGCGGTCGCGACGAAGCTCGGGCGGCGCCCGGTGTCGCGCGAGGGCTCGAGCTCGTCGACCCGAATCGACCACTCCACGCGCGGGGCCAGCCCCGCCGCGAGCGCCTCGAACGCCGGCTCCCACACGAGCACGCGCACGCCGGCCACGTCGAGCTGATCCGCGATCTGGGCGGGGTGGAGCTTGAAGTTCACCGGCACGAACACCAGGCCGGCGCGGGCGCAGGCGAGGAACCCGATCACCACTTCCGGGCGCTTGTTCAGGAGGAACGCCACGGGTGTGCCCGCGGGAATGCCGGCGTCTTCCCAGGCCAACGCGACGCGGTCGACGGCTGCGTCGAGCTCGGCCCACGTCAACGCGCGGTGCTCGCCGAGGAGCGCCGGGCGGTCCGCGTGGGCTGCGGCGGTGCCCCTGAGGACTTCACCGAGGGGAAGGTTCACGCGCGGGTCGATCAAGGCCTCCTCCCCCGGGGGCGCACAGCTACCCGCGTGCCTCGCCGCCCGTCAACCGCGGCTTCGCAATTCGTCGTAACGCACGCACGCATGCACGCGCCTCTGAGAGCGCCAGCGGCGCGTTCGTGTAGCGTGCGGCGTACACGAGCTCGGCCAATCGCCGAAACGCGGCGGCGTCCGGCCCGGCGCGCTCCTCGAGCCACGCCGCGGCGTCGAGCATCGGGAGGTCGTCCGGAACGGCCCACCCCCGGGCGCGCACCGCGGCGCGCGCGTCCGCGCAGAGGCGGGCCCCCACGTCGCGTTTCGGGGCCGCCGGCGCGCCGAGGCGGCCGATCGCGGCGCGGCCGATCACCAGCCCCCCGGTGAGCGTCGCCATCACCACCATCATCCCCACGAGGCCCGTGCGCACGGGGCTCGCCGAGCGCCCGTCGCCGCTCACCACGAACGACTTCCCGATGGCACCGTACGCCGAGAACTGGGCTTCCATGTCGTACTCGACGACATCACGGTACCAGGAGGCCACCAGCGCGTCGAAGCGGGCCCGGAGCCCGTTGGTGTCCACCTGCGGGAGCCCCGAGGGCGGCGTGGGGTCGAGCGTGGCCCACCCCGCGGCGGTGCGCACTTCCACCCAGGCGTGCGCGTTGCCCCGGCGGGCGACCACCGCGCCATCCGCGGCGCGCTCGTCGGAGTAGAAGCCCGTCGCGAGGCGCGCCGGGATGCCGCGCGCGCGGAGAAGCACGGTGAGCGCGCTCGCGAAGTACTCACAGTGGCCGGCCTTGGCGTCGAAGAGAAACCAGGCGACGGGATCGCCCTCGGGCGGCGGCGGCGCGTCGACGTAGGTGTAGGTGGCCCCGAGCCACGCCGAGAGCCCGTTCGCGACGACGACGGGATCGGCCTCTTCGGCGGGCACCACGGTCCACGCGAGGGTCGTCACCCGGCCGTCGAGCGTGGCCGGGAGCTGAAGCCAGGGGTCGTTGTCGGCGGTGGCGATGTCCGCGAGCGGCACGGCGCGCCCGTAGGCCACGTAGTCGAGCGCGCGGCCGGGGACCGTCGGGAGGAACGCGCCGCCCGGCGCGGCCCGGTTGGGGACACCTTCGACCCGGATCATCTCGGGAACGCCGAAGAGGAGGTCGCCCCCGATGGGCGCGAGCCACACCTCGGCGCGGTGGTCCCACGTGGTGTTCCGGCGGCCGCGCTCGACCGGCGCCTCCGCGGACCACCGCGTTCCGTCGAAGGTGTCGAGCGCGCGCCCGCGGAAGTGGAAGGGGCCCGGCAGCGCCGCGCCGTCCGGCCCGGTGACGACCGCGCGGATCACCTCCGCGGCGTCGTCACTGACGAGGCCTTCCTCGCCGAGGGTGACGTCCTCCGGAAACCGCTGCCCGCCGAGCTCGCCGCGGGAGAGGTACCCGCCGTCGAGGCGCGGCAACACGAGAAAGAGCAGGGCCGCGATCACCGCGGAGGCGCCGCCGAGCCCGAGCTCGAGCCCGCGCGGCGGGGCCTCGGTCGACCCCTGCAGCTCGGCGCGCAGGAGCGCCACGGGCAGGAGCGCCGCGTAGACCGCGAACACGGGCGCCAGCAGGAAGGACTCGGTGCCGACCGCGCCGAGGAGCAGCAGCAGCGTCGCGAGCAGCACCGCCACACGCGTGTCGTCGGAGGAGCGGCCCATCCAGGCGCGGTGGGCCAGCAGCCAGCACACGAGCAGCGAGAACGCGTGCGTGGGCGCGCCGACCGCGAGCACGAGCGCCGTTCCGAGGAGCGCGGCGCCGTGCGCGCCGGCCCAGCCCGCGCCGGAGAGCCGCGGGCCCGACCACGCCATCGCCACGAGCGTCGTCCCCGCGAAGAGCACGCCGGGGCCGCCACCGAGCGCGAGCGACGCGAGGCCCGCCCAGAGCACGCCGCGCAGAGGCCAGCCGAAGCGGCGCTCCTTCATGCTTCCGCCCCGGGGAGGAGCGCGAGGAACGTCAGCAGTCGGCGGCGTTGGGTCGCGCCCGCGAGCGGCTGGATGCGCTCGCCCGCGCCCTCGAGCCCGATGGCGTCGCCGTTGCGCGCGTGCGCGAGCACCTCCCCGCACGCCCGCCGGATGCTCGGCTCGGCGCCGTCGGCGAGCCGCACGACGACGTAGCCGCCGCCCTCCGCGCTCCGCACGGTCACGAGCGGCGTGCCGGTCCGCGCGCTCGACGGCCAGTGGATGCGCCGCACGGGGTCACCCGCGACGTACGGCCGCAGGCCCCCCAGCTCGCCGACACCGTCCCGCGCGGCCCGGGGCGCCGGAACGTCGCCGTTGCCGGCGCCCCCGTTCTCGGCGACGCCGCGCTCCCACTCCGGGTACACGAGCACGTCGACGGGCACGTCGATGTCGCGCCACCGGAGCACCAGCCCGAACGGAAAGCGAGAGGCGACGCGAACGCGCGCGAAGCGGCGGGCGCCCCGCGCCGGGAAGGTCCACGTCGCGGGCTCTTCCCGCGACTCCCCCGGCGGCACG
>CAXNIN010000045.1:0-17967 GCA_964202365.1 Myxococcota bacterium | reverse complement strand
CCTGAGAGATCCCATGCCGCTCCCCGCGCCACGCAAGAAGCTCTCGACCCCCGAGTCGGTCTACCTCGTAGAGGTGATCAAGGGGATGTTCCTGACGATGTCGCACGTCATCAAGAACATCTTCGACCAGGATCGTTTCCGCACCATCGAGTATCCGGACATGCGCAAGCCGATGGCCGCCCGCTACCGCGGCGCCCACCGGCTCCTCACCCGGCCCGACGGCAAGGTGAAGTGTGTGGCGTGTATGTGTTGCCCGACGATCTGCCCGGCCAAGTGCATCACGATCATCGCCGGCGAAGATCCCAACGATCCCGCCGAGAAGTTCCCGGTCGAGTTCGACATCGACATGCTGCGCTGCATCTTCTGCGGCTTCTGCGTCGAGGCGTGTCCGAAGGACGCAATCCGGATGGACACGAAGATCTACGAGATCAATTCGTACAGCCGTCAGGACATGGTCCACAACAAGTCGTACATGATCAACCTCATGGACGGCCTGAAGCCGGAAGCCGAAGACGTCTACCGGGCCAACCCAGACCAGGCCCCGGCCGGGTACACCTTCGACGAGAAGCCGATCGCGTAGGCCCGGCACCCCTTCCGCCCCCGCGTTGACACGGCTCGGCCGCCGTCGTAAACCGCGCTCCCGACGGCTACCCCGCCGCCCGCCACCTCCCCCTTCACCGGGCTCCCGATGACCGAAGCGGTTCTGTTCTACCTCTTCTCGCTCGTGGCCGTCGTGGCTGGGATCTCCGTGGTGACCACCCGGAACCCCATCACGAGCGCCCTGTCGCTCGTGGTTTGTTTCTTCTTCCTGGCCGCGGACTACGTGCTGCTCGACGCGCACTTCGTCGCCGTGATCCAGATCCTGGTCTACGCCGGCGCCATCATGGTGCTGTTCATCTTCGTGATCATGCTCCTGAATCTCCGAGAGGATGCCCCGGCGCCGCTCTTGGAGCTCTCGCGAAGGGGGCTGGTTGGCATCCTCGTCGCCGGCATCCTCGGCACGGGGCTGATCACCGCGCTCGAGGCGATGCCCGATCCGGGCCCGCTCGCGCCGGTCACGGATGAGTACGGCCGCATCGCACAGGTCGGCGCGGCCATCTTCTCCGGGGACTACCTCCTCCCGTTCGAGGTCGTCTCCGTCCTCCTCACCGTTGCCCTGGTCGGGGCGGTGGTCCTCGCGAAGAGGGAGATCTGATGGAGTCGGTCGGACTTTTTCCGGTCCTCGCGCTGAGCGCGGTGCTCTTCGCCACCGGCGTCGGTGGCGTGCTCACCCGCAAGAACGCGCTCATCGTCTTCATGAGCGTCGAGCTCATGCTCAACGCGGTGAACCTCTCCTTCGTGGCCTTCGCCCGGCACACGGGCGCGGTCGACGGGCAGGTCTTCGCCCTCTTCGTGATGGCGGTGGCCGCGGCGGAAGCCGCCGTAGGCCTCGCGCTCGTCATCCTCCTCTTCCGCAACCGGGTCACCGTCAGTCTCGATGACCTCGACCTGATGAAGGGGTAGCGATGCTCGCCCTCATCCCGGCCCTCCCGCTCCTCGGGGCGATCGTCAACGCGCTGCTCAACCGCCGCGCCAGCCGCGTCGTGGCGGGCGGCATCGCCTCCGCCGCCGTCGGCGCCAGCGCGATCCTCTCGTTCCTCATCTTCTTCCAGGTGCTCGGCAACCACGGCGAACCCGTGACGCAGACCCTCTGGACCTGGATGCAGGTCGGCTCCCTGCAGGTGGACATCGGCTTCTACGCCGATCCGCTCTCCGCCACGATGATGTGCATCATCACGGGGATCGGCTTCCTCATCCACGTGTACTCGATTGGCTACATGGACGACGCCGCCGACGCCTCGAGCGTCTGGCGCTTCTTCGTGTACCTGAACCTGTTCGTCTTCGCGATGCTGCTGCTCGTCATGGGCGACAGCTTCCCGCTCATGTTCGTCGGCTGGGAAGGGGTGGGCCTCTGCTCCTACCTCCTGATCAGCTTCTGGTTCACGAACACCGACTACGCGTCGGCGGGCAAGAAGGCCTTCGTCACCAACCGCGTCGGTGACTTCTCCTTCCTCATCGGCTTGTTCTGGCTGTTCTGGGCGCTCGGGGACAAGGCGACGATGAACTTCGCGGAGCTCCGCGACGTGGTCGTCGCGCATCCCGAGCTCGTCGGTGGCGCCGGCGGGATCGCGGTCACCGCGATCTGCCTGCTGTTCTTCGGCGGTGCGACGGGCAAGAGCGCGCAAATCCCGCTCTTCGTCTGGCTGCCCGACGCGATGGCCGGTCCCACGCCCGTCTCCGCGCTCATCCACGCGGCGACGATGGTCACGTCCGGTATCTACATGATCTGCCGGCTCAACTTCCTCTACGTGCTCGCCCCGGCGGCGCTCGCGGCGGTCGCGACCATCGGCGCGCTCACCGCGTTCTTCGCGGCGACGATTGCCATCACGCAGACCGACATCAAGAAGGTCCTCGCGTACTCGACCGTGTCCCAGCTCGGGTTCATGTTCCTCGGCGTCGGCGTCGGCGCGTTCCAGGCCGGGTTCTTCCACGTCCTGACGCACGCGTTCTTCAAGGCGCTGCTGTTCCTCGGGTCGGGCAGCATCATCCATGCCCTGCACCATGAGCAGGACATGCGGAACATGGGCGGCCTCCGCAAGCACATGAAGGTGACCTTCTTCATCTTCGTGGTGGGCTGGCTCGCCATCATCGGGTTCCCGGGCTTCTCGGGCTTCTTCTCGAAGGACGAGATCCTCTGGCTCACGTTCATCACGCCGGCGTTCGAGTCCTTGCCGCTCGGCACGATCATGCCGAAGGTGCTCTGGGCCATCGCCACGGCCACCGCGCTCCTCACCGCGTTCTACATGAGCCGCCTCATGTTCATGACGTTCTGGGGTGAGTACCGCGGCGGGCAGGGGCACGACGCCCACGCGGCCCCGGCCGCCGCCCACGACGACCACGGGCACGGCGGCGGTCACGACGCGCACGGGCACGGCGCCCACGGGCACGACTTCCATACCCCGCACGAGTCGCCGGGCATCCTGCTATTTCCGCTGCTCGTCCTCGCCGCGCTCTCCGTCTTCGGCGGTCTGCTCAACCTCCCGCACTGGATGCCGGGCGCCGGGTGGCTGCACCACTTCCTGCACCCCGTGTTCGAGCACAACCAGGTTGTGTTCCCCCACGACAACCCCCTCGAGTTCCCGCTGATGGGGCTCACGCTCTTCGGCGTGGCCTGCTCGGTCGGCCTCGCCTACTCGCTCTACGTCACCTCCCCCCGCAAGCCCGCGGAGCTGGCGGCGCGGTTCAAGGCCCTCTACACGGGCTCGTTGAACAAGTGGTTCGTGGACGAGATCTACGAGAAGACCCTCCTCACCCCACTGATGACGTTCTCGCGGCAGGTGCTGTGGGCCGTCGTCGACGCGCAGGTGATCGACGGCGTCGTCAACGGCGCGGCCTCCGCCGCGACCGGCCTCGGCCGGCTGCACGGAAAGCTCGCATCGGGCCGCGTGCAGGCCTACGCCCTCTCCATCGCTGCCGGGGCGGCCCTCATCGTGACCGCCTACGCGCTCGGAGCCTAAGATGGGCCTACTCTCGCTCGTCACCCTCTTCCCGATTGTCGGAGGGCTCATCGTCGCGGCGCTGCCCGAGCGGGCCGCGAAGTCCTCGGCCCTCGCGGTGTCGCTCCTCGCGTTCGCCGCTTCGGTGCCGCTGTGGTTCGGCTTCGACGCCGGCTCCGCCGAGGCCTACCAGTTCGTCGAGAAGATGGAGTGGATTCCGGCCTTCGGCATCAGCTACCACCTCGGCATCGACGGCGTGAGCCTCCTGCTCATCCTGCTCACGACGGTCTTGACCCCGATCATCGTGCTGGCCGGCTTCTCCGGCGTCGAGTCGAACCAGCGCGGCTACTTCGCGCTGATGCTCGCGCTCGAAGGCGCCATGATCGGCACGTTCGTCGCGCTCGACACGTTCGTGTTCTACCTGTTCTGGGAGCTCGTCCTCATCCCGATGTACTTCCTCATCGGGATCTGGGGCGGCGCGCGGCGGCTGTACGCGGCCGTCAAGCTCTTCGTCTACACGGTCGCCGGCTCGCTCCTCATGCTGGTCGCGTTCATCGGCCTGTACGCCTACCACTACGAGGTGGCCGGCACCTGGACCACCGACCTCGACACGCTGCTCCGGCTCGACATCCCGTACGACACCCAGATGTGGATGTTCGCCTGCTTCGCGCTGGCGTTCGCCATCAAGGTGCCGATGTTCCCGGTGCACACGTGGCTGCCCGACGCGCACGTCGAGGCGCCCACGGGCGGCTCCGTGGTGCTCGCCGGCGTCATGCTCAAGATGGGCACGTACGGCTTCTACCGCTTCGCCATCCCGCTGTTCCCGGACGCCGCGATGGCCTTCGGCCCGTTCCTGATCGCCCTCTCCGTCATCGGCATCGTCTACGGCGCCCTCGTCGCGATGGTGCAGGACGACGTGAAGAAGCTCGTCGCCTATAGCTCCGTCAGCCACCTCGGCTTCGTGATGCTCGGGTTGTTCGCGCTCAACGTCCAGGGCGTGACGGGCTCGATCTACCAGATGCTGAACCACGGCGTCAGCACCGGCGCGCTCTTCCTCCTCGTCGGCGTGTTGTACGAGCGCCGCCACACCCGCGCGATCGCCGACTACGGCGGCCTCGCGAAGGTGGTGCCGGTGTTCTCGGTCATCCTCATGATCGTCACGCTCTCGTCGATCGGCCTCCCCGGCACCAATGGCTTCGTCGGCGAGTTCATGATCCTCCTGGGCGCGTTCGAGTACGCCCCGATCCCGACCGCCGTGGCCACCACCGGCGTCATCTTCGGCGCCGCGTACATGTTGCTCATGTTCCAGCGGGTCATGTTCGGCCCGTTGACCAGCCGGGCGAACCAGACCCTCACGGACGTGAACGGTCGCGAGCTCGCCTACCTGGCGCCGCTGGTCGTGCTCATCTTCGTAATGGGCCTCTTTCCGCAGCCCTTCCTCGACCGCATCACCCCCTCGGCCGACCGCTTCGTGGCGCGGATCGACGCCCGCCACGACGGCTCCCCGTACGCCGCTGCCGGCGCGGTCCCGTCCTGGATTGGCGTCACCGCGGCCTCGGCGGCGGCGGGCGCGCCCCCCGCGGCCCACGCGCCCGCTCCCTCCACCGCCACCGGCGCGCACGGGGAATAAGCAGACATGTACACCCCTCCCGAATTGGGCGATTCGCTCCTCCTCGCGAGCCCCGCGATCCTCGTGTTCGCGGTGGCGCTCGCGATCATGCTCCTCGAAGCTTGGATGCGCCCCGCGTCGAAGACGCTCTTCTGGGCGCTCGGGTTCGGCGGGCTCATCTGCGCCGGCCTCCTCACGGGCATGGTGCACGGCATGACTGAGGGGCCTGTCGACGCCTTCAGCGGCATGCTCCGGATGGACCGCTACGGCGTGTTCTTCCAGGTCTGCGCGATCCTCGCGGGCATCCTCTCGCTGCTCATCAGCGACGGCTACCTCGAGCGCATCGGCGTGCGTGTCGGCGAGTACTACGCGCTGGTCCTCTTCGGCGTGCTGGGCATGATGCTCATGGCGTTCGCGAACGATCTGATGATGGTCTTCATCGCCCTCGAGGTGATGAGCATCGCGATGTACGTCCTGTGCGCGCTCAAGCGCGGCGACCCCAAGAGCGTCGAGAGCGGCTTCAAGTACTTCATCCTCGGCGCCTTCTCGTCGGGCGTGCTGCTCTACGGCGTGTCGTTCATCTACGGCGCGGTTGGCAGCACCTCGCTTGACGCGGTGTCGGCCTGGTTCTCCGCGGGCAACACCGCGTCGTCCAACTCGCTGATGGTGGTGGGCATGGCCCTCGTCCTCGTCGGGTTCGGCTTCAAGGTGGCGAGCGTGCCTTTCCACATGTGGGCCCCGGACGTGTACGAAGGCGCGCCCACCTCGGTGACCGCGCTGATGTCCTCCGGCGTGAAGGCCGCGAGCTTCGCGGCCCTCGGCCGGGTGGTGATGGGCACGCTCGGCGCCGACACTGCCACCTGGCACGGCGCGTTGTGGTGGATGGCGGCGCTCACGATGATCGTCGGCAACCTCGGCGCGCTGGTCCAGGATGACCTCAAGCGGGTGCTCGCCTACTCCTCCATCGCGCACGCCGGGTACCTCCTGCTCGCGTTCGTGGCGGTGGGCCCCGGCGGCGTCGCGGCGAACTCCAGCCTCGGCAGCCTCCTGTTCTACATGCTCGCCTACACGTTCATGAACGCGGGCGCCTTCGCGGTGCTCTCCATGTTCACGCGCGACGGCGGCGACGACACGAACATCGAGCGCCTCTCCGGCTTCGGACGCAGCCACCCCTGGCTCGCTGCGGGCCTGTCGATCTGCCTCCTCTCGCTCGCGGGAATCCCGCCCACGATGGGGTTTGTCGGCAAGTTCTACCTGTTCTCGGCGGCGCTCGAGGCCGGTGAGCGCAACCTGGCGATCATCGGCGCGATCTCGGCGGCCGCGGGCGTGTACTACTACATCCGCCCCATGATTTACATGTACATGCGCGACGGCCACCCCGCGGTGACGGTTGACCGCCGGGCGGCATTTGCGGTCGCGATCTGCGCGATCGTCATGATCGCCTTGGGGCTCGGTCCCAGCGCGGTGATGTCCTGGGCGCAGGGCTCGATGCTCGCCGTGGCGCAGTAGAGGCAGCGCGGCCGCACGGCGCGGAAATCCGGCTATACTGCGCCTCCCTGCTTCCTTCGCGCGGGACCGGAGTCGCCATGTCGCGCTTGCTCTTGCTGGTTCTTTCGTTTGGCCTGGTCGGCGGTTGCGCCGACGCCGAAGATTCGAAGGGAGAGGACACCGAAGAGCTCGGCGCGCTCGCCTTCTGGCCGCCGACCGCGGGCCGCGGGACGACGTTCGACGCACGGCTCGACGCCGGCTCCTCCGTCTTCACCTTCTCGGGGACGAACCTGCTCCTTGGCGACGGCGTCGCCGTGAACAGCGTCACGGTGCTCGACGGCTGGAACGCCACCGCGAACATCACGGTTGAACCCGGCGCCGAGCTCGGGCCCCGCACGGCGCGGATCGCGTCGGGTAGCGGCGAGTACGCGATTGGCGACGCGCTCACCATCGTCGACGACTCGTTCACCATCTCCCCGAGCCGCGCGCGCATCGGCGAGAGCATCGAGGTCGAGATCATCGGGCAGAACACCGAGTGGGTGGGCGGCTCGACCTGGGCCAACTTCGGCGACGAGATCGAGGTCACCGAGGTGACCATCTTCTCGGAGTCGTACGCGCTCGCGAGCGTCACGGTCGGCCCCGACGCCGTCCCCGGCTTCCGCGATGTCGCGATGGAGGTCGGCCCCGATCTCACCACGCTCTACGGCGGCTTCCAGGTGGACCGCGTCGCGCTCTCGGCGCGCTTTACGCCCGTCGAGGCCGGCCAGGGCGAGACCGTGGAGTTCACGGTGCAGGGCGCCGGGACGCACTTCTCGGAACAGTCGGAGATCGCGTTCTGGAAGGGCGGCCGCGAGGTGGGCGACGTCGTCGTCGACAGCGTGACGGTCGTCGACGCCGAGAACCTGTGGGGCCGCATGACGGTCTCCAACGCCGCCGAGCTCGACTTCCGCGACGTGATGATCACCACCGAGGACGAGGGCGTGTTCATCGAGGACGCCTTCCAGGTGACCGCCGGCGATCTCGACCTCTCCGACGTCGGCATCTCCCTCACGTTCAACGTGCAGCGCGGCATCGACAACAACACCGGCGCGATCTCCGAGCGGGTGAACGGCTCGGCGGTGTTCTACATCCCGCTCGATCCGGCCTGCCCGAACAGCCCGGAGGCCTACGCCTGCTCCGACGGCGACGACAACGACGGCGACAACTTCGTCGACTGCTACGACTCCGACTGCTCGAGCGACCCCGCCTGCGCCTCCGGCCCGCAGCCGTACGACGCGAACGGCGTCTTCCAGACCTACACCACCGGCGGCACCTCCGACTGCCCGAACCCGATCACCCTCGGTGCGGGGGACTACGTCTGGTTCGAGTCCGACTGCAACGTGGTGCAGCTCGAGAAGTTCGTCGACGGCGCCACCGGGATGATCTACTACACGGCCGATCTCACGCTCGACGACTACTGCTTCGACCAGATGTACGACCTCCACACCCAGGGTGAGGACGGCGGCATCGGCGAGTACGTCATCGAAGACGTGCAGCCCACGGTCCCCGCGGACTTCTCGCTGGTGAACCCCGAGTGGTGGGGCAACTTCACGCACAACCGCGCGGAAGACCTCACCTACACGTGGACCCCCGCGCAGACCTACCCCGACGCGTTCTTCGTCACCCAGATCTCGGGCACGCTCGAGGCGACCGGCGAGTCCGGCTACGTCGGCTCGATCCCGTGGGACGACGGCGAGCACACGTACACCTCGGAAGAACTGTCCCAGCTCCAGGCGGGCAGCGCCAACTTCGCCGCCTACAGCACCATCCCCGAGGGGCCCGAGTTCGGGTTCCCGTTCAGCACGATCCAGAACAACAAGTCGAGCACCTACCTGTACATCCAGGGCTACCTGGTGCTCGAATGATGACGCTGCTCGCCCTGCTGGCGTGCAGCGACCAGAGCGTGTCGGCGATCAAGTTCGACGCGATCGCGGTCGTCCACGGCGACTTCGACAACGTGACGGAGCCGCTCACCGCGCTGGAGATCAACACCCAGCCGTTCAATGGCTTCATCGTCCAGGCGACGTACGAGCCGGAGGACGAGCGCACCACGCGCCTCGACACCAACTACGCCTCGTTCGAGGGCCTGCTGACGGCGACGGTCGAGAACCGCCTCCAGATCAACCTGTTCAACGCGGTGTTCGTGAACTCGGGCGCGCGTGGCCTCGGCTCGGTGGTCTACAACGACCGCCTCGAGCCCGACGACGCCATCCTGCTCGACCCCGCCGCCATCGAGAACGTCTGCTCCTTCGTGGAGTCCGGCGGGACCCTCGTCGTGAGCGACTGGGGGTACGACCTCGTCGAGGCGTGCTGGCCCGACAACATCGAGTTCTTCGGCGACGACACCGTCCCCGACGCCGCGCAGGTCGGCATGCCGGACGGCGGGGTGCTCGCGGACGTGAAGCTCGACAAGCTCGTGGAGGAAGTTGGGGACGGCGTGAACATCGCCTACGACTACACCGCGTGGTCCGTCATCGAGTCGGTCGGCGGCGACACCGAGGTGCTCCTCACCGGCACGGTCGAGTACCAGCCCTCCGCGGATCAGCTCCCCGTCTCGCTTCCGGACGCGCCGCTGATGGTGCGGTTCGGCGTCGGCACCGGACAGGTGGTGTACACGACGTTCCATTGGTCCGCCCAGACGCCGGACCTCACGCGTGCCCTGCTCCTGCAGGGCATCGAGGGGCTCGAAGAGGGCGCCGGCGAAGACAGCACCGAGACCGTTCCGGTGGGGGAGGCGAGTGGTGCGTAACGTCCTGGTCTTGACGATCCTCGCGGGCTGCTCCGACTACGGGTATTCCCAGCCCACCCAGGAAGACGTGTTCGTGCAGAACCGCCTCAACACGGTGGACCTGCTGCTCGTGGTGGACAACTCCTGCTCGATGGTGGAGGAGCAGAACAAGCTCGCCACCAACTTCGAGAACTTCATCCAGTACTTTGACGACGCGCAGGTGGACTGGCAGCTCGGCGTCGTGACGACGGACATGGAGCAGGAACAGTTCTCCGGCAAGCTCATCGGCGGAGACGACGAGATCGTCGTCACAGACGCCGACGGCCGCGAGGTCGATCGCGTCGTGTACGACCGGGCGTGGCCAATCGCCCCGGGCGTCGTGCTCTCGCTCGACCCGTCCTACTACGCCGCGACGAGCAACGACGCGGCGTCCAAGTGGTGCACCGATGTGGCCGCTTCGCCCGGCGCGACCAACGCGGGCTGCGGCGGCACCGGCGGCGGCGTCGACCCCTCCCGCGGGGCGCTCGTGATCACCGAGTTCCTGCCCGACCCGGACGGCGTCGCGGACGACGCCGGCGAGTGGGTGGAGCTCACGAACGTCTCCGCGGAGACGCTCGACCTCACCGGCTACTCCCTCGTGGACGACGGCTTGAACGCGTACACCTTCCCGGACGGCTTCACCGTCGCCGCGGGCGAGGCGTTCGTGCTCGGCCGCACCCTCGACGTGACCGGCGCGGTGCTCGCGCTCGGCGACGCATTCACGTTGAACAACCACGACCTCTACATCACGTCGCAGACCGAGGGCCCCTCCGAGATCTTCCAGGAGATGGTCGCCCAGGGAATCACCGGCTCTGGCCTCGAGATGGGTCTCGAAGCCGTGTACAGCGCGACGTCGGCGCCGCTCATGACGTTCGACGAGGCCGGGCTCCCCGTGCCGGACGGCGGCGCGCACAACGACGGCTTCCTCCGCGCGGACGCCAACCTCTCGGTCCTCATCGTCTCGGACGAAGAGGACTCCTCGCCGATGCCCGTGACGGACTACCTCCGCGCCTTCGCCGACCTCAAGGGCGAGGCGGCCTACCGCGACCACGCCCTCATGAACATCTCGGCGGTCATCGGCGACCGCGCGCCCGAGTTCGACGGGGAGCCGAGCTGCAGCTCGGCGAACGGGCAGGCGGACTGGGGCCGCCGCTACCTCTCGGCCGTCGAGCAGACCGAGGGCCTCGTCGACTCCATCTGCGACGACGACTTCTCTCCGATCGTCAATGAGCTCGGCCTCACGCTGTCCGGGCTGGAAGCCGAGTTCGCGCTCTCGCGCGTACCGGTGCTCTCCACCCTCAAGGTCTCGATCTACAACGACGCTTCCGAAGAGAGCAAGGACCGCGACCTCACCCTCGATACGGACTTCACGTACATCGAGGAGAGCAACACGATCCGCTTCGAGTACGACCAGGTGCCGAAGCCCCAGCAGTACATCCTCGCGGAGTACAAGGTCCAGAGCGGGAGCAATTGATGCGCTTCCTTCCTTTGCTTCTCCTGCTTGCCTGCTCGGGGAACGAGCCCGAGTGCTCGGAAGACGTCCCGTGCCCCTTCGGTTCCGTCTGCTCGGCAGGGGTGTGCGAGGCCCAGAGCTGCGCCACCTCCGAGCAGTGCGGCATCGAGCAGTTCTGCAAGGACAACACCTGCGTCGAAGGCTGTGAAGCCAACACCGACTGTCGCTTTGGCGACCTGTGCGACACCGACGCCGGGCAGTGCTACCCCGCCGAGTGCACCGAAACCCACCTCGACTGCGGCTTCGGCGAGTTCTGCTCGCCCGCCGGGGACTGTTACGAGGCCGGCGGCTACTACTGCGCCCCCTGCGAAGACGACGGTGACTGCGGCGGCAACGGCAACTACTGCCTCTCCGGCTACTGCGGCGTGAACTGCGAGTCGGACACCGACTGCCCCGGCGGGTACGACTGCCTTCCGGTGTCGGACTTCAACGGCAACGTCATCGCCAACCAGTGCTACACGCGCTGCTCCTTCGCCGAGGAGAACTGATGCCGCGCTCGGCCCCCCCTCGCTGGTTCGACATCCGCTCGCTGCTCTTGCCCCTCGGTGTGGTGGTGGCGTGCGACGGCACCCCGAAGGACACGGACACCGGGCCGCTCTTCGCGGGGCCGAACCTCGTGCACACGCCTCCCGCGGCAGCGGTGGAGGGCACGGGCGTCACGCTCGAGGTCACCGCAGCCGACCCCGAAGGCGTGGCCTCGGTGACCCTGTTCCACCGCGTCGCGGGGGAGACCACCTGGGTTCAAGCGCCGATGATCGAAGGGGAAGGTGGCGTGTGGACCGCGGAGCTCGAAAGCTCCGACGTCGACGACCCCGCCCTCGAGTACTACTTCAAGGCGGAAGACGCGGCGGACACGCCCGCATTGACGTACCTCCCCGAGGGCTCGACCGCCGACCCGTTCGAGCTTCTGGTGACCGTCATCGGCAGCGCCCTCCCGTTTCTCGAGAGCTTCGAGCACGACGATACGGGAGACCTCGGCGACCTCGGATGGGGGAGCGCGAGCGTCGGTTTCCGCGGCTACGGCTGGGAGACCTCCACCACGCGCGCAACGGACGGCGCGCGGAGCGTGTACCACTCGCGCGGCCACTCCGACGCCGGCGAGATCGAGGACTGGCTCATCACGCCCGCGCTCGACTTCCGTGAGGCCGCCACCGCCCAGGTGACGTGGCAGGAGCTCGGCGTCGGCGTGGAGGACGCGAACCACGGCCTCTATGTCAGCACCGGCAGCCGTGATCCGGACGCCGGCGACTACGTCGCGGTGGCCGAGCTGCTGCCCGCTCCGCCGGAGGGCGCGTGGGCGCGGTCCGCCGTGTACGACTTGAGCGCCTACGCCGGTTCGCCCACCGTCTACCTCGCGTGGCGCTTCGAAGGGCAGAACGCGGACGATTGGTACATCGACGATGTGCGGGTCGACCTCCTCCAGCCCGACCTCGTCCTCGACACGTCCGTGACCCCCGCGCCGATCGAGCCTGGGGAAACCGGCACGTTCGCGGTCACGATCGACAACGTGGGCATCGTCGACGCGAGCGGGCTGACCGTGAGCGTGGTCTTCCCCGACGGCGGCGCCACCGTCGCCGAGGCCGGCGTGGAGGTCGCGTCCGTGCCCGTGGCCGGCGCCGCTTCCGCCGACTTCGCCCTGACAATCGACGGCGCCACGGCCAACAACAGCTACCTCCCGTACGAGGTCACCGTCACCGACGGCGACACCACGTGGTCCGCCAGCGGCGAGATGATCGTCGGCCTCGCGAGCACCGCCGCGGTGACGTGGTCGCCGAGCGCGGAGGGAAGCGCCGTGCTGACGCTCGGCGTGGGGGATCCCGACGCGCCGACCTGGGAACAGGTCATCTACGACGACCGCGGCGCCACCCCCGTGGACCTCGTGGTCGACATCACGGAGAACGGCGCCCTCCTGCCGCCTGCCGCAGGCGACCTGCGCTGGTTCCTCCGCGTCGACTCCGACATCGCCGGCACGATCGACGCCTTCTCCATCGCGCACGACGGCGTCACCTACACCGCCACCGAGCTCGCGCGGGTGGACGCCGACGCATCCGCGGTGATCTGGCTCCCGGAGCCCCCCTCCTTCGATGTCACGGCCACCTCCTCGCCGAGCCAACTCACGCCCGGCGCGACGGGCGCCTCGCTTGGCCTCTACGTGGTCAACACGGGAGCCGCCACGCAGGGGAGCGTCACCGCCACGCTCTCGTCGTCCGACCCGGACATCACCATCACGGACGCTGGCCCCGTCACGCTCACCGGCTCCGTTCTCGAGGCGGGCACCGCGGCGAGCGTGAGCGGCGTCTTCGCGTTCGACATCGCCGTGAGCCACACCGACAGCTCCCCCGTCGACGTGGAGCTCACCCTCGACGATGGCGTCGAGTCGTGGACTCTCCCGCTCGAGCTCGCGGTCCCGTACCCGTACCTCACGATCTCCGACATCGACATCGACGACGACGACCGCGACGGGGAGCTCGACGTGGGCGAGTCCGCGGAGCTCGACATCCAGTTGACCAACGCGGGCGACCTCCCGACGAATGGCGACCTCGCCGCCGTGCTCACGGTGGAGAGCTCCAGCACCGCCTCCGCGACCATCTCGACGGACCCCATCGCCTACCGCAACCTACTGGCCGGCCGGTCGGGCTCCGGGGACGACCCCTGGGAGATCGAGGTCACCGGCGGCGCCGAAGGGGACAGCCTCAATCTGCTCCTCACCCTCACGGACGACGCGCGCACCTACGAGGTGCGGACCACCCTTCGCCTCGGCGAGCCCCCCTGGGAGTCGTTCGACCCGAGCGGTGACCCCTCCGGGGATGCCCTCGGCGGCTGGGACTTCGACATCGTCGGCGGCGAGTGGCGCGTGAACGACGGGCTGCTGCAGATCAAGCTCGAATCTTCGGCGCCGTACGACCCCACCACGCTCTTCGTCGAGTCGTGGGGCTACTCCACGGTGGCCCGGTGGACGTACTACCGCATCGTCCTGCAGTCCGGCGTCGCGACGCTGGAAGGGTACGACGCCGGGTTCACCACCATCGCCACGCTCCCGATGTCGTATCCCAGCGCCACCGAGGTGCAGGTCGACATCGAGCTGGCGGACATGGAGCTGTCCCTCGACACGTTGTCGCTCGGGTTCGCCTCCGGCTGGTGCGGCCCGGACAGCTACTACTGCGACCACTTCCCCAACAACTGGGGCTACCCGTACGATACCTGGTCACCCACGCTGTTCTTCGACCTGAGCTGGTAGCCTTCCCATCGCCGCCGATCCGGCTGCCGGAGCGCACATGAGTCATCGCCACGGAGCCCCCCCGCGGGGCGCTCCGCGCGCCGCCACGGGCCGGGTGCTCGTGCTGCTCGCGCACCCCGCCATTCACCGTTCGCGCGTGAACCGCACCCTGATGGAAGCCGTCACCGGGCACGACGGCATCACCGTTCACGACCTCTACGACGCCTACCCCGACCTCGAGATCGACGTCGCGCGCGAGCAGGCGCTCCTCGCGGCCCACGACGTGATCGTGTGGCAGCACCCGTTCTACTGGTACAGCACGCCCGCCATCCTCAAGGAGTGGCAGGACCTCGTGCTCCAGTTCAATTGGGCCTACGGTCCCGAGGGCACGGCCCTCCGCGGCAAGCTGTTCTTGAGCGCGCTCTCCACCGGCGGGCCCGAGGCCGCCTACGTCGAAGGCGGGTACAACCGCTTCACCATCCGTCAGCTCCTCGCCCCCATCGAGCAGACGGCGAACCTGTGCGGCATGCGCATGCTGCCTCCGTTCGTAGTGCACGGCGCCCATCGTCTGCAGGAGCCGGAGATCACCGCCCACGCCGAAGACTACCGACGGACGTTGCTCGCGCTCCGGGACGGCCGCGTCGATCTCGACGCCGCCTCTCGCGGCGATCGCCTGAACATCGTCGGCGGGGCGGCCTGATGGGCTCGTTCTTCGGACAGGCGTTCGTCTACCTTGCCGCCGCGCTCCTCGTGGTCCCGCTCGCGAAGCGGCTCGGGCTCGGGTCGGTGCTCGGCTACCTCCTCGCCGGGTTCGCGATCGGGCCGTGGGGCCTGGGCCTCGTCGGGGAAGAAGGCGACGACGTCATGCACTTCGCCGAGTTCGGCGTCGTCATGATGTTGTTCCTCGTCGGGCTCGAGCTCGACCCGTCCACGCTCTGGCGGCTCCGGGGGCCGATCCTCGGCCTCGGCGGCCTGCAGGTGACCGCGACGGCGCTCGTCGTCGCGGCCATCGGACTGGCGCTCGGGCTGCCCTGGCAGCAGGCGCTCGCGGTCGGCCTGATCCTCTCGATGTCGTCCACGGCGATCGCCCTGCAGACCCTCGCGGAGAAGGGCCAGATGAAGACGGACGCGGGGCAGAAGTCCTTCGCCGTCCTGCTATTCCAGGATATCGCGGTCATCCCGATGCTCGCGGTGTTCCCGCTGCTGGCGACGGCGAACCCCGCCGCCGCGGACGGCGAGTCCCACGGCGGCGGCTCTTTCGTTGCCCACCTCCCGGCGTGGCAACATGCCCTCGTCGTGCTCGGTGCCATTGTGGCCGTCGTGGTCGCGGGGCGTTTCCTCGTGCGGCCCGCCATGCGCGCCGTGGCCGCCACGGGGCTCCGGGAGATGTTCACCGCGGCGGCGCTCCTCCTCGTCGTGGGCGTCACGCTCCTGATGTCGACGGTGGGCCTCTCGCCGGCCCTCGGGACGTTCCTCGCCGGCGTCGTGCTCGCGAACTCCGAGTACCGCCACGAGCTCGAGAGCGACATCGAGCCGTTCAAGGGGCTGCTCCTCGGCCTCTTCTTCATCGCCGTCGGCGCGTCGATCGACTTCGGGCTCCTCCTCGACGGCCCCGGCACGATCGGCGGTCTCCTCGTCGGCGCGATCGTCGTGAAGCTCGCTGTGCTCGTCATCCTCGGGCGCGCGTTCGGCGCCGCGCGGGACCAGGTGCCGCTGTTCGCCGTCGCGCTCGCGCAGGTCGGCGAGTTCGCCTTCGTGCTCTTCTCGTTCGCCGGGCAGAGCGGCGTGCTCCCCGAGTCCGTGACGCGCCCCCTCGTGGCGGTGACGGCGCTGTCGATGGCCATGAGCCCGCTCCTGTTCACGCTGCACGACCGGGTGATCCTCCCCCGCCTCCGCCCCGTCGGCGGGAACGATCGCGAGAGCGACGTGGAGGACGAGAGCCACCCGGTGATCATCGCCGGGTACGGCCGGTTCGGGCAGATTTGCGGCCGGTTCCTTCGCTCGAACGGCATCGGCGCGACGGTGCTCGACGCCGACGTGGACCAGATCGAGATCCTCAAGCGCTTCGGCACCAAGGTGTTCTACGGCGACGCCTCGCGGCTCGACCTGCTCCGCGCCGCGGGCGCCGCGAACGCCCGTTTGTTGATCGTCGCGGTGGACGACCACGCGAAGGCCGTCCAGATCGTGCACACCGTTCACACCCACTTCCCGCACCTCACCGTGTTCGCGCGCGCCCGCGGACGCACCGAGGCCTACGAGCTGCTCGACCTCGGGGTTTCCCAGGTGTACCGCGAGACGTTCGACACGTCGCTGCGGCTCGGAGAGGACGCCCTGCGCGCCCTCGGGGCGCACGCCCACCTCGCGCACCGCGCCGCTCGAACGTTTCGCCATCACGACGAAGCCGCTGTCCTCGCGCTCGCGGCGGTACACAAGGATCAGGCGCAGCTCGTCAAGACCGCCCGGGAGCGCATCGCCGGGCTCGAAGAGGCGCTCCGCGGCGACATCGCCCGCGGGCGGGGCCACGGGGACACCGGCTGGGACAGCGAGGCCATCCGCGAAGGCCTCAAGATCGCGCGGCCGCTGCCGGAGCCCGCCGACGAGGACACCGCCGCGGTGTGAACGCGTACCGCGCTGCGGTTGCGCCCCGATGGCGGGGGAGCTACGGGTGGTCCCGAAAATGAACATCACTTTCATTTTCAAGACGGAGTCCTCGATGCTGCTTCGCGCCCTGCCTCTGCTGCCGCTTTGTCTGCTGCTGGCATGCCAGGTGAACGACGACGGCCCCAAGCCGGACACCGGGGAGGCCGACGCGGACACCGACGCCGACGCGGACACCGACGCCGATACCGATACGGACTCGGGCGACACGGGCACGGAGACCTGGGAGCAGACCGAGGTTGGCGCGCGCCTCAGCGCCACGTGGCCTGCGTTCGTGGCGGCGACCGGGGCGCTCGACGCCGCCGGGGCGCTCGCCGCCTACGAGGGCGACCTCGCCGCGCTCGTGGGCGAGGCCGAGGCCGCCACCGGGCTCGCGTGGGACGCCGACATTCGCGCGGCGCTCGCGGTGGGCCGCCCGTCGGACGTGGTCGACGCCGAGTTCCTCGTGCGCGAGGCGATGCTCCGGTGGTTCCGCGACCTCCTCGCCGACGCGGTCGCGTTCTACCCCGTGGCGGACGCGAGCCAGGACGCCGCGATCCTTGCGCTCCTCAGCACCGCGCACGACATCTGGGTGACCCCGCTCGCGGACCTCGCCCCCACGGCGGACGCCTACTGGGGCGAGTCCATCGGCGCGTTCGTCGAGGATGCGTTCGTCGCCGCGCGCGACGGCGTCCGCGCGCAGAGCCACATCGACGTGGGCGCCGCGCGCCAGATGATCGAGAAGGGGACCTTCACCCTCATCCACCGGGTGGTGCTCGCCGAGTCGACCGCCGCCTACACGCTCTCGACCGCGCCGACGCGGCACCAGTTCACCGCCGCTCGCCGCGCGCGCGGCGCGTACACGCTCTTCGAGGACCGGATCACCGACTCCAACCTCGCGAACGCCAAGAACTCGTGGGGCGCCGTCCGCATCGAGGACACCTTTACCGGGCCGCTCGATCTGCTCGATACGCGCACCGTGTGGACCGAGCTCGACGTCGCGTTCGCCAAGCGCACGTACGCGTATTCGAACCACGCCGAGACGAACCCCGCGGAGAACCTCGGGACCGCCGCCGGCGTCATCCGCGCGTTCGAGGGGCGCACCTACTACGGCCTCATCGCGCCGGGCGTGGTGGACCCGCTCGGGGTGGACACCGCGGC
>CAXNIN010000044.1:0-18352 GCA_964202365.1 Myxococcota bacterium | reverse complement strand
CCTGTCTTTGCTCGTGCTCGCCTCCGCCGCGTTCGCCCAGGGTAAGGAAGAACCCACGTTCCCCGTGGTGAAGCTCTCGGGGATGCTCTTCCCCAGCTATAGCCTGGACCTCTCGGACGGCGCGGATCTCGCCAACGCCTTCGATGTGGACCGCGTTTACCTCCGCACCGACGTGACGATGAGCAAGCGGTTCGCGGCGCGCGTCACGCTCGACGCGGACCACATGAAGCCCGCGCTCCTCTCCTCCGGCGAGGAAGTCACGTACGACACGAAGTACCGCGTGTTCGTGAAGCACGCGTACCTCGAAGCGCGGG
Organism: Myxococcota bacterium; assembly: GCA_964202365.1. Taxonomy (GTDB): domain Bacteria; phylum Myxococcota_A; class UBA796; order UBA796; family SXON01; genus CAJBVW01. The sequence goes on along the minus strand of CAXNIN010000044.1, from coordinate 18,038 downwards.
AGCTCGGCCCGATCAAGGTGCGGATCGGCATGATCGACACGCCGTACACGCCGCTCTACGACGCCCTCTGGGGCCACCGCTACGTCGCCGAGTCCTTCGCGAAGAACGCCGGCGTGCTCGAGACGGCCGACCTCGGCGTGGCGATCCTGGGCAACCACGGCGGCGGGCTCGTGGACTGGAACGTCGAGGTGCTCAACGGCGAGGGCTACAACAAGCTCGAGGTGGACGCCGGGAAGTCGTTCCACGGCCGCCTGACCGTGAACCCGCTCGCCAAGATGGAGAAGCGTGCGCTGCCGATCACGGGCTTCGCCGCCTACGCCATGCATCCGTCGACCGGGGAGGACACCTTCACCTGGGCGGGCTCCGTGGGCTTCGACATGCCGCGCCTGTTCGTTTGGGCCGAGGTCCTCGGGACGAGCACCGGCCCCACGAGCGGCCTCGGCTATTCCGCGACGCTCAACCCGCGCCTCCCGAAGTACGCGGGCCTGATCGCCCGGTACGACCACTGGGATCCGGACACCGACGCCGGGGACGACGGCGAGAACCTGCTCATCGCGGGTATCGACCGCGACTTCATGGACAAGGTCTCGCTCGCGCTCACCTACGAGCGCGAATGGGTGGACGGCGCCGCCGACGCCGCCACGCACGGGATCGTGCTCCACGGCCAGGCCGGGTTCTGACCGCGCGGACCACGTCGGGTTAGGCGAGGGGGGAGGCCGTCATGCCGCGTCTTCCTCCCTTCGCCGCGCTCTCCGCCCTCCTCCTGGCGTGCACCGCGTCGGCCGACCCGACCGATCGCGCCGCCCCCCCGCCGCCGCCCGCCCCCGCCGCGCCCGGAGCGGCCACCACAACCCCGCTCGTACCTCCCCCGTCGCCGAAGGCGCTCATCGAAGACGAGCGCAACACCATCGACATCTTCCGCGCGGCCGCCCCCGCCACCGTATTCGTCACGCAAACCCAGGTGGTCGTCGACTACTGGAACCGCCGCACGATGGAAGTGCCGGCGGGCAGCGGCACGGGCTTCCTGTGGGACGAGAGCGGCCACGTGGTCACGAACTTCCATGTTGTGAACGGCGGAAAGTCGTACACGGTCACCCTGTACGACCAGTCGGAGTGGCCCGCTACGCTCGTCGGCGGCGACCCCCGCAAGGATGTCGCGGTTCTGCGCATCGAAGCCCCGAAAGACCGCCTCGTGTCCGTGCGCCTCCCGGCCGCGGACTACCAGCTCGAGGTGGGGCAGAAGGCCATTGCGATCGGCAACCCGTTCGGGCTCGACCACACGCTCACCACCGGCGTCGTGAGCGCGCTCGACCGCGAGATGGTGGGCTTCGGGAACGTCACGATTCGCGGCATGGTCCAGACGGACGCGAGCATCAACCCCGGCAACTCGGGCGGGCCGCTGCTCGACTCGGCGGGGCGCCTCGTGGGCATGAACACGATGATCTACAGCAAGTCGGGCTCGTCCGCGGGGATTGGGTTCGCGGTGCCCGTCGCCACCGTGCGGCGTGTGGTCGACCAGATCATCGAGAAAGGAAGGGTCGAACAGGTGGGCATCGGCGTGAGCGTGCTCGACGACCAGACCGCGGCGCGCGTGGGCGTGCGCGGGGTTGTCATCCGCGAGGTCACGCCCGACTCCCCGGCCGCGAAAGCCGGCCTCCAGGGCCTCGCGCGCACGCGGGGCGGGCTCCGCCTCGGCGATGTCATCACGCGCATCGACAGCGCGCCGATCGCCGACTTCGACGACCTCTACAGCGCGCTCGACACGCGGCAACCCGGCGACGAGATCACGGTCACCTACCGCCGCGAGGGCGTCGAGCGTCAGGTGAAGCTGGCGCTCGTGGTGGTCAACGACGGCGGCTGACGCGGGCTCGGGGGGTTCAGGGGGCGGGGGAGGGCCCCCGCAACGCCCCCCGGACGTAGGGGACGGCGTGGTATCCTCGCGGGCTCGTTCGAGGTTCACGTGCTCTCCCTCTTGCTCCTGGCTTGCGCGCCCTACCCCGAGGGGCTCCGTGCAACGCCCGCTGGCGACGGCCCGCTCGTCCAGGTGGACTGGGACGCCGAGCCTCTCCCGAACATCCCGTTCCCGAACGATCTCGCCACGGTGGTGGATCCGTCGAGCTCCACCGGGCTCCGGCTCAACGTTCCGGTGGCGGCCGGCACCGAGCACGAGCGCCACTCCCGCGAGAAGCTGAACCTCCTCACGGGCTTCGGCATCTACGCCCCGATCAGCGTGGCGTTCACCGCCCCGCTCGACCTCGCCGACATCCGCGCGCGTCACACCGACGACGACAAGCTCGGCGACGCCCAGTACAGCGACGACGCCGTGTTCCTCGTCGACGTCGACCCCGACTCCCCCGACTACGGGAAACCCATCGCGCTCGACGTGGGCCACGGCCGCTACCCGCTCGACGTGCCCCGATCCGACCGGTACTTCCCCAACGATTCGCGGAGCATGAGCCCCACGCTCGTGTACGACACCGTGGAAGAAGACCTCGACGGCGACGGGGTGCTCGACTGGGGGGAGGACACCGACGGCGACGGGGTGCTCGACCATCCGAACGTGTGGCCGGAAGGCGGCGATCCGCGCGACGATCTCCTCACCTGGTACGAGAAGGAGACGAACACCCTCGTCGTGCGCCCGGTGCGCCCGCTCCGCGAGAAGACGACGTACGCCGTCGTCCTCACCGAGCGTCTCGTCGGTGCCGACGGAAAGCCGGTGCGTTCGCCCTGGGACTTCGTCCATCACCTCCGCCAGACCGAGGCCCTCCGTCCCCTCGCGGACGCCCTCCCCGATCTCGGCCTCGCGGTGGACGACGTCGCGTTCTCCTGGGTGTTCACCACCGGCGACGTCACCGGGGATCTGCGCGGCGCGCGTCAGGGCCTGCTCGGCAAGGGCTCGCTCGCGGGTCTCGACGCCGCGTACCCGGCCGCCGTCTCCGAAGCCGTGGCGGTGCACGAGATCCCCGGCCTCGATCCCACCACGCTCCCCGCCGAGCAGCTCATCTCCACGCTCGCGAACCTCGGGCTCTTCTCCGGCGCGGGCGCGGACGCCCTCATCGCGAACTACGCGACGTTCGGGAGCAACGTGGTCGGCGGGGTCTTCACCACGCCGAACTTCCTCGGCGAGCCCGGCCAGGGCCCCGGCGTGTGGCCCGCGGTCGACGACTCCGACGACTACTGGCAGGTCGACGCCTTCAACGGCACGTACGCGGCGCAGGCCGAACGCATCGCGTTCTCGTGCGTTCTCCCCGCGAACGTCCCCCAGCCCGCCCCGGTGGTGATGTTCGGGCACGGCTACGGCTCGTCCCGGTTCGACTTCCTCGGCTTCGCCTGGGCGTTCAACCGCATGGGCATGGCGGCGTGCGCGTTCGACTACCCGGGCCACGGCCCCACGGTGAGCCCGGAAGACGAGGCGCTCATCGCGCCCGTGCTCGACGCCACGAACCTCCTCCCCTTCTACACGCACCTCAAGGACGCTCGCTACCGCGACCTCGACAACAACGGCGTCGCGGATTCCGGCGGCGACCAGTGGACAGCGGACGCCTTCCACACCCGCGACATGGTGCGGCAGGCCGCGCTCGACCACGCCCAGTTCCTCGACAGCCTGCGCGCGTGCGGCTCCGGCACGATGACGCGCCCGGACGGCACAACCTCCGTCACCTGCGACTGGGACAACGACGGCACCGCGGACATTGGCGGGCCCGACGTGAAGTACAACGTCATCGGCGGTTCGCTCGGCGGCATCAACGTCGCCGTGGCGGCCGCCGTCGTCGACGAGGTGACGGCCTGGGCGCCGGTCGTCCCCGGCGGTGGCCTGCTCGACGTGGCGCTCCGCACGGAGATCGGCGGCGCGGTGGAGGCGATGCACGGCCGCCTGATGACCCCGATGTTCCTCGGGTATCCCAACGGCGACGGCTCGTTGCGCGTGGTGCAGATGGTCAACTCGGTCACCGCGATGTACGAGCTCACGGTCGGGACGCTCCCGAGCTACCCGCCGGGCGGCCGCGTCGTGCTCGAGAACCTCGTCAGCGGCGAGGTCCGCGAGGTGTACCTCCCGGAAGACGGCCGCTTCCGCGTGAGCGTGGCGGCCGACGCCGCGAGCGCCTGGGAGAAGCGCGCGCTCGCCGGCATCCCCGAGGCCGGGCCCGCGTCCGGCGCGTCGTACCCCATCGCCGATCCCACGCTCGCGGGCGACACCCTGTCGCTCTCGGTGTACGCGGCCGACGGCACGCGCGTCGCGACGCTCGACACCTGGGAGGCCGACACCCTCTTCGAGGGCGTCACCTACCCGGCCGGCACCCCGCTGGTCGCGGCCGCCGAAGGCAACGGCTACATCCGCGGCACCCCGTCGCTCCGTCGTGTCGCTTTCGTGTTCGGCTCCATCCTCGAAGCCGGCGATCCCATCGGCTACGCGCGCAACCTCACCGAGGCGCCGTTCGACGGCAAGCCGCGCAACATGCTCCTGATGCCCACCCCGGGCGACACCATCGTGAGCATCAACACCGGCATCGCGCTCGCCCGGGCCGCCGGCTGGCTCGACGACTCCGTGATCGACGACCGCTACGGCACCACGGTCGACCGCTTCCTCATCGACCGCAAGGTGGTGCAGGGCCTCGAAGAGTACGGGCCGTACGTCGGGAGCGAGGGTACGCCGGTGCTTTTTGACGCCGACGACCTCGACAACGGCACCGACGGCACCGGCGCCGCCTCGGACGCGCCGCTCCGCGTGGTCGCGGAGACGAGCGCCGGGGTGAGCGGGCTCCGCCTCCCGTACATCCGCACCACGGGCACGCACGGCTTCGCCACCCCCGAGCCCGACCGCGCCTTCGACGCCGCCACCTTCGCGTCGATGCAGATGGCGTCGTACTTCCTCGACAACGGCCAGCTCATCCGCGACGACGCGTGCCTCGAGGACGCGAGCTGCGCCTGGATTCCGGCGCTCGGCGGCGGCGGCGACACCGGCGGCGACACCGGTACCGTCGACACCGGCCCCGTCGACACCGGCCCCGTCGACACTGGCCCCGTCGACACGTCCGCGTCCGACACCGCCGGCGCCGACACCTCCGCCTCCGACACCTCCGCCTCCGACACGGCCTCCGACACCGCATCCGCCCGGAGGCCCCGGTGATCGCGCTTCTCTCGCTCCTCTCGTTCGCCCGCGCCGCCGATCCCGCGCCCGCCGCGCCCGCCGCGGAGAGCCCCGCCGGGACGCCGCCGGGGCCGGAGAGCCCCGCCGCCGTCAACGGCCCGCTCTCCTCCTGGGGCGAGCTCCGCCTCCTCGGGAGCCTCCCGCCGGCGCTGACCGTTGATCCCGACGGCACCGCGCTCGGCCAGTCCGCCGTGCTCGACACGCGGCTCCGCGCCGGCGTCGGCTACGCGCGCGACGACTGGAAGGTCGGCACCGAGTGGGACCTCTTCACGGGGCAGGCCGCGGGCGACGCGTGGGACATCCCCGGCGCGGAAGACGCCCGCGACCGTGACGTGGTGAACGTGCTCCGCACGGACGCCTTCCGCGTGCGTCGGCTCGCCGCAAGCGGCCTCGCCGGCCCCGTCGCCATCGAAGGCGGCCTCGTCACCAGCCACTGGGGCCTCGGTCTCGTCGCGAACGACGGCGCACACGACCCCGTGTTCGGGCGCTCCGACTTCGGCGACCGCGTGCTCCGGCTCCGGTTCGCGTCCCGGCCCATCCAGGATGTGCCGCTCACGTTCGTGATCGCGGGCGACCGCGTCATCGACGACGACACCGCGTCGTGGAGCCCGTTCACCGGCGGGCAGGCCGCGTGGCAGGCCGTCGCGAGCGCGCTCTACGGCAAGGCCGACGCCCCGCGCGTGGGCGCCTACGCCGTGTACCGAAACCAGACCGAGGCGGACGGCGAGCGCGTCACCTCCGTGGGCGTGGTGGACCTCTACGGCGATGTCCCCATCGCGCTCGGCGGCGCGAAGCTCCGCGTGGCGGCCGAAGCCGCCGGGATCCTCGGCACCACCGGCCGCTCCCAGAGCTACACCAGCCGCGACGGCCTCGCGGTCTCCTCGCTTGGCGCCACCGCGCTCGTCGAGCTCACGACCGAGAAGCTCCCGATCACCGCGCTCGTGCGCGGCGGGTACTCCACGGGCGACGGCAACCCCGACGACGGCACGTCGCAGGACTTCGCGTTCGACCGGGACTTCGACGCCGGCATGGTGATGTTCGACGAAGTACAGGGCGCGGTCGACGCCGCCGCCTACGCGCAGCTCACCGACGACTCCCACAGCGGCCGCGCGCCGGACGGCGCCGACCTCCTCGTGGGCGAGGGCGCCGTGCGCCACGCCGCGTTCGTGCAGCCGTTAGTGGGCGTTCAACCCGTGGCGTGGCTCGGCGTGAAGGCTGGCGTCGTGCTCGGGTGGAACACGAGCCCGATCAGCCAGCCCTTCGCGACGTACCGCAACGGCGGCGTGCCGGTGAACTTCCTCGGCACCCCCACCGCCGGCTACGCGCTCGGCACCGAAGTGGACTGGGCCGTCACCCTGGGCGACGTGAAGACGAAGCTCTTCAAGGTAGATACGATGCCCGCGCTCCTCGTGCAGGGCGGGCACTACCTCGCTTCGGCCGACATGGGCGGCGGCACCCACACCCTGGTCACCGCCACGGGCCGCCTCCGCTGGTAGCGGGGCCGAGCGTCGCGCGCGGGAGCTCGATCCACACCCGCGCGCCGCCCTCGCGGCGGGTCTCCGGGTACACGGGCTTGGCGAGGTAGTCGTCCGCGCCGAGCTCGAGGCCCACCACGCGGTCCGTCTCGTCGCCGCGCGCGGTGAGCATCACGACGGGCACCGCGCTCGACTGGCGGAGCCGCCGCGACACGTCGAGGCCGTCGAGCCCCGGCATCATGACGTCGAGGATCCCGATGTCCACGCCGCCGGCCGCCACCGCGCGCGGGCCCTTGAGGCCGTCGGGCGCGTGCGCGAGCGCCACCTCGTGCGGCGCGAGGTAGCCGGCGAGGAGCTCGGCGAGGCGTACGTCGTCGTCGATGAGGAGCGCGCGGATGGGCATGGGTTCTCCGAACATGGCCGGCCGCCCGGCTCGCGTCGAGCCCGGCGGCCGCCGAGGGGGCCTACATCCAGCGGGGGCGGGCCGAGCCCATCCAGTCCGCGGCCTTCGCGCGTTGATCGGGCTCGAGCACGGCGTGCACCTGCTTGAGCGCCGACACCACGTCGCGGCGGGCGCGCGCCACCGCGTCGTCCTGCCGCGCGAACGTCGCCGCGAGCGCGGCGTCGTCCACGGCCTCCCCGCGGAACGCTTCGGCCACCGCCGCGCGCGTCTCGCCGAGCTCCCGCGTGAGCTCCGTCATCGTCGCGCGCAGGTCGCGCAGCGCGTGATCGACCACCGGCTCCTGCTCTTCGTCGATGCGCAGGCGCCGCTTCATCACCTCGCCGGCGGCGCGCGCGAAGCGCTCCTCCCCGAGGCCGCCCGGCCCGCCCGGCCCGCCGTGGCGTCCGTAGCGGCCGCTGCAGCGCCGCCAGCGACGCCGCCGGCCGAGCGCGAACGCGAGCCGGCCGAACGCGAACACCATCATCATTCCGAGAGCACCCATGAGGACACGTGACATGCAACCTCCTTGCCCCCTAAACATGGGCCGGCCGCGTGAAGCCCCCGTTGGGACAACCGTGAAGAACTGCGAAGGTCAACGCCGCGGCCGGGCGCACCGCGCGCGCCGAGAATCCACGCGCGGCGCCGATCTCCGGCTAATCTCGGGGCTGGAGAGTCCATGGCGAACCCGTATCGCGCGCTCTTGTTGCTGCTCCTCCCGCTCGTCGGCGGCTGCCCCCTCCCCGACGACAAGGACACCAGCGACACGAGCGACACCAGCGACACCACGGACACCGACAGCGGCGGCGACACCGACACCGACACCGCCGCGCCGGTCTCCGAGACGGGCTGCTACGTCCTGCCCACCGACATCACGGAGTGCCCCGCCCCCGAGCTCGTCCCGGTCGATCAGGTGACGCCCGACACGTGCGGCGCGGAGGTGATCTCGGTGGACGGCGCGGGGACCCCCGACGAGAACTGCGCGAACATCGGCGGGATGGCGCCGCTCTCGTTCTGTCGGTACCCCCTCACTGTCATCCCGCCCGAAGAGGAGTGCGCCTACGGGCGCCCCCTGGTGATCGACGGCGCCCCGCGCCTCGCGCCGCTCCTCCGCCGCGACGGCTGGCTCGCCGGCCCGGAGGCCGGCCCGGCCGCCCCCGCCGAGCGCGCCTTCGCCTGGGCCCGCATCGGCCTTGCCGAGCACGCGTCCATCGCGTCGTTCTCCCGGTTTGCGCTCGATCTCCTCCAGTTCGGCGCCCCGGCCGATCTCGTGGCCGACGCCCACGCCGCGGCGGCCGACGAGGTGCGCCACGCGAAGCTCGCGTTCGGCCTCGCCGCGCGCGGCGCGATGGGCCACGTGGGCCCCGGTCCGCTCGATCTCCGCGCGATGGAGCTCTCGGTGGACCTCGTGGAGCTCGCCGAGGCCACGGCCCGCGAAGGGTGCATCGCCGAGACCCTCTCCGCGCTCCTGATGGCCGAAGCGCACGACCGCACCACGGACCCCGCCGAACGCAGCGCGCTCGCGGTGATCGCTCGCGACGAGGCCCGCCACGCCGCGCTCGCGTGGCGCACCGTGCGCTGGGCCGCGGAAGCCGGAGGGGTGACCGTGCGCGAGGCGCTCGCGCGCGTGTTCGCGGAGGCCCCCGCGGTGCCCGGCGACACCCCGGGCGGCCTGCTCGCGCCCGATGTCGCGCGGTCCGTGATCGCGCGCGGCTGGCGCGACGTGATCGGCCCGGCCGCGGCCGCGCTCCTCGCGGACGTGGAGTCGGCCGCCACGGCGTGAGCGGGGGCGAACGGAACCACCGCCGGTCCGCACCGCCACCCCCCGCTTCCGCAGCGGCGCGTCCGCGCGCCGGCTGCCCGACTGCCCCTGTTCTTCCGCTACAGTTCGGCCGCCACCTGGGCGCCGCGCTGGATGGCGCGCTTGGCGTCGAGCTCGGCGGCCTCCTCGGCGCCGCCGATCACGTGCACCACCACCCCGGCGGCCCGGAGCGGCGCGGCGAGGTCCGCGAGGGACACCTGGCCCGCGCACACGACGATGGTGTCGACGTCGAGGGTCTGGGGCGCGCCGTTGACCGTGATGTGCAGCCCGGCGTCGTCGACGCGTTCGTAGCGCACGTCGCCGATCACCTTCACGCCGCGCTGCTTCAGCGCCGCGCGGTGAATCCAGCCCGTCGTCTTGCCGAGACGACTGCCGCGGCCGGGAGGGGAGCGTTGGAGCAGCACGATTTCCCGGTTCTGCGCCGGCCGAACGGGCGTGCTGAGGCCGCCGCGGCGGTCGCCCGCGCGCCCCCAACCGTCGTAATCGACACCCCACTCGGCGAGGAACGCCCCGAGCTCGGGCGCCTCGGGCGGATCAGCGAGGTACGACGCCACGTCGTGGCCGATGCCGCCGGTGCCGATGACCGCCACGCGCTTGCCGACGGTTGCGCCACGCGCGAGCACGTCGACGTAGCTCTTCACCTTGGGGTGGTCCGCGCCGGGAATCCCGAGCTTCCGCGGAGATACGCCCGTTGCGACGACAACGGCGTCGAAGCCGCGGAGCGCTTCGGTGTCCACCCGGGTGCCGAGCCGCACGTTCACGCCGGTCTGCGCGAGGCGGCCTTCGAAGTAGCGAATCGTCTCGTCGAACTCCTGCTTGCCCGGGATGCGGCGCGCCATGTTGAACTGGCCGCCGATGTGACTGTCCGCTTCGAACGCCGTTACGTCGTGCCCACGTTCGGCCGCCACGGTGGCGCACGAGAGCCCGGCGGGCCCGAGGCCCACCACCGCCACGCGCAGGCGGCGGGTGGCCGGGGTGTAGACGAGCTCGGTCTCGTGGCAGGCGCGCGGGTTCACGAGGCAGCTCGCGCGCTTGTTTTGGAAGATGTGGTCGAGGCACGCCTGGTTGCAGGCGATGCACGTGTTGATGTCGGCGGCGCGGCCGGCGGCGGCCTTCTTCACGAAGTCGGGGTCCGCGAGGAGCGGGCGCGCCATGCTCACGAGATCGGCGGCGCCGCTCGCGAGCACGGCCTCCGCGACGTCCGGGGTGTTGATGCGGTTGCTCGTGACGAGCGGGATGGTGACCGCGCCGGACTCCCGGAGACGCCGCGTCACCCACGTGAACGCGCCGCGGGGCACCATCGTCGCGATTGTCGGGATGCGCGCCTCGTGCCACCCGATGCCCGTGTTGAGCATCGACGCGCCCGCGCCCTCGATGGCGCGCGCCAGCTCGAGCACTTCTTCCCAACTGCTCCCGTCCGGCACGAGGTCGAGCATGGAGAGCCGGTAGATGATGACGAAGTCGCTGCCCACCGCCTCGCGGATGCCGCGCACGATGTCCACCGGGAAGCGCATCCGGTTGGCCCACTCTCCGCCCCACGCGTCGGTGCGGTGGTTCGTGTGACGCACGAGGAACTGGTTGATGAGGTAGCCCTCGCTCCCCATCACCTCCACGCCGTCATACCCCGCCTCCTTCGCCAGCTTTGCGCACCGCACGAAGTCGGCGACGGTGCTCTTCACCCCTCGCCCCGTGAGGCCCCACGGCGAAAACGGGCTGATCGGCGACTTGATGCGCGACGCCGAGACCGCCCACGGGTGGTAGCCGTAGCGCCCGGCATGCAAGATCTGAAGGCAGATCCTGCCTCCGGCCCCGTGCACCGCGTCGGTGACGTGGTGGTGGCGCTTCGCCTCCCGCGACGAGTTGAGCGTGCTCGCGAACGGCTTGAGCTGCCCCGCCCGGTTGGGCGCCACCCCGCCGGTGACGATGAGGCCCACCCCGCCCCGCGCGCGTTCGGCGAAGTACGCCGAGAGCTTGGGGTAGGTGCCGCCCTCCTCTTCGAGGCCCACGTGCATGGAGCCCATGAGCACGCGGTTCGGGAGGGTGAGGTGGGCCACCTGGAGCGGCGCGAGGAGATTTGGGTAGGCGGACATCCGGGCCTCGTATCGAGCCGCGAGGGCATGCGCGTCAGATCGGGATGTCGGCGAGGTCGTCGAAGGTGTGGAACCACATCCACGGCGTGCCGTCCGTGCCGGGCGGTGGGCGCGCATCGGGGCTACGGGGCGTCCTCGAGCTCGAGGAGGTAGCGCACGAGGTCGGGGTCAGCGTCGACCCCGTGGGCCACGAGGGCGCCCCCCAGGGTGTCGGCGCGGCCGTCGTGGAGGTAGGGCGCGGTGGCGAACAGGCCGTGCAGGCTCGGGGTGCGGAGCCCGGCGAGCGAGGCGCCGGCGCGCTCCCCGGAGGTGGCGAGGAGCGTGCCCACGTCGTGAAGCACGGGCGTGTCGCCCTCCCACCCGGCGTCGGTGAGCTCGACTCCCGCGTGGCACTCCGCGCACCCGTTCGCCGCGAACACGGCGCGCCCGCGCAGCGCGGCTTCGGTGAAGGCGCCGTCCTCCGCGCGCCAGGGCGAGCGCGGGGGCGCGAAGCTCCGGACGTACGCGGCGAGGGCCGTGAGCTCCGGAGAGAGGCCGGCCTTCGGGGCGCCGAGGGGGTCGGAGAGGAGCGCGTCGGGGAGGAAGCCGCCGCCGCCCTGGTGGTCGCGGATGGCGTTCTCGAAGTCCTCGAGCTCGTCGAAGTTGGCGGTCCAGTGGAAGGGACCGGCGTCGGGGAGCGCGAAGAGCGCCTGGGTGTCGCGCAGACCCTCGCCGCGGTCGGTGAAGTCCCAGGTGCGGGCGTCGGTCTCGCCGTCGGGGTGGCAGCTCGCGCAGGAGACGTAGGCGTCGCGGCTCATGCGGGGATCGCCCGCGAAGTGGAACACGCGCGCGCCTTGATTCACCGCGGCGTCGGAGAGCGCGACGCGCGCCAGCTCGATCTCGGCGTTGCCCGCGTTCAGATCGTACGCGACGAGCTCCTTGTCCACGCTCGCGAGCACCCACGCGGTGTCTCCGTCGGTGGCGAGGCCGTCGAGCCCGACGCCCACGGACTGAAACCCGCCGAGGCGCGTGAGCGTGAAGGGATCGAGCACGTCCACCACGCCGGCCCCGACGTGCGCGACGAGGAGGCGGTCACCGAGCGGCGTGAACGCGAGCGCCCCAACGGCGTCGCGGTTGTCGAACAAGGCACGTTCGAGCGGCGCACCCGTCACGGCGTCGATGGAGCGGAGCGCGGCGCGGGTGCTGGTTTCGGGGGTGAGCGCGAGGCCGTCGCGCGCGAGGCCGCGCGCGACGTTGGCCTTCGTGCCGCCCACGACCACCGCGCGGCCGTCCGGGCGTACCGCCACGGCGCCGAGGAGTGTCGGCACGCCGCGGGCGTCGGTGTCGGAGTCCGGGCCTGCGTCGGGCGCGAGGGAGAACGACGCAGCGTCGGCGCCGAGGCGCGTGACCACACCGGCGTCGTCAAGGGACCGGAACCGGGGCGCGAAAACGACACCGCTCGCGACGGCGATCGCGCGGGTGTCCGCCACGGACGCCACCGGCGTCGCCACGTACCCGCCGCCGTCGGCGGCGATGCGGACGATCTCGCCGGTGCCGGCGAGCGCCACGAGGGCTTCTTCGCCTTCCATCGCGACGCCCATCGGCCGGGCGCCCCACCGAAGCACCACCTCGCCCCGCAGAACCGGGGCGCCCTCCGCCGCGTCGATCGCCCACAGTTGCACGGCGTCGTCCCGGCAGGCCACCGCGAGCGTGGTCGCCGACGCGGACAACGACACCGGGTGCCCGCACACTGCGAGGCGGTGTGCCACGGCGTTGCCGGCGACCACCACCACGGTGTCCTCGTCCGCGAGCGCGGCGTACAGCCGGCCCCCCACGTACGCGAGCCGCCCGCTCGCGGTGGGCGCGGGTTCGACGGGCGTGTGGACCGCCACCCGCGCGGCGCTCACGCTGTCCGTGCGGCCTTCCGCGTTCGTGGCGGTGAGGCGCACGGTGTAGCGGCCCGGCGCGTCGTAGGTGTGGGTGACGGCCGCGCCTTCCGCCGTGGCGCCGTCGCCGAAGTCCCAGGTGAAGCCTGGCCCGGTGCTGGCGCCGGCGTCGAAGGGGGTGGCAGCCCCCACGAACACGACCGTCTCGCCGTCGAGCACGGCGTCCGGGAGCGCCGCCGAGGCGGCCGGCGCCGTGTCCCCGCCGGGGTCGGCGCACCCGCCGAGCGCGCGCGCGAGGAGCGCCACCGCCAGCCACGCGGGGGGCGTTGCGGGGGCCCACCCCCGCCCCAAACGCGCGAACCCCCTCACCACGGCCGCTCCGACACCGAAGCGCCCGTCGCGAAGGCGAAGGTGTACGCGGCGGCGGTGGGGTTGCCGGTGACATCGGCGATGCCGCCCGCGGGTACGTCCACGAAGTAGGTGGTGTCGGCCTGAAAGGGGGCGTCGGGCACGAAGTTCACGATGGACTCCTGCGCGTAGAAGCGCCCGGCGACCGCGCGCCCGTCTTCCGCCCACACCCGGAACGAGCCGGCGTGCACGCTCTTCGGCTCCACCTGCTCATCCAGCGAGAGGCCGATTCGGCCGGTCACGGGCACCCAGGTGGCGCCGTCCATCGGGCTCGTGAGCTCCACCGCGGGGCCGCGCGCGTCGGGCTCGGTGGCCCATGGGAACACGAGCGTCGCCTTGCCGGGCTCGGCGTCGTCGTCCACGCTGCCGACCGCAACGTTACCGATGGGCACGAGGGTGTCGAAGTCGCCGGCCATGTCGATGCGGGCGATCTCGGTGGGGCGGGCGGGGTCGGAGAAGTCGTAGCGGGAGCCGAAGTTCGACTCGCCCTGGAACAAGAGCGCCTCGTGGCGCACCACGTAGCCGCCGTCGGCTTCGGGAGCGTCCGCCAGGCCCACGAGCACGGGCGCTTCGGGGTTGGAGATGTCGTACACGGTGGGCCCGCCGCCGGTGTCCTTGCGCGCAAACAGCGCGTAGCGGCCGCCGACGTTCGCGAAGTAGTAGGGGTGGGGGTCGCCGGGGGCGGACTCGGTGTTGAAGTCGGCGAGGGGCTGCCAGTTTTCGGGGTCGCCGATGTCCCAGAGCAGCGTGCGCGGCAGGCCGGCCGACGAAGCGAGGGCGAGGTTTCCGATGACATGAAAACTCCCCGCAAGGAACGCCGGTTCTACCCAGTTGGACAGGATCACGGGGTTCGTGGGGTCGGACACGTCGACCGTGAACACGCCGAGGAAGCCCGCGCTCACATACAAAACGTCGCCTTGCCAGAACGTTGATATCGCGACGCGGAAGTAGGCGTCCGGGTAGTCGTAGCCGGGCAGATCGAGGGTGGAGAGCCACACCGGCGCGGTGGGGTCCGTGAGGTCCCAGAAGCCGATGCCGCCGCGATCGTTGGCGTGGTGGGCGTCCACCGCGAGGATGGTGCGCCCGCCCACCTCGGCGATCGCGAGCGTGTGGCTCTCGCGCATCGCGGCGCTGTACGTCTCGCCGATTTTCTCGGGGTTGCACGCGTCGGAGAAGCCGAACACCGACACGCCGCCACCGCCGCTCTCCGGGGCCCACGGGAGCACGAGCCAGCCGTCGTAGATGCCCACGAGGTTGTGGTGTTCGATGTCCTCTGGGCCGCCGGTGAGCGCCGCGCAGGGTTGATCGAGCTGCTCGGCAGAGAAAGATGCCACGGGCCCGCCGGGGCCGGTGATCCCCCACGCGTCGGGCGCGGGGAGGGTGTCGGGGGTGATGACGGGCGGCGCTTCGGCGCACGCGAGGGCGAGGAGCAACATGGCGAACCGGGCGGGGAAACCAGTCTACGGCGTGGCCGAGACGGGGGCAATCGGGGGGGTGCGGAGGCCCGCGGCGAGGAGACGCGCGGGCACATCGGGATCGTGAGAGGGGAGGAGGGTGGCGTCCGGACGGGCCTGGAGCCACGCCTGCAAGCGACGGAGCGACGGCACGTCGACATGGATGCCGGCCGTAGGGGCCGTCGGGTTCATCCCGGGCCGATCCCGCGCGGCAGGCCGAGATGGTCGCGCTCAACCGCGGCGCGGTGCTCGACGGGAGCCTGCGGTTCGGCCGGCGCGTCGCTTCGCGCCGCGGCGGCGCCTTGGTGCTGGTCGGCTCGATCCTCGGCTTTCAAGGCGCGCCGCGCATCTTCGGGAAGGTGATGGCCGACATGGCGGCGTAGGCGGTTAGAGGGCCCCCGCCGCGGAGGTCTCGATGTCGTTCTTTGCCGGAAAGCGTGTCTTCATCACGGGTGGTTCCAAGGGCATCGGGCAGTCGGCCGCGGTGATGATGGCGGCCGAGGGCGCGCACGTCGGCATCGGCGCGCGCGGGCAGGGCGCGATCGACGAGACGCTCGCCGCGTGCCGCAAGGCCGCCAAGGGCGACCAGCGCTTCTTCGGCGTGTCGATGGACGTGACGAGCACCGGCTCCGTCAACGCCGGCGCCGCCGCCGCGATCGCCGCCCTCGGCGGCATCGACGTGCTCGTGTGCAACAGCGGCGCCGCCGAGACCGGCGAGATCCTCGACATGGAAGACGCCGCCTTCATGCGCGTCATGGACCTCAACTACATGGGCCACGTGCGCGCCGTGCGCGCGTTCGCCCCGCACCTCGTGGCCCAGGGCAAGGGCGACATCTGCCTCGTCACGTCGCTCGTCGCGGTCACCGGCTTCTGGGGCTACGGCGCATACGGGGCGAGCAAGGCGGCGATCGTGCAGATGGCCGAGGCCCTCCGCATGGAGATGAAGCTCTCGGGCGTGCGCGTCGAGGTGTTCTACCCGCCCACCACGGACACCCCCGGCTTCGCGCACGAGACGCTCTCGAAGCCCGACGTGCTCCACGTCATCGAGTCCGAGTCGGCCTTCAACTCGGCGCACTCCTCCGAAGAAGTTGGCCGGGCGCTGCTGCGCTGCGTCGAGCACGGCCGCTTCTACAACCTGCCCACGTGGGACTGCAAGCTTCAAAGCTTGATCGTTCGCCACACGCCGGGCCTCTACCACATGATCGCCGACGACGAGCTGCAGAAGGGCCGCAAGAAGGTCGCGGACATGCGGGCCAAGGGTGTGGACCCCAAGGCGCCGAAGGCCGCCGCGAAGTAGGCCGACGCCCCCCGCGGCTCGCGACCGCCCCCCGCCACCGGGAGGTCGGCGCCCGCTCTCTCCTACCAGCCGCCGCTGTAGCCGCCGCCGTACGCGCCGATGTCCGCGCGGGAGCCGTCGGCGTCCGTGGTGCCGGGATCACCGGCGTTCACGGCGGGGGAGGCCGGCCGGAGCGTGAAGTTGTCGTTGGTCCAGTCGCCGTCGTTCGTGGCGTTCACGAAGAGGGGGTCGGACGCCACGTTTCCAGCACCGCTCCCGCTCATGCCCGAGTAGTTGGTGCCGTTGCCGAAGACGAGGTTGTAGGTGAACGTTTCGTCCATGTCGTTCTCGGAGAACACGCCCACCCCGTTGTTGAACGCGATGATGTTGTTCGTCACCGTGGGCGTGGTGCGGCGCCACTGGCAAACCCCGGCGCCGTTGTCGGTGTCCTGCACCTCGTTGAACGCGATCGTGTTGTTCGTGATCTGCGCCGACGGGTAGAGATCGTTCGCCTCGTACGTCACGATTCCGCCGCCGAACATCGACGCCACGTTGTCGCTGATGACGTTGCTCACGATGTACGGGCCGGACGGGCCGGAGATCTGGACGTTGATGCCGCCGCCCTGCCCGCCCGCGGTGGCGTCGTCGTCGCGGGCTTCGTTGCCGCTGATGCGGTTGTTGGCGATGATCGCATCGGAGTAGGCGATCCAGATGCCGCCGCCGTCGCCCGCGGTGTTGTCCACGATCCAGTTGCCGGCCACATAGGCGGACCCGCCGCGGATGTTGATCCCGCCGCCGTCACTCCCGTTCTCCGGGCCGCCGAAGCCCGCGTCGTTCCCGGAGATCTCGTTGTCCACGATGACGGGATCACCCTCGTACACGCGGATTCCGCCGCCGAGGTAGTTGGCCACCGCGGCGTTGTTCCCGGTGATGATGTTCCCTTCGATCGTCGGCGCGGCGTAGCGCACGGAGATCCCCGCCCCGTCGCCACCGCCGCCGTTCTGCAGCGTGAAGCCGTAGATGCGGGCGTCCTCGGCCTCCGCGGTCTCGAACGTGACGACCGACTCGATGTCCTGCCCGTCAATCGTCGTGACCGCGGGTCCGTCGATGCTCTCGGCGTTCACGGGGTGCCCATACCAATTCACGTTCTCGTAGTACGTGCCCTGGAACGCGCGCACCTCGTAGCAGGCGCTCTCGCCGGCGAGCTCGACGGCCTCCTGGATGGTGCCGATGGGGTCGACGATGCGGCCGTCGCCCGGCGCGCCGGGCGCGGCGTAAACGGGGCAGGCGTCCTCGCAGTTCGCGATGCCGTCCTCGTCTTCGTCCTCGTCGATGTCGAAGCGGCCATCGCAGTTGTTGTCGAGGCCGTCACAGAGCTCGGGGGCGCCGGGGAACACGGTGGCGTCGCCGTCGTCGCAGTCCTCGTCAACGGTGAAGCCGTCGCCGTCGGCGTCGACGGGCGGCGCTGTCTCGCCGGTGTCGGTGTCCCCGCCGGAGTCCGTGTCGTCGAGGCCCGTGTCGCGGTTCGCGAGCGGACCCTCAGCTTCGTCCTTGTACGTGGCGCTGCACCCAGCGAGCACCATGAGCGCGATGAACCGAACCATGCGACCTCCAGCGGGGCCGCAAGGTACGTGCTTTCGGGCGCGTGTCAAGCGGAAGTGGAGGCGACCCGCCGTTCGGGTCGCCTCCCTCACCGCGACTACGCGTCGTCTTCGTCGTCCCCGGCCGCGAAGAGGGCCTCGGCCTGCGCGCGCACCTTCTCGAAAGTGGCTTCGTCGGCCACGTCGGAGAAGATCTCGCCGCCGTCCTCGTCCTGCTCGTAGTGGAAGATGAAGATCTCGGTCGCTTCCTCGTCGTCTTCGTCAACGGCGGGAGTCAGGAGGGCGTAGTTCTCTCCGTCCACCTCGACGATGGCGAGGAACTGGTACTCGATCTCGTTGCCCTCGGCGTCGGACAGGATGACGGTGTCGTCCTCGTCGTCCTCCCCTTCTTCGTCCTCTTCGTCGAGCTCGTCGAGCTCCTCTTCGTTCTCGTGGTCGTGCTCGTGATCGTGTTCGTCG
>CAXNIN010000043.1:0-18402 GCA_964202365.1 Myxococcota bacterium | reverse complement strand
GGGGACAGGCAGGTGGAAACGCCGGTAGATCGCGTCGGTCACGCGGCTCGGGTACACGGTGTAGATCTCGTCCGCGGCGGGGCACGCCGCGAACACCATGGCGGCGCCCGTGCGGAGCGCGAGCCGCGCGAACCCCTTGCGCCCCTCCCAGCGCGAGCGCCGCCGCTCCGTGCGCGGCCGCAACGACTCCCACATGCCGCCCGGCGCCACGCCCAGCACGTGCCCCTCGCGGAGGAGCTGCTCCCCCGCCTTGGGCGAGGCGGGCACGATGCCCATCCGCGCCGCGAACCCCTTCAGGACGGGGATCTGGAAGATGCGGTCGTCGCCGAGACCGCGCGGCAGGCGGCCCGTGGCGTCCCACACCGCGCCACCGGCGAAGAAGCCGTCGTACGTCGCGAGGCTGTGGTGCACGATGAGGAGGACGGGGCCGGTCTTCGGGAAGGTCTCGAGGCCCTCGGCGGTGAAGTGGTGGTACGCCGCGAGCGGCTCGAGCACGCTGCGGGCGCGCTGAACGGTGGTGAGGTCAACCGGGGGAAGCTTCGGGTCCACGCGTGCGCTCCAGGCCCGACGCGCGCACCGCGGCGGCGCCCGCGTCCGGGGGCCATCCTATCCGGAAGCACACCGCCCCGCCCTGGCTCGCGGCGCGCCTGCACCTCCGGGAGGTCGCCGCCCGCCCCTACACGCCCGCCGCCACCGGGCACACGGCGCAGGCCTCGGCGGTCGGGTCGGGGCAGTCCAGGCACGCGGCAGAGGACATTCGCCCCTCACGGTAATCGAAGATACCACAGGCCAGGGCGGCAAACCGCGGCCTCCGCCCCGCGATGCGGCCCGCCGCGCTCCGCGCCGTTGCCGATCGTGTCGGCGTGGGCAGCAACACGGGGCGCGACGCCGAGAACCCGCGCCGCCAGGAGCCCGACATGCCCACGACCCTCCTCCCCGAACGCGCCGAAGCCCAGGCGGGGCCCACGCAGCTCCGCATCGCCACCACGTGGGACGGCGCCCCGTGTCGGCCCGAGGAGGTGGTCACCCTCACGCTGCGCGAGGAGAACGGCCTGTTCGTGACCATCGACGCACCCTTTCACGGCGACCCCCCGCCCGCGCCGCCGCCGGGCTCGATGTGGGAGTTGTGGGAGCACGAGGTGGTGGAGCTGTTCGTGGTCGGGCCCAACGAGCGCTACACCGAGCTCGAGCTCGGTCCGTACGGGCACGACCTCCTGTTGCGCCTCGAGGGCCGCCGCAACGCCGTGGAAAAGCTGATCCCGGTGAAGGCGGCGGTCTCCCGCAGCGGCGACCGCTGGACCGCCACCGCCCACCTCCCCGCGCACCTGCTCCCGCCCCGCCCGTGGCGCTTCAACGCGTTCGCCGTACACGGCGAGGCGCCGAACCGGCGCTTCCTCGCGTGGGCCCCCGTGCCCGGCTCCGCGCCCGACTTCCACGCCTTGGAGCACTTCAAGTCCGTGCCGGGGTTCGGCGACTGAGCGCCGCGCCGGACGGCCCTGGCTCGCGACGCTCCACCGGCGACGAGAGGCCGGCGGCCGCCCCTACGGCGTGTGCGCCAGGAGCCCGCGGCCCTTGGGCGCCACCACCCAGAGCCGCTCCGCCGCGCGCGTGATGGCGACGTGCAGGAGCTGGCGGTCGGCCTCCACGAAGCTCGCGGGCTCCACCAGGAGCACGCCGTCGAACTCCAGTCCTTTCACCTGGTGAACGTTGCTGACGACCACGCCGGGCTGAAACGAGAAGTCGGCCCGTGCCACGCGGCGCACGTTGTCGAGCCCGGCCGCCTCGAGCCGCCGCGCCCACTGGTCGGCCACGCTCTTGGCTTTGGCGAGCACCGCCACGAGCGCGGTGGGGCGCTGCTCGCGAAACCGCCGCACCGCCTCGACGGCCTCGGATTCCGAAGTTTCCCCCTCGAACCACGCGACCGGCTCGCCGTCGCGCGCGGCGATCACGGCGGGGTCGGCGGTGGGGCCCTGGCCCAAGGCGGCGATGGCGAGCTCCATGATGGGGCGCGTGGAGCGGTGGCCGATTGCCAGGGCGTCGAGGCGCACCTCCACCTGGCCGGTGAGGCGCCGAAGGAGCTGTTCGAACCCCTCGAACTGCGCGTCGGCGAGGATCTTCTGGGCGGGGTCGCCCGCGATGGTGACCGACCGCCCGGCGTCCGCGGCGTCCACCAGCGCCTCGATCTCCACCGTGGAGAGGTCCTGCGCCTCGTCGATCACGAGGTGCGCGTACATCCCCGCCCACGGGCACGGAATCTCGGTGTCCGCCTGGTGCTTGAGTTGGCCGAGGCGCAACAGAAGCGCGGCGTCCTCCCAATCGAGACACCCGGCCTCCGCGCACCGCGCCTGGTGGGCCCGCGCCGCCGGGAGCGCCGCGTGGAGCGTCGCCGGGAGCGCCGCACGGCAGGCCGCATCGTCCTCGAACAACGTGTACAGATCGCGAACGTGGTCCACGAGCCGCGCGCGGAGCTTGCCCCACCACGCGCCGGCGTGCCGCTTCCGGAGCGCCGCGATCCGGGCGAACCCCCTCCCCTCCGCCTCGTCGAACGCGGCCTTGCCGCCGTCTCCCAACTGTTCGCGCACCCACGCCGCGCTCTTCTCGCCGAGCCGGGCCACGTGCGACGCTAAGAGCGCGCCCATCGCGGGGTGGCGTTTGAGGCGGGAAACCGCCGCGCTCGTGTTCGTGCGCAGCTCCAGGGCGATGCCCCCGTTCCGCAACATGCGGAGCGCCCACCCGTGAAACGTCTCCACCGGCACGCCCGCCACGCCCAAATCCGGGAGCACGCGCGAGATGTACGTTTGCAGGGCCTTGTTGAACATCACCACGAGCATCCGCTCCGGACGGAAACGGCGCGCGTCCTGGAAGTGCAGATACGCGATACGATGCAACGCCACGGTGGTCTTGCCCGAGCCGGCGCGGCCCCGCAACAACACCACCCCGGCGTTCGCGCGCGTAATCACCTGGAATTGCTCGCGTGTGATCAACGAGACGATGTCCGGCAGGCGGTGGTCGTCGCTCTCCGCGCGGGCCTTCCCGGGCGTGCCCCACGTGCCGTCGGGCCGGAGGCGCAAATGCCCGAGGCCGCCCTGCACTTCGACGAGCGCCCCCTCGCGAATGTCCACGCGGCGCCGCACCGCGAGCAGCCCCTCCCGCGCGCGGCCGCCGATGGTCTCCTCGTATTCATCGCCTTCTTCGTACGTATAGTAGAGCTGGCTCACCGGCGCGTCGCGCCAGTCGCAGATGGCGAGCCCGCGCTCCACCACGCCCACCTTCCCGAGGAGCACCTCCTGCCGGCGCACCCCGCCGGGCGCGGCCTCCTCGAGCACCATGCGCCCGAAGTACGGCGTTCCGATTGGCAGATCACGCGACTTCCGGGCCCGGTTGTGCACCTCCAACATGCGCTTCGCCTCGGCGAGCGCCTCCTCGAAGGCCTCGCGCTGCGCGATGTCGCCGCGGGCGTCCGTCCACTCCTGGTGCGCGGCGCGAAAACGCGCGGTCAGCTCGCGCTCGCGCGCGCCGTCGGCGGACTGGAGCGCGCGGAGCGCGGGCACGACGCGATCGAGGACAGCCTGCTCCTCGACCACGAGCGGGGAAAGCTCGGACATGGGGGCCGGTGGCTATCCGCCCGGCGGCGGCGGCGCCCGTGGTGAGGCAGCGTCCCGGCCAGGGGTTGCGTGCGGCGGCCTCCCGGCGGTGCAGGCGCGTCGCGAGCCGACACGGGCGTCGGCGGCGCGTCCATCCGGATACGCGCCCTCCTCCCCACGGGTACCTCCTGCTCTTCCTCCTCCTCGCGTGCGCGCCCAAGCTCGGCGTCTCCGCCAACAACCCCGGCCCCGCCGCCGAGAACCCGCTCCTTCTCTGGCGCGTCGAGCGCGCGGGCCGGGCGTCGCACCTCCTCGGCACCTGCCACCTCGGCGTGTCCCTCGACTACGCCCTTCCAAAGCCGCACGACGCCGCGCTCACCGCCGCCGCGGTCGTCTACACCGAAGCCGATCTCGCGCTCGACGTGTCGCAAATGGTCGGGCTCCTCTGGTCGAAGGGGCCCGGGCTCTCCACGCGGATCTCGCCGGAGCGGTGGGACGCCGTCGCAATCGCCGCACGAGACACGCTCCCCGCCCCGCTGCTGGAGCACCTCGAGCCGTGGGCGCTCGCCTCCGTCCTCCCGCTGGTCCTCTCCGCGAAGACCCCGGGGGAGCTCGCCGACACGCCATCGATGGACGCCGAGATCCAGAAGCGCGCGCGGGCCCGGGACATCCCCATGCGGCACGTCGAGACCCTCGAACAGCAGGCGGCGCTCCTCCGCGGGCTCGACGACACGTTCCTCGCCGAGATTGGCCCCACCGACGCCGCGTCGGCCGCCGCGGCCGCCGACGCCCTCACCGCGCTCTGTTTCCGTGCCGACCTCTCCGTCTCCGACGTGATCACCGAGCCCGGCAACCCCGTGTCGGACGTGCTCCTCGGCGCACGCAACCGCGCGTGGGTGCCGACGCTCCGCCCCGCGCTCGACGCCGGCGGCGCCCTCGTGGCGGTGGGCGCCGGCCACATGCTCGGGGACGCCGGGCTCGTCGCGCTGCTGCGCGCCGAGGGCTTCACGGTCACCCAGCTCACCACCACGCGCCCTGTCACCGACGCGCGCATGCCCGGCGGCGACGCCGTCATCCCACCGGCGCCCCCGGCCCGCGCCGACCTCGCCGCGCTCGTGGACCGCGTTGTTCCCCCGATCGCGGCCAGCCTCTGCGCCGACGGCCAGGTGATCCGAACGTGCTTCGCTCCCGACGGGGACACCTGCCGCGCCCGCATCGAGGAGGACGCCGCCCTCTGTGTCCGCCAGCACGCCGACACCCTCCCCGCCGACGGCACCGTGCCGCCGCGCTTCTCCGCCGCCGTCGCCACCTGCGCCCCCACCGGGCTCATCCTCGACGCGATTGGGCGCGGCGCCGTCACCGACGCACCGGTGTGCGCGCTCCTCGAGGGCGCCGTGCGGTCGGGCGGGAAGTAGGCGCGGGGCGTCGGGTCACCCGCCGAGGAAGATCCACACCCCGCCGCGGTCGGGCAGGCCGTCGACGTCCGCGCTGAAGCTGCCCACGGCGACTTCGTCGAAGCCGTCGCCGTTGACGTCGGGCACGAAGGTCACGCCGTAGCCGAGGTAGCCGTACGGCGTGGTGCCGAGGATCTCGGCGTCCGCGCTGTCCAGGTCGATCGTGCCGGCGAGCGGGCCGTACACCACCCACACGGCCCCCGTGCTGCTGCCGCCGCGGTCGTTGCGGCCGGGGAACGCGGCCGCGTCGAGGTCGTCGCAGTCGGCCGCTTCGAGGACGTACCCGCTCGGGGCCGTGCACGCGGTCGTGGTGGTGGCGCTGCCGAAGGTGTCGCCGTCGGCGTCGCGGTACCAGGTGGCGGCACCCGTCACGGAGGTGTCGTCGTCGTCGGCGAGACCATCGCCGGGTTCGTCGGGTCCCCGAACGGGTTCACCACCACCGAAGCCTTCGCGTTCCGCGTCGGCGGCGAGTGGCGGTACAGGATGCGCCACCCTGGATCAACTCCTTCGCCAACGAGGCCGGGGAGATCATCCGCCCGCCCATCGCGGCCGAGTTCCCCCTGGAGATCTACAACCGCCTCACCTTCACGGCGGTGGCGGGCGACCGCACCCGAATCACCCTCCGCGGCCGCCCCATCCGCGCGACCGCCGAGGAACACGCGTTCTTCGCGGGGATGCACGCGAGCACGCAGGGCGTGTTCGGCGGCACGTTCTCCCAGCTCGAAGCGTGGCTCGCGCGGTGAGCGCCCGGCCCCGGCGTCACTCGGCGGGGGTGCGAACCGCGCCTCCGCCAGGCAGCAGCCGCGACTCGTACATCGTGCGCGCGGGCAGCTCCACCGCCGTGAGGAAGCCCCCCTTGCCGCACCCCGTGTCGGTCGCGAGCACCTGCCCGCGCACCCAGACGTCCTCCACGTCGCCCAGGGTGTGCTCGGAGAGCTCGGGCGGAAGCAGGTCGGTGGGGGTGTGCCCCACCACGATCTGCTTCCCGTCGTACGTCTTGAAGAACGCCGGGGCGCGCGTCCAGAAGAGCGCGGAAGCCGGCTCGGCCTCCGACGGGTGCACCCAGCGCCCGTCCTTCATCGGCAGCCCCGCGTGCACGTAGATCGCGTGTTCGTCCTCGTACCACGCGGGCAGTTCGCGCATCCACGCCACCACCTCGGGCGGCCAGAACGCCCCGTCCAGCAGCGCCGCGGTGTCCGTTTCGGGGACGCCGAACGACGTCATGCACACGCGACAGCCGTTGCCCTTCGGCAGCACGAACTCGGGCCACCCCTGGTCGATGACGCGCAGCCAGGCGTCTTCGTGGTTGCCACGGAGGCACACGATGCGCGCCTCGGTGAGCAGCGGCAGCACCTCGCGAATCCAGCGCACGACCCCCGCGGAGTCCGGCCCGCGGTCCACGTAGTCGCCGAGGAAAACCAGCGTGTCCCCGGCGTCGGGCGCGGGGAGGTGGTCCCAGAGCGCGAGGAGGTGCACGAGATCGCCGTGGATGTCGCCGATGGCGAAGGTTCGACCAGCCATGGCCTCTCCTACCCGCGCGGCGGCGGCTCGGCGAGGGTCGGATGCGGGAGCGGGCGCGGGCCTCTCGAAGGCGGGGGAGCGTCGCGAGCCAGGGCCGTCGGGGGGGGTGCTGAACGACGTGTTGCCCGTGCCGCGGATCTCGTTGGCGGGGCCGCACCCGGTGAAGCTGCGGACGCCGCCGTGGCCGTACGGCATCACCAGCATCTTCGGGTTCTCGATGTACGCCGGCGCGCTCGGGTACACGACCGCACGTCGCCTGGCGTCGTTGCAGTCCGAATGGCTCGAGAGGTAGCCGGAAGGGCCCTCGCACGCGCGGGTCGGCGGGCCGAAGGCGCCGTGGCCGTCGGCGTCCGCGTCGGCGAACCACGCGGTCGTCGGGGCGGGGTCCGCCGGCGGGCATCGCGCACGCGGCCATCGTCATCCCGGCGTCACGCCGACGGACCGCAGGGCCACAACAACCACTTCATATTCCTACCCTTTCTTCGCGTCCGCCGCGCACCCAACGCAAAGCCCCCATTCATCGTATCAAGGGACTGTCAGGGCGGAGGGAATGACCCCCGCGCCCCCGCCGCCGTGGCCGCGCAGGCTCCGCACGCCCACCAAGTCCCCTGAAAGGAGACGACGCCCGCACCATGTACCCCCAAAGGAGAATCCGGACCGTGTGCGTGCGCAAGACGACCCACCCCCTAACGGACGAACCTTCATTTTCGGCGGACGGTGTCCACCCGCGCCCGCGTGGCGCCCCCCGGGAACGCCGCCAGCGGCTCGATCCGTCTCCTTTTGAGGGGCATAGTGTCGGCCGCGTCTCCATTTGAGGGGCATAGGGGGGTGCCATGCCGTCTGAAAGGAGAAACAAACGCTTCTGTCATAACGACGCGCGCGACTTCGCTCCCGTTTGAGGTCGGGAGGGGGGCGGGCCAGGGCCGTCGGCGGAACCGTTGCGCGCTCGGAGCCCGGCGCCGGCAGCGACCGCGCGCTCGTGAAGCTCGCGCTGCTGCGGCAGCTCGCGTCGCGAGACCCGAACATCCCCGGCGCGTTCGGCACCCCGCTCGCCCTCGCCCGCTCCGTGGAGTTTGCCGGGTGGCCGCTCCGGCATCCGGTTGTCGGCCACCAGGACCTCGATCAGATCGCGGACACGCCCGCGCGATGGTTGGGGCTCGCCCGTGAAGACGACAACCACCTCGGCAAACGGATCGGCGGGCACCTCGACGAGCTGCAGGCCGGCGGCCTGCTCGCCACCCTCTCTCCCGAACCCCGCCTCTCCTACGAAGGCGGCAACGCAGTCCTCAGGCTCCTTCGGGCCGAGGCCGAGGATCTCCCGTGAAGACCCCGCAGAAGATCGCCTACTTCCCCGTCACCGAAGCGGAGCAGCGCGTCCTCGAACGCATAAGGCAGCCCGACCTGGCCGCGCGCGCGGCCGCGGTCCTCCCGATGCTCGATCTGCTCGCCGAGAACGACACGTCTCCGGCCGATCTGGAACAGGCGCTCACCCTGTTGCAGGAGAGCCTCAAATCCGAAGCGCTCGACGCGCGGTTCCAGAACCTGGAAGCGCGCTTGAGTACGCGCATCGAGCACGGGCTCATCGAAATCGAGGGACGGCTCGCGAAGCTCGTGGCCGGGGCGGTGGAAACACCGAGCGCAGGGGTGCCCGCGCCCGCGCAGCTCGCCCCGCTCCCTCTCCTGTTCGTGAAACCGGCACCTTCAAGCCCCATCACGCCGTCCCACGCGCCCGCGCCGACACAGGGTGCCCAGCTGCCCGCGACCTCGAAGCTCGACGTCCCGAAGGAAGCCAACCTCGCGTTCAACGTCGCCGGCGACCTCGTGTGGGGCCCGACCGCCGCGCAGTTCTGGAGAGCCATCTGGAAATGGCTTCTCGATCGTCGCTATTTCGCGATGGCGGATCTTCCGATCAAGGGCGGCAAGCAGCGCCACGTCATCGCCGCCACGCCCGTACACCCGACCGGCAAGGACTTCTTCGGCCCCCAGCCCTTCAACGGCGCGTTCATCGAGACAAACATGTCCCGCGCCAACATCGCCAGCCGCGCCGCCAAGCACCTCGAAGAGTACGGCGTGCCCTACACCGTGCTCGTCGGCCCCACCCCGTAGCCCCCACGAACCACCCCCCGCCCCACCCCCGCGCCGCCCGCCGCCGCAGCGGCGCGTCCGCGCGCCGGCTGCCCGCGCTCCGCCCTCCCGCTGCCCAGCCGCGCCTCTCGTCCGCCCCTTCGGTGCTACAACCGCGCCGTGACCCGCGCCGCTCCGCCCGTTGCCGCCCTCGCCGTCGTGATCGCCGCGTGTACGCCCGCCGCGCCCCACGCGCCCCCGCCGCCGCCCCCCACCGCGCCGCCCGAGGGGCCGGGCCTCACGGTCCTGACGTACAACGTCAACTTCGAGCAGTTCAATCCCGCCACGGTCGACGCCATCCGCGCCGCCGACGCCGACATCGTCTTTCTGCAGGAGACCACCGCGCAGTGGGAGACGGCCCTGCGCGCGGGCCTCGCGGACGTGTACCCGTTCATCGAGCTGCGGCATCACGATCCCGACGGCGGGATGGGCGTGCTCGCGCGGGTGGGCGTCGTGACGCGCGCGTGGGTGCCGTCGCCGGTGGGGAAGTTCCCGGCGTGGTGCCTCACGATCGACACCGCGGCCGGCTCGCTCGACGTGCTGCACGTGCACCTGCACCCGCCGCTCGACGAAAACGGGAGCCTCGTGCGCGGGTACTTCACCACGTCCGACGACAGGCTCCTCGAACTGCAGGCCTTCCTCCAGTGTTTCGACGGCCCGCCCGACCTCGCGGTGGGCGACTTCAACGAGGGCGAGGGCGACGCCGTCGCGCTGATCGAGGCGAACGGGCTGCGCGACGCCGCGTCGGCCCACCCCCCGGCTTCGCCCACGTGGCGCTGGGAAACCGGGTTCTGGACGATGGAAGGCCGGCCCGACCACGTGTTCGCGGCCCCGCCGCTCCACCCCCGGAGCGTCCGCGTGATCGAAGCCGGCGGGTCGGACCACCGGCCGCTCCTCGTCGACCTCGTGCGGGCGCCGTGAGCCGATTGCTGGGGGCCCTCGCCCGCTTCGGCGCCGTCGCGGCCACGCTCTTCGCGCTGTTCGTCACCCACCTCCCCGCGCCGAGCGCGGTGGGCGTGTCGGACGAAGACCCCCGCCGGGAAGATGTTCGGCTCGTGTGGCACACGCTCGGGGAGATCGCGAAGCGCCTCCCCGATCTTCCGGCGTTCTTCGACCCGATCCGGTCGGACAAGACCATCCACTTCGCGCTGTTTCTGCCGCCCGCGGCGCTCTGGGCGCTCTCCTTCGGCCGGCGCCTGGGCCCGAAACAGGCCGCGGCGCTCTTCGTGGGGCTCGCGGCGTGGGGCGGCCTCGACGAGCTGGTCCAGCACCTCGGCGGTCGCGACGGTCAATGGGGCGATGTCGTGGCGAACATGGCGGGCGCGGGCACGGGCATCCTGCTCGTCTACCCGCTCCTGCACGCGCGGCGCGCTACCCGGCCGCGCCGCGATGCTCCGCGAGGATCGGCCCCGGAAGCGGGAGACCCCGCCGAATCAGCAGAGCGTCCCCGAACAGGAGCCGGGAGCTGAGCGCGGTGATCCGCGTCACGAACACCCACAGATCGGCGAACAGGAGGCCCGTCCGCACGAGGCCAACACACGACCACGTGGCGACGGCGCCCGCGACCACGAAGAGCCGGTAGGGCCACCAGAGCGAGAACCGCGCGAGCTCCGGGAACCGCTCGTGCAACCTCCACAGTCGACCGAACGGCGGGAGGAGCGTGGCGAAGTCGTACCCGAGCCGGTGGGCGATGGAGTACACCTCGAGCGACATCCACGGCACGGCCACCATGCCGCGCGGGATGTTGAGGTTCCACAGGAGCCCGAGCCCCGCTAGGCCGCCGCGTCGGCGCGCAACGTCGCGCGAGACGATCCAATTGAGCGCGAGATGCGCGGCCTCGTCGGTGCACACCTTCTCGACGAACCGGTCGAAGCCGGCGGACTTCAGGGCGGGGTGGGCCTGGAGGAAAGGGATGGTGCCGGCATCGAGGAAGGTCTCGAACACGGGGGTGGAGACCGCCACGAGCGCGGCGTCCACGTCGGGGCGGAGCGTGTCGAACTGATCGAGCACGAGCGCGTTCCCGAGGCCCGGCGGGCGGATCGGCTCGCCCGCGGCGGCGAGGATGGCGCGCAGGCCGTCGGCGTGGCGGCGCTCCTCGTCGGCGAACAGTTGGTACAACTCCCGGAGCGCGGGGGTGTCGCTCGCGTCGCGCAGGAGCTCGAAGTTCAACCGCGCGATCTCCTCGACGTAGATGACCTCGTTCAAGAGGCGCCCGAGCAGCGGCGGCAACGGGGCCGTCGGCGGGGCGGGGAGGTCGGCGAGGCGCCACTGGTGCGCGCGCACCCGCACGAGGAGAGCGTCGACGGCGCGCGTGTCGGAGAGGGCGAGCCGCGTCGTCATCGGGGCGCGCTCGTCCAGCCAGCGCACGGCCCACCACACGGCGACGCCAATCGCGGCGCCGGCGGGAACGTCCACCACGTAGTGTTGCTTGGTGGTGAGCGTCCCTATCGACACAGCCGCCGCCCACACAATCGGCGCCCACGCGACCGCCGCCCAACGGCCCTTCCGTAGGAAGCCCGCCCAGTTGAGCGCGAGGCCCCACGCGAGGGCCACGTGCAGCGAGGGGAAGCAGTTCGTCGGCGAATCGGCCGAGCGCAAGTCCGCGAATTCGCGGAGCGTCGCGGTGTCGCCCGGGGGGAGCGGGTAGAGCTCGCGCGGGTAGGTGGTGGGCCAGAGCACGAAGAACGTGCACGTCACGACGGAGACGAGGGCCAACGTGAAGAAGAGGCGACGCCCCGCGCGGCCGTCCGGCACCATCAGCCACGCCAGGAGCGCGGCCTTGGTCCCCGAGCCGTAGATCCAGATCGTCCACGGGAGGAAAGGAATCCACGTGTCCAGCGTCGTGAGCGGCAGCAGCTCGGCGGGCCCTGCGAGCTTGCCCGCGCCGTAGCAGACGAGCACGACGACGCCCGAAAGCACCCACCCGCCGAGGCGCTTGAGGTGGTCGAAGAGCGGGCGCCCGAAGATCACGTCGCACGCTCCACGCAGAGGTCGACCAGCGCGTGAAGCTCCAGGGTGTCCCCCGGCAGATCGCGGAGCGCCGCGCGCGCCCGCTCGCCGTGCACCCGCGCGCGGTCGCGGCAAGCCGCCGCCACATCGTGCCGCGCGAGCGCCGCCAGGAGTTCGGCCTCGCCGCCGCCGAGCGCGCCCGGCTCGCGCTCCCGCAGCAGCAACATCGGAAAAGTCACGCGTCCCGCCCGGATGTCCTGCCCGGGCCGCTTCCCGAGATGCGTCTCGTCCCCCACGAGATCGAGCAGGTCGTCCACGATTTGAAACGCGAGCCCGAGCTCGTGACCGTACCGCCCGAGCGCCCGCAGCTCCCGACGATTCGCGCCCGCGCCGCCGGTGGTCGCCGCCGCCGCGAACAACTTCGCCGTCTTCGCCCCGGCGATGGCGTACCACTCAAAGAGCCCCATGCCGACATCGCCCTCGCGCGCGAGCTCCGCGCGTTGTCCTTCGGCCAACGCCAGCATCGCGTCGGCGAGCCCCGGGTGCGTCACCGCTACCCGCGCCAGAATCCACGCCGCCGCGCCTGCCGCGAACGGGCCCGACGTGGCGCGGTGAAGCGCGGGTTCGCCGCGGCGAAGATCGGCGCCGTCGACGATGTCGTCGAGCACGAGCGACGCGGCGTGCACCCACTCCAGCGCGGCGGCGGCGGGGAGGCAGGCATCGACGTCGCGACCGGTCGCGCGCGCGGCACCCAGTACGACCCTGGCCCGAAGCCGCTTCCCGCCGGTTCCCGCCAGCCACCGCGCGGCCTCCCGCAGCGGCCCCTCCCCGTCGAGCAGCGCGTCCATCGCCCCGATGATCGCTTCGTCGGGCCGCCCCCGCGCCGTGACGAAGAACGGCGTCCACCCTTCGGGATCACGCCGCGCCCCCGTCGCGGTCGGCCCCGGGTCGAGCACGGCGAGCATCCTCTCCCGGGCATCCGCGTCCGGCACGTCGTCCAGCGCCCGGGCGGCGTCCTCCAGCGCGCGGCTCGCCGACTGCCCGCGTTCCACCTGCTCCATCGCGGTCCCCAGCGCGATGGCCCAGGCATCGAGCCGCGCGTGCACCCCGTCCGGGACCGCGCCGACCACCACCCCCGCCGCCACCGCCCCGCGCAGGAACAAGACCGCCTCCGCAGCGGGTTCTTCGCCGGGCCGCGGCCCGCCGGTCACCCGGTCGAGCACCCGCCGGATCAGCGTCTCGTCGCGCCGCGCCACCTGCCGCGCCACGCCCGTGGCCACGCGCAGGTCGGCCTCGAGCCACGCGCGCCGGGCCGTTCCGTCGGGAACGCCGAGGTGCACGCGCTGATTCACCGCTTCTACGGCCGCGATCGCGACGCGACCGGCCTCCTGCCACCGCCGCGCGCCCCACCCGCGCGCCACGTGCGCCACCACCGCCCCGCCGAGCCCCGCCCGCGGCACGCCCCACGGCGCGGCCGCGCCGGCGGGTATCCGCGTCCATGCAGCTTCGAGGCGGTCCTTCATCGGATGCACGAGCGGCGCGCACCACGCCGTCGCCTCCCCCGCGCGCGCGGCGTCGGAAGGCGGAGGAGCGGGCCACCACGAAGACATCGCCAGGGTCTACCGCGGCGCGTGCCCGGCCATCAAGAGGGGGCACCCGCTTCGCGGTGCGGCGGCGGGGTTCCCGGGAGGGAGCGCCGGCGGCTCCCTGCGCCTACCGCGCGCCGATCTCGCGCGACAACGCGGCGAGCCCGGCCTCCCGCGCCTCGGTCTCCACGGCGCGGACGAGCCGGTCGGCGCCGGGATCGCGCTTCGCCAGGAGCAGCTTCGCGAGGAACCAGCGCGCCTGCACGGCGGTCTCGCGATCGCCGAGGCGCCCGGCGGCGGTGCCCGCGTGCTCGAGCTCGGCGCCCACGTCGTCGCCGCGCACCCCGCGCAGATACGCGAGGAACACGTCGTTCATCACCGTCCCGCGCTCCCAGCCGCAGTCGCGCGCGAGCTCGCGGCTCTGCTCGAAGCTGGCGTACGCGCGGGCGACGTCGCCGATGCGGAGCCAGGTGTCGCCCATGTTGTGGAGGTTCACCACCTCGCCCACGCGGTAGCCGAGCCCCTGCCGCACCGACAACGCGCGACGGAACTCGTCGAGCGCCTCGTTGTTGCGCCCCTCGTTGAGGTGCGCGATGCCGATGTTGTTGAGGATGCGGCCAAGGAGGATGCGGTCGACGGCGCCTTCCGCGAGGGGCTGGGCCTGGCGCAAGAGGTCCATCGCGCCGGCGTTGTCGTCGCGGCGGAGCGCGTGGCTCGCGAGGCCAAGGAGCATGCGGGCGGCGAGCGCGCGGTCCTCGCCGGCCACGCGGAGCCCCTCTTCGTAGGCGGCGCGGCCCTCGTCGACGCGGCCCTCGTCGAGCGCGAGCGCGCCGAGCGACTCCAGGCACTGCACCTGCCCCGCAACCTCCTTGAGGCGCCGGAACAGGCCGAGCGAGGCGTCGAGGTGGGCATGGGCCATCACGGACTTCCCGGAGCCCGTGTAGATCTGCCCGAGGCCGAGGAGCGCGCGCGCTTCGTACTCGGCGGGGCCGAGGTCGGCGACGAGGTCGAGCGCGACGTGGAGCAGGTTCTCGGCGCGCGCCCGGCCGAGCAGCACGGCGACCTCCCCGGCGGAGAGGTGCAGGCGGGCGTCGAGGCGGTCGTCCTGCTGGTCGCGCGGGGCGCTCCCGAGCCACTGGATGCCGCGGAGGTAGCACTCCAGCGCGCGGTCGAGGAACTGCGCGCGGCGAAGCGCTTCTCCCGCGCGGCCGATCGCCTGGGCGGCGTCGCGCACGCGCCCGCCGGCGTGGCAGTGCCCGGCGTAGGACTCCGCCACGATCTCGAGCCGCCCACCGTGCACCTGCTCCATGCCGCTGGCCACCATCCGGTGGTACTCCCGGCGTTGAATCCCGAGGATACTGCGAAGCACGCACTCCCACACCAGCACGGAGGCAAACCCGTAGGACGTGTCGGGGCTTCGGTTCTCCGGAACGATGAGGCCCGCGCGCACGAGCTCCCCGATGAGGAGCGTCGGATCTTCCGCGCCGACCGCGGCGCCGAGGAGCGCCGGCGAGAAGGTCATCCCGATAACGGACGCCACCTGGAGCGCCCCCTTCGCGGCGGGCTCCAGCGCGTCGATCCGCGCCGCGATCAACCCCTGGAGCGTAGGCGGGAGCCCAGGATCGATGTGGGGATCGCGCAGGCGACCGGTGGTGCCCTCGTAGTAGATCCGGCCCGCCTGGTGCAGCGCCTTGATGATCTCCTCGAGGTAGAGCGGGTTGCCCTCGGCGGTGCGGCGCACGAGCCGCGTGAGGTCGGGCCCGATGGCCTGCGAAGCGAGCAGATCGGCCGCCATGAGGTCGGCCTGCTCGGGCGCGAGCGGCCCGAGGACAACCTCGCGCATGTAGTCGTCGAGGCCGTGCGGCATGCGCCCGCGCCAGCTCCCGAGCAGAAGCACAGGTTCCCCCTCCGCCGCGCGGAGGAGCTGCTCGAAGAGCGAGCGTTCGAGCGGGTCGAGGTACTGGAGATCCTCCAGCATCACGATCACGGGCCCGTCGGCGGCGAGCCCGCGCATCAGGCGCGCGGCCGCCTGGAACATGGCTTCGCGGCCGGGTTCACGGCGCTCGCCCACGTCCACGGCGAACAGCGTCGCGATCACCGCGATGTCCGCCGGCTCGAGCTGGAGCTCGCCGAGGCGCTCCAGCCGCTCGCGCACGCCGGGGCCGCCCATCTCCTGGTGAATCCCGAGGATGTCGCTCACGAGATCGCGGAACGGCGCGAGCGGGCGGTCGCTCCCGAAGGGGATGGCGCGCCCGGTGAAGACAGGGATCCCGCGGCGCCCGGCGAGCTCCCGAAGCTCTCGGAACAACCTGGACTTCCCGATCCCGGCCTCGCCGGTGATGGCCACGCGCGCGCCCTTGCCCTCGCGCAGGCCCGCCACCATCTCGCGGAGCACCTCGAGCTCGTCGCCGCGCCGGAACCAGCGCCC
This sequence comes from Myxococcota bacterium, assembly GCA_964202365.1. GTDB lineage: Bacteria > Myxococcota_A > UBA796 > UBA796 > SXON01 > CAJBVW01. Next base: position 2,756 of record CAXNIN010000043.1, on the reverse strand, counting down.
GGCGGCCCCGCGCGCGCCCGCCCGCCGACCGCCGGCGAGCAGGAAGGTGGGCCGGGTGCCGCGGGCGCCCTTCTTGCGGAGCTCGGGGCCGCGGTCGAACGGGAAGCGGTCGCCCGCGAGCGCCGCGACCCGGTCGGATACGAGCGTGGTGCCCGGCTCGGCGGCGTAGGCGAGCCGCACGCACCCCTTGAGGGTGTCGCCGCGGGCGGCGTAGCGGTAGCGCTTGCCCAAGCGCTGGCTCACCGTCAGCTCGCCGATGTGCACGCCAACCGAGAACTCCAGTACGATTCCTCGCTTCCGCAGGCGAGCCGCAAGGCGGTGAAACTCGCGGGCGCAGGCGAGGGCGCGGTCGAGGTCGTCCCCGAGGGCGCGCGGGAGCCCGAAGAAGACAAGCAGCGTGTCGTCGTCGAAGCGCTCGGCGACACCCCCCATGCGGTCCACGAGGGTGCGCACCACGCGGAGCATCCGGTAGTGCATCCGCGCGATGTCTTCGCTCTCGGCGCGCGCGGACACCTCGGTGAGCCCGTTCACCTCGGCCACGAGCACCACCACGGAGCGCCGCTCGCCGCGGTTCTGGAACAGGCGCGGGCCGCGGTCGTCCGAGCCCCCGGGCGTGTGCGTGCCGGGGGTGCCGTGGCTGTCGGCGAGGGAGGATGCGTCGGGCTCGGGGTCGACGCCGGTGTGCATCGCGTGGAGGTCTTCGGCGAGCGCCTCGAGCTCCGCCGCGCCGCGAGCGCCCGCGATCTCCTCGGCGAAGAGCCGCCGCATCAACGTGGCGCGCTGACCGGCGTCGCCGCGGAAGCCCATCTCGAACAACAGCGCGCGGAGGTCCTCTTCGAGCAGCGAGGCGTCGGCGTACCGGTCGTCGGGGTGCTTCGCGAGCGCCCGGTGCAGCACGGCGCGGAGCGCCTCCGGCACTTCGGCGTTGAACGCCCGCACGTCCGGCACTTCGCAGGCGACCACGGCCCGGAGCTTCTCCTCCGGGTCGCCGTCGGCGAAGAGGCGCCGCCCGGCGAGCATCTCGAAGAGCACCACGCCGAGCGAGAAGATGTCCGACCGGTTGTCGAGCGCGCCGCCCTCGGCCTGCTCCGGCGACATGTAGGCGAACTTCCCGCCGCCGGGCCGCCGGGCGTCGTCGCCCCCGGTGCCGGCCTCGCCCACGAGGCGCGCGATGCCGAAGTCGACGAGCTTCACGTCGCCTTCGTACGACACCATGATGTTGTGCGGGCTCACGTCGCGGTGAACGATGTGGAGCGGCCGCCCGTCGGGCGCGGCGCGGGCGTGCGCGTAGGCGAGGCCGCGGGCGACCGCCGCCGCGATGGTCACGGCGATGGGAATCGGCAGTCGGTCGCCGTTTCGCCGCAACACGCGCATCACTTGGGTGAGGTCGCGGCCCTGGATGTACTCCATGGCCATGTACGGGTCGTCCCCCACCTTTCCGAGGTCGAACACCTGAACGATGTTCGGGTGCGCGAGGCTGACGCACAACTTCGCCTCGTGCACGAACATGTTCACGAAGCGCGGGCTCTGCGCGAGCTCCGGCAGGATTCGCTTGATCACCAGACGCTTTTCGAAGCCCTCGACGCCGAAGCTCCGCGCCAGGAACACCTCGGCCATGCCACCCGTGGCGATGCGCTCGAGGAGCTGATAGCGCCCGAACTGGGCCGGTAGGTCCATGCTTCCTGCTGGATCGCCACCCCGCCGTCACCGGGGCTCCCCGGGATCGTAGACCCGTGAACCATCCCTTGTCTTGCACAGCGGGGGTCAACACGCCGGCTTTCCGCGGCGGGGCCCCCGAATCAGCCGGTGACGGTGTGAGCGGCGCGACCTCGACGGTGGCGCGCGGGAGCGCGGGCTCACGCGCGCGGCGTCACGGACGGATCGCGTCCCCAACGAGCGCGCCCATCGCGACGTGCCCTTCGCGCGAGAGGTGAAGCGGGTCCGAGAACAACGACGCCGCGGGGGTGTCCATGCCCGGCTCGCGCGGCAGGAGCCGATCGGCGTCCACGAGCGTCGCGCCCGTCTCCGCGGCCACGCGGCGCACGTCTTCCTGGGTGCGGGTGCTCGCGCGGAGGCCGATGACGTCGCGGTCGCGCGCGGTGCGGAGCGCGACCACCGCCTTCTCGGGGTTCGTCGCGGCGAGCGCGGTCCCTTCGTGCCACGAGGCGATCGCCGCGTCGTTGGCGCCGTCCGGCAGGCGCGTCGGCTCGGCGCGGATGTTGCTCACGGGGGTCACCAGGACGAGGCGCCAGCCCTCCTGGGCGCACCGCCAGGCGATCCGCCCGAGGTTGATGGCGAAGTAGCGCTCGGCGCGGTCGCGCGCTTCGGCCGTCAGGTACCCGCGCGTGGCGCCCTGGTGCCCCCGCACGCGGCCCTTCCCTTCCACCGGCGAGAGCCCTCGGCGAAGCTCCACGAACAGCCGAAGCCGCGCCAGGAGCGCCCCCACCTTCGCCTCGGCGAGCGCCTCGGGCGCGCCGAACCGCGCCTGGAACCAGGCGTTCCCAACGTCGTTGTGGCCTTCGTACACGATCACGCCCGTCGGCTCGAACACCGCGAGCTGGTTCGTGAGGTTCAACAGGTCGTACGAGTCGAGCCCGGGCGTGGCGAGGTTGAGCACCTCCACCCCCGCGCGGCTCGCCGCCAACGCCGCGAACTCGTCCGGGCGGTTCACGCCCATCGTCCCGCCGTGCACGCTGCTCGCGCCGAGCGCCACCCACCGCGGCCCGCTCGGGCGGGCGGGCACGGGGGGCGGGGGG
>CAXNIN010000042.1:0-18403 GCA_964202365.1 Myxococcota bacterium | reverse complement strand
CACCGACGACGCTGTGCTCGAACGGCGTGTGCACGGATTCACGGAAGTCACGGACCGCGTGCTCCACCTGCTTGGATTCGAGCCCGAAATCTTCTGGACGCCACGCCGAAAATCGTGGAGCTCTGCGTAGAGATGGGCGGAATGTGGGTTAGGTGTCCCAGAGTGTCAACGCCGACCCCCGGTCCGTCAAGCCTGTGGCCACATCGGGGGGCGGTGGCGGAAAATAAAGGTCAGAACAGGAAGCTGGCGCGCACCCGGCCCGTGTAGAGGTAGCCTGGCGCGGCGTAGAGCTCCCCCGCGAGGTCCAGGCGTCCGAGCTGCGCCTGGGCGCCCAGGGAGCCGACAAAGCCGGCGTACGGAGTAAGGTTGTTGCTGACCACGCCGTCGTCGCCGATGTAGAAGAAGGTCGACGCGTCGGTGAACCCGCCTGACACGTAGGGTGTGACCTTCCCGAGCTTCCACCCGAACATCCCGTCGACGCCGAAGGTCGACCCACTGTAGAAGTCCGCGGCAGGCGGCGCGCCCTCTTCGAAGGGGGTGGCGATCTCCGCGATGGTCTTCATCAGGGTGTAGTGGTAGCGGAGCCCGAATTCGGGGCCCGACTCCAGGGGGATCGCGGCGCCCACCTCGCCCGACGCGATGACGTTGCGGGTGCCGAAGACCGTGATCGGCGGCACGTACGCGGCCCCGGCGTACACCACGACGGGCCCGAGCTTGGGGAAGGCGAACAGCGCGCGCAGGCGCGGCACCAGCGGGGCCTTGTTGGTGTCCTCGGTCTTCGAGCGGGAGAGGACGAGGCGGCGATCGCACGAGAGCGGCGGGATGACCGAGAGCTCGAGGCCGATGCTGCCGTGGCCGGGCTCCGCGGGCACGGGGGCGTGGAGCGGCGAGAGCGTGGTGACCAGCGCGAAGTAGTTGAGGAGGAAGTCCTGCTGATGCTGATCGTCGACGTACCAGGCGGGCGGGGCGCCGTCGGCGATGTCCTGGCAGGCGGGGTCGATGGAGGCGAGGGCCGGTGCGGCAAGGGCGACGAGGATCACGGTTCGGCTCCCACGGTAGCGGTGTCGGGGCCGCAGGCCGCGCCCGCGTCGATCCAGGCAGCAACCGTGTCCACGCTCGTGGCGGCGAGCGTGCCCGAGGGCGGCATCACCCCGCCCCAGCGCGTGGGTTCGGCGCCGCTCATCTTGAGCCAGAGGAGGCTGGAGGTGGCGTCTCCCGGGCTGACGTACGGCGTGCCGTAGTCGGGGGAATCGACGCCCACGAGGTCCGCGCACGGGTCCGTCGCGAGGTCGAGGCCGCCAGCCGGCGTGGCGCCGGTGTGGCATGCGACGCAGGCGCCGTCGAACACGGTCGCCACATCGTCGTAGGTGTCCCCCGAGACCGCGGCCCCGTGGTCCACCGGAGGGAAGATCTCGTCGTCACAGGCCGCGAGCAGGAGCCAGGTGATCATTGCGCCGCCCCCTTCACGTCGACCGTGAACTTCATCTCGTTCCGGTTCTTGAGCGCCCCGAGCAGCGCGCTGTAGGGCTCGAACCCGAAGTCGGTCGCCTTCGCCGAGAAGGTGCCGGCGGCGCTCAGCGCGGCGCCGTCGGCTGCGAGCGTCATCGTCGAGGTGACCGGCGCGCCCTTGCCGCGCACCGTGAGCGTGCCGCTCACCTTTACCTTGTCGCCCGCGGCCTCGCAGCGCGTCGAGGCGAAGGTGATCTGGGTGTAGCGCGTGGCGTCGAGCTGGCCCGCCGAGAGCATGTGCCCGGTGATCTCCTCGCGCTGGTCGGCGTCGAGCGTGGCGTCGTAGCCGACGCGCTTGCGCATCGACTCCTCGTCCGTGCGCAGGCCCGTGACCGGGACCGTGAGCGAGATGCGGCACGCGGAGGGATCCGCGGGGTCCCAGCGGACGGTGCCGCTCCACCCGGTCGCACGGACGACGTGGTCGTGGGAGAGCCCGGCGGCGACGGTGCCGGCGTCCTTGAACACCTGCACGTACAAGGCGCCCTTGGCGGGGTCGAGCGTGTAGGTGGCGGCGGTTGGCTTCGCCTCGCTTGGCGTGGACGGCGCGGTGGGGGGCGACGGGGGCGTGGCAGCGGGCGGCGCGGCGACGGGTGCGGCCGCGGCAGGGGACGGGGGCGTGGGCGTGGGAGCCGCGGACGCAGGCTGCGCCTGCGTCTTCGGGGCGGTGGGCTCCGCGGGTGCGGACGCCGGCGCCATCGTCGGGGCCTCTACGGGTGCGGGCGGCAGGGCTCCGGCGGGCCCTCCGGCCGGCGCGGGCGCGGGTGGCGCGGGCGCGGGGGGCGCGGCGGTGGGCGGGCCGTCCCCGCACGCGCCGAGCAGGAGCGCGCACAGGAGGGGGAAGGGGAGCGGGCGAACGAACATCGCGACCTCGGGGGCGGGGAGCCGCCCTACGCGTACACGCGCGCCACCGCAAGTGCCACCCCGTTCTCACCCGTGCTTCCTCCGGCTCTTCCCGCGGCCCGTAATCCTTCATCGTGAGCTGGAGGCTCTTCCGGCTGATCTCCAGCCGTCGGGCCGCGCGCGTGACGTTCCCGCCCTCCTGCTCCAGGGAGCGGAGGATGAGAGCGCGCTCGAGCTTCGAAGTGTGCACGCGCACGAGCTCCTTGAGGCCCACGCCGTCCGGGTCCGCGGCGCGCGGCCACGGCGGCGGCGAGGTCGACGGTTGTGGCGGCGATCACGCCCACGTCCACCGCGGTGGCGCGGATGCCGCCCACGCGCTCGACCTTGCGCTCCTGCAGCGCGCGCAGGAGCTTGACCTGCATGTTGGACGGCTTCGCGTGCCCCGGCTGCCGGCTTCAGCGCGCGTCTGGCAGCGCTTCGACCACCGCCTCGTAGGGGGCCGCCCGCTGGATGTCTCCGTTGCGTACGAACAGCGCCGCGGTGCGGTCGTACAGCTCCCGGGTGATGGCGATGTCGCCGGTCCAACAGCCGAGCTGCTGGTACTCAGTCACGGTGCGGGCGAGCACGGCGCGGTCCACGTCGGGCAGGAACGGGGCGAGGATCGCGGCCGCGTCGTCCGGCGCTGCCGCCTGGGCGTGTGCGCGGCCCTTTCGGTACGCGCGTAGGAACGACCGCGCCATGTCGGTGCCGAGCCATGCGGGGCTGGCGCAGAGGGTGCTGAACACGACGGGGCCGACGGCCGCGCCGACCGAGGCCACCACCTGGCCGAGCCCGTCGGCTTCGAGCTGCTGCGGGGCAGGCCCCTGCATGTGGACCACGTCGGCCCGGCCTTCGCGGTACGCGCGCTCGATGGCCTGCACGTCGCCGGCGTCGATGACGGGCACCTGGTCGGGGTCGATCCCCTGCTGGCGCAGCGCGTCCCGGAACATGGCGTGGGGCTGGAAGAAGTGGTCCACGATCACCGGCCGCCCGATGAGCGAGCGCCAGTCGAACGGCTGCGGCAGGTTTTTCCCGGCGAGGAAGAAGCCGTCCCGGTTGTTCAGCAGCGCGAAGTGCTTGTACGGCAGCGCCTCACCGCGCTCCCAGGGCGCGAAGCTGACGGCGACGGCAGACTGTCCCACCTGCACCGTCCCGTCTGCGATGCCGTCTGCGATGGTGCGTCCAGGCGTCGCGATGTCGTAGGTGGCATCGAGACCCTCTTCGCGCAGGTACCCGGCGCCGATGGTGGTCAGGAGGGGGCTGTAGAAGGCCGAGAAGCGAAGGAAGCGGATGTGGATGCGCTGCATGGGAGCCTCGTGCGCGCGGATTGTTGCATGGCGCACGTCCGCGCGCGCCACGATGCGGCATGCGCGATGGCGTGCGCGGGGCCCGCGCGGGGCCCGCCAGCCTTGTCCCCGGTGAGTCATGAGGCGGTGCTAGGGGCGAGTGTCGACCCCTCCCCGTCGCCTCTCGCGTCCGCGCTCGTCGCAACCTTCGTCGCAAGATGCCCGCCGACGTGGTTGACTGGATGCTACGCGGCTCCTGCCTCTTTGCCGGCATGACTTCCGTGGCGGTCCTCAGGAGCGTTGGTCTGATGCCCCTGACCAATCGCCGGAACCCCAACCGCTCCCACGCTCCGGCGCGATCGCTCGCGCATGCGAACGGAGTGGAGACGCTGCGCTCTTTTTCGCGTCGCGCCGGGCGCAGGGCTCATGCGTGAGCGCGTCGCGCGAAGCGCCTCACGCGGCATCCCCGTATGCGGCTCGCGGGCGAGCGCCCGAGCTGGCACGACCTCTTGGAGGGGGTGTTCCGCGTGGACGGCTTCGCGTGCCCCGGCTGCGGCGGCGCCCTCGCGCTCCGCTGCGTCGTGGTGAACCCGCCGGCCACGCGACGCATCCTCGACGGGCTCCGCCGCGCGACTCACCCCGAACGGCCCGAGCGCGCAGTGGACGGCGGGAGGGGCAGGTGCGCGGATGAGGGGAGGAGCCGGTCATTTTTCCTATTCGTCTGCGTGCTCCCGTTGTCGCGACTGCCCGCCTCGCCGTGAGTGACCGATGCGCACCGTCGTACGGACGGGGCGACATGCCATTCCGGGGGGCGCGAGGCCGATGCCCTCGCCGAAGCCAAGCTCGCCCTCACCCTGCCCGACGTCACCCGCGCCGACGAGCTCCACCGCCTCGCCGCCCGGTTGGCCGCTGGCCGGGGCGACTGCGCCGCCGCGCTGCCCCACCTCCTCGTGCTCGAGGCGGAGGGGACGCTCGGCGAGGATGCTCCGGCCCGGGCGCTCTGCCGCGCGCGGTGACGGTCCGCCGCGGGCCGGGAGCCCCTCCCGACGCGGTGGCGGAAGCCGCCGAGGCGCTCGACCGCCTGGGACCGTCGAACGTGTAGCCTCGCCCCGAACGCGCAGTTGACGGCGGGAGGGGCAGGTGCGCGGAGGGGAGGAGCGTTTCATCTCTCCCATCCGTCGCGTTTCGGGGTATCCTCCCCGAATGTTTGCCTTGCTCCTCCTCGCCTGCTCCGAGAACGAGCTGGTCGCCACGAAGTCAGCCCCCGAGGGCGACACCGCCGCCGCCGCCGTCCCCGCGATCGTCGTGAGCCCCGAGTCGGTCGCGTTCGGCGAGGTGGCTGACGGCGCCACCGCTTCCGTCGTTGTCGCCATCGAGAACGTCGGCGACGGCGCGCTCCGCATCGAGGAGCTGAGCCTCGGCGGCGGTAGCACGGAGATCACCTGGACCGCGCTCTCGAGCCCGGTCGTGCCGGCCGGGAGCGCCGTCGAGACGGTGCTCACCTGGGCGCCCACGGCCGGCCTGCCGCTCGCGGACACGCTCTTCGTCGACTCGAACGACCCCGCGAGCCCCCGGGTCGAGGTGCCCCTCTCCGGCACGGTGCCGGGCGGCGACATCCGGGTCACCCCGTCGCTGTACGACTTCGGGACGCTGACCGTGGGAGACAGCGCCACGACCGTCGTGACCGTCGCCAACGTGGGGTCCGGGCCCCTCACGATCGACTCCTGGACCTACGTCGCGACCGACGCCGACCTCACCGTCGTCGATCCCGGCGCGTTCGCGTCCACGCCCGCGGTCCTCGAGCCGGGCGCGTCCACCGAGCTGGTCGTCCGCTACACCCCCTCCGCCGGTGGCGGCGACGAGGCCTCGCTCGAGATCCGCTCCGACGACGCCGACACCCCCGCGACCGGCGCCACCCACCTCGGCAACGGCGACGACCCCTGCGACGGCTTCACGCAGACCGTCGAGCTCTTCCTCACCGCCGACGACTCCTGGCAGGGCTGGATCGACGGCGTCGAGTTCGCCGGCCCGAACCAGAGCGTGTGGAACCAGTTCGACACCTTCGAGTGGGAGATGGAGTGCGGCGACCACGCGCTCTCGCTCTACGCGCGCGACACCGGCCTCACCATCGCCGGCGTCATCGCCGTGGTCCGGGTCGAGGGCGTCGTCCGCTTCGTCAGCGGCCCGACCGACTGGACGATGACCGACGCGCTCCCGCCGAGCGGCTGGACCGATCCCGCCTTCGACGATTCGGGCTGGCACATCCCGGAGGTCTGCGCCGACACCTCGCCGTGGGGCTCCACGCCGCAGCCCTTCTACGACCTCGGCGCGAGCTGGATCTGGTGGTCGACGAACTGCCGCGACCTCGGCGAGGCCTGGCTCCGCCTCAACTTCACCGTTCCATAGAGGATCGTCTCCGGGGTCCCCCCTCCCGGCGGCGGTGGACCGACGGCAGGCCGAGACAGCGGCGGTGGGTCAGCGACCGATCGTGAACCGGTGGCTTCCGTCCGCCGCGTCGAGCGCGTAGAGCTGCGTGAACGCCTGGACGTAGACGACGCCCTCGTCCGCGACGACCGATTCGGCCGCGTGTTCGTCGGGCAGCGTCGCGTCCCAACGGAGTTCGCCGGTCCGCGCGTCGAGGCAGGCGAGCCGCCCGGTTGGCCGCTGGCCGGGGCGACTGCGCCGCCGCGCTGCCCCACCTCCCCCCACCCAAAGCGGAGGGGACGCTCGGCGAGGATGCTCCGGCCCTGGCGCTCTGCCGCGCGCGGTGACGGTCCGCCGCGGGCCGGGAGCCCCTCCCGCCGCGGTGGCCGAAGCCGCCGAGGCGCTCGACCGGCTGGGACCGTCGCACGTGTAGCCTCGCCCCGAACGGCCCGAGCGCGCAGTTGACGGCGGGAGGGGCAGGTGCGAGGAGGGGAGGAGCGTTTCATCTTTCCTATCCGTCGACCTTGGCGTCGCCTTGGGCGATCAGGTGGCGCGGCTGACCGACACCTACGATATCTGCCAGGATCATCATCTCCTCTTCTGGCGCCCGTCCACCCAGGTGACGCAAGAGGAGCGCGACTACATCACCCCCCACGTCGGCAACGTCCACACCATCCTGGCCGAGCGCAAGCCACACATCGCGCGGGCCTTGTGTTGGGCCCGAAAGGGAGACCTCGTCGCGTTGGAGGGCTTCCTCGTCACCATCCAGGACGCAGGCCCCAATGAGCTCGCGCCCTCCTCCACCGTCCGCACGGACACCGGGCCGGGTGCCTGCGAGGGGATGTGGGTGGACCGCATCCGGATCGGGGAGACGGTCTGGGAGTAGGGTGTCGCCCTGCTCCGCTCGGGTCGAGGGCCGCGGGGCACGGGCGCCCGCCCGCGCACAGGCTATGAAGCCCGCATGTTGCTGCTCCTCGCCTGCGCCGCCCCCGCCCCCGACGACAAGGCCGACTCCGACACCGCCGCGGACACCGACAGCGCCGACACCGACACCTCGGACACCGACGTCCCCGCCGCCTGCGAGCTCGACCACACCTGGCTCACCGACGCGCCGACCGTCCTCGCGGCCACCAACGTCGCCGAGTGGTCCTACGCGTCGTGGCAGCTCGACATCTGGCTGACCGCGAACGGGCTCGGCTGGCTCACCCCGACGTCCTACGGCGTCAGCACCTGGCGCATTCGGTACACCACCCAGGACCGCGGCCAGCCCGTCGAGGCCACCGCGATCGTCGCGGTGCCTGTCCTCGGCGCCGAGGCCGCCGTCGGCACCGTGCTCTGGCACCACCCCACCGCCGGCTTCGAGGACGCGTGCGCCCCCTCGATCAACGCCGTCGAGGGCCTCGCCCCCGCGATTGTGTCCGCGGCCCGCGGCTACGTGACCGTCGCGCCCGACTACCTCGGCCTCGTCGGCGGCGGCGCGCCCTCCTCCGACCCGCACCCCTGGATCGTCGGCGAACCAAGCGCCCTCGCCTCCCTCGACGCGCTGCGCGCGGTCGACGCCTGGCTCCCCACCTCGACCGTCGACGCCCGCATCGATCGCGACAAGATCGTCTATTGGGGCTGGTCCGAGGGCGGCTTCGCGGCGCTCCACTCCGACCGCTATGCGCCCATCTACGCGCCTGATTACACACCCGTCGGCGTCATCGCCGCAGTCCCGCCGGTGGACATCCTCGGGCAGCTCGAGGCCGGCATGGACAGCCTCTCGCCCGCCACCCGTGCCAGCGCCCTCATCCTGCACTTCCACGCCGCGTGGTACGGCTACGACGGCCTGGATGAGGTGCTGCAGCCCGGGATCGCCGCGACCCTCCCCACAGAGGCCGCCACCTCCTGCACGACCTACCCCACGCTCGAGGCCGCCCCCTCGGTCGACGCCATCTACACACCCGACTTCATCGCGGCCGTGGTCGCGGGCGAGCCCTTCGAGCCGTGGACCTGCTTCCTCGAGCAGTCCTCGCTCCCCTCTCCAAGCGTGCCGTACGTCGGCACCGCGCCCGTGCTCCTCATCACCGCAGAGTCCGACATCCTCGTGCCCTCCGCGCCCGTACGCGCCGCCATCCCGGGACTCTGCGACGAGGGGTACACCCTGGAACACATCGAGTGCGCAGGCCTTGAGCACGGCGAGGCGCCCCTGATGAGCCTCCAGGACCAGATCGGCTGGATGGACGCCCGGATGCGCGGCGAACCGGCGGGTGTTGGCTGTGGCGTGTCGGCGCCTGTCACCTGCGACGGCTGACCAACGACCTGAGTAGGAGGGCGTCGCAACCCGGCTCCTCCCCGAGCTCGGGGTCAGCGTCGGCGACAGTTGACCGAGGGTGACGACGACGCCGACGAGGCCCAGGCCGTGATCCAACAGGCCTCGCTCCTCGGGCAGGCGGCCATCGGCGAGCGGGCGGGCAAGCGCGCCCGACGCATGCGGCTCGCGGGCGAGCGCCCGAGCTGGAGCGACCTGTTGGAGCGGGTGTTCCGGGTAGATGGCTTCGCGTGCCCCGGCTGTGGCGGCGCCCACTTACGCTCCGCTGCGTGGTGGTGAACCTGCCGGCCACTCGGCGCATCCTCGACGGCCTTCGCCGCGCCACGGGCCCGCCTGGGCTCGACGCCGTGGGCGACGACCGGAAGGCGTGAATACGCGGGACCGGGGGCGGAGCTGTGCGCGAGGTATGGAGAAAGCCCATTTTCGGGCTCCGGTCACCCTGTAGGCGCGCCCCGACGGGACGGCGCCCCCGCGGAGGGGGGCTCACCCGCGGAGGCCGGCCAGGAAGCGGGCGGGGGGGCGGTCGCAACAGAGCGCGCGGCGCGTCATTCGTCCGCCGTGACGCAGCGCACCGTGCCGACCGCGTCACCGTCCACCGCGGCGTTCACGTAGAGCGCCCAGGCGCCGCCGGACTCCACCTCGTCACGCGCGGAGGGACAGGTCAGCCGGAGCTCCGCGCTCTCGCCCGAGGCGAGGGTGAGCGTGCCCAGCGCGTCGTTGTGGACGCAGGCCACGGCAGTCCCGAGCGCCTGGCTGTACTCGCATGCCCGCACGGCCTGCGAGGTCGAGGCCTCGTTCGTGCACGTCGCGACGACCTCCTCGCCCTGCGTGCAGGCGATGTCCTCGTCCTGCTCACGCCAGCCGCAGTTGCGGGTCGCGCCCATGCTCCCCCGCTCGCACGCCGCCGTCACCATGCCGCCGTCCGCCGGCACCGTGACGTCCGCGGTGGCCACGTTGTCCGCGTCCCAATTCTCGAACTCGTCGCAGGCGATCGCGCTCTCGGGCTCGCCGGCCTCGGTCAGGAACGTGGTCTCCTCGAAGAGCATGTTGCCGTCGGCGTCGCGCAGGACCTCGCCCTCGCACAAGAACGCGTCGGGGTTCACGTGGAAGGTGAGCGGCGCGGTCACGTCCGTACCGGACGTCACGGGCGTCACGTCCACCCACTGGCAGTCCAGCCCCGCGATGTAGTCGTCGCCCCAGCCCGCCGCCGTGCCCTGGTAGTCGCAGCCGTAGGGGTGTACGAGCGGGGTGTCCTCGTTGTTGAAGTACCGGGCCGTGCTCTCGAGGCAGAAGGCCCGCTTGCTCCCGAGCGCCATCTCCCCGGTGCCGAAGGTGAAGTTCCCGTAGTGGTTGAAGTGCATGTGCTCGTGGCACTCGCTGAAGCTCACCATGTTGTTCTCGACCGGCGGGCTCCCGTCGCTGACGTCGCCGATCGCGGCGTCCTCCGCGCCGAGGTTCTGCACCGTGGCGGTGAACTGGAGCAGGCGCCGCCAGCCGGCCGCGCCGACGCAGCCCTCGGAGATCGCGCAGCTGTCCGCGGGGAAGTACCGGTAGATCACGCGGTTGTCGGCGACGCCCTCCTCCAGCGCCTTGAGCTGGGCGCCACCGGGGACCTGCGTGCCCACGCGCACCGCGTCCGCGCGCGCGGCGTCCCACGCGAGCCGCTCGTAGCGCATGGCGGTGCGCACCGTGCCGACGTTCACCAGCAGCGCATCGACGCAGGAGATCGCCTCGGGGCGGGTCACGTGACAGTCGCTCAACGCCTCGCAGGTGTCGTCGAAGAACGAGAGCGCGTTCTCGGTGTCGACGCTGTTCGGGGGAAAGTCGCTCTCGTTCATGCACGCAAAGCCGGTGCGCTCGAGGAGATTCTCGGGGTCCACGGGCAGCACGAACGGCTCCTCCCACACGCCGCCCGGCTCGGTGAGCGCGGGCTCCGCGAGCGCGGGCTGCTCCGCGCCCGTGAGCAGCGTGCTCGTGAAGGTGTAGTCCACGGCCACCACGTCGTGCCCGTCGACGGTGCGCCGCGAGGGCGTGCCGACGGCAATGGACCACTGTTCCGCGGGCGGCAGGGGCAGCTGGCCGCGGCCGTCGTAGTAGTAGTAGTTGCGGTACACGAGCCGGTAGAGCGACGCCGTCAGCTGGCGCCGCGCGGCGGCCTCCCACGCCGCGGCCCCGCGCGCAAGCAGCTGCTCCGCTGCCCGGTCGCGGTCGGCCGCCGGGACCTCGTCGAGCAGCACGCCCACGGTAGACATCATCGACACGTCCACGAGCGCACCCGGGTCCTCGACGACAGGCTTTGTCTCCTCCCCGGGGCAGGCGGTGAGGAAGGGCAGGGCGAGGACGGCGAGGAGGCTGCGGCTCATGGGTGTCCGGTGGTTCTCGCGGTGCTTACCCCACGCAGACACGGTGGACGACCAGCGTGTCGGCATGCTGCGCTCGTAGGACCCGGGAGTGCTCGAACCCGCCCGGTTGCGTGCGCTCGATGCTCGACCACCTCACCCGCACCCTCGAAGCGACCCGCGCCGGCGTGGATCTCTGGACCGTCCGCTGGTCCCGCACCCGCACCCGCCGCTGGTCCGTCCGCCGCGGCGTGGCCGAGCCCGCGTCGGCGTCCACCGCCGAGGGGGCGCTCGTGACCGCGATCGTGGACGGGGCAGAAGGCTGGGCGGCCACTGCCGACGTGAGCCCGCGCGGACTCGCGCTGGCCGTGACGCGCGCAGCCGCCTGGGCGGAGGCGATCGGATCGCGCGCGCTCGTGCGCTTCACGGCAGACGACGTGAGCGCGGCGCGCGGGGTGTACGCAGGGCCGGGCTCCGCGGAGGAGTGCTCGCTCCTCGGGCAGGCGGCCCTCGGCGAGCGGGCGGGCAAGCGCGCCCGAAGCGTACAGGTGCTCGGGGGAACGGAGCTCGCGTTTCCGCCGCGCTGCGCGAGCGTCGCCGGGTACAGCCTCCATGCCGGCGAGCCCCGCATCGACGTGGGAGAAGCGTGTCCCGGTGACGACGGCGAGGCGGGCGCCCGCGCGGAGGAGGCTGTCCATGGCGGCGCCGAGCGCGCGCGCGTCCGAGCGGCGGTCGAGGACGGCGGTGCCGCCCCAGTCGAAGACGATCATGGAGAAGATGGGGTCGAGCGCGGTGAGCTCGAGGGCGGCCGGCGCGGGCGCGAGGTCCAGCGTCCGGCGAAGCTGTACACCGCGCCCGGGGCGGAGGAGGGGAATTCGTACCTTCGAACCAGCTTCTTAGTAGCGTCCGTCCGGGCCGGGGAAGGGGCTCCCGTCCGCGAAGGTGCCGGGGCTCTGATCGCCGATGGAGCCGGGCACGTAGCGGTGGTGGGTGTAGTCGGCGCCGAAGACCTCGGGGGAGAGCACGAGCGAGGCGTCGTCGATCGCGTCGGCGCCGCCGGCGTCGCCGTAGGGGGCGGTCGCGAGCTCGTCGCCCGCGGGCGAGCGGAGCGAGGGGCGGTCCCCCTCGTTGTTCAGGGCGAGCCCGTAGCGCAGGCCGACGTCGTCGTTGGCGGCCGCCGAGAAGGTGACGAAGGGCGCAGACAGCGCGGACGTGTCCCCGCCGCCGAACACGACGAGGGCCTCGCCGGCGCGGAGCCGGGTGCCCTCGGGGAAGGTGTGGCGGGGGACGAGCAGGGCCTCGTCCCAGATGCTCACGCCGGACATGTCCACCGTCACGTCGGAGGCGTTGGTGATCTCCAGGAACTCGTCCTCCACCGCATCGAAGACGCTGTCCCCGTTCGCGTCCGCCGTGCTCGCGGGGTCGGCGAGGATCTCGTTGAGGGAGAAGTCCCCGGGGACAGCGGCGATCACCGTCACGGTCACCGGGAGGACGAGCCGGTCCTCGCCCTCGCGGAGGTTGGGGGTCACGACGATGTCGACGGCGCCGCCGTCGAGCGGCTGGCCGACGCCCGGGGTGTAGAACTTCAGCACGCCCTCGTCGGAGGAGGCGAAGGTGGCGCCCGCGGTCACGTCGACCGAGGTGAGGTCGTCGTAGTGGGCCACGACCGTGAAACGCACCGTCTGCCGCGTCGTGAGCGAGAGGGTGTCGCCGTCCATGGGGTCCCAGGTCACGGTCATGCCGTCGAGCTGCGGAGCGGTGTCGGTGTCGCCGCCGGTGTCGGTGTCCACCGGCGTGTCCGTGTCGGCGCCGCTGTCGAGGTCCGCGCCGGTGTCGACGGGGTCCCGCTTGGTGGGGACACACGCGGCGAGGAGGAGGAGGAAGAGGAGACGCATGGGTGCTCGCGGGGAGGTGGCGCATCCTACTCACCCGCGACGCGGCGCGCGTCCCACGCAGGTCGTTCTCCGGCGAACGGCCGGAGGGCGCTACACTCCGGGGATGTTCGGACTCCCCCTCCTCCTCGGCATCGTCCCGCCCGCCCCCGACACCCGCTCGCTCCCGTAGGCGGGCCCGCCCGTGGGCTCGGGGCCGTACGCCCCGCACCTCGACAACGACCCGGCCGTGGACGTTCGTGAGCTGCGCGGCTCCGCTCGAGGCGCGCCAAGCGGCTCACGCGGCATCCGCGGACGCGGCTCGCGGGCGCGCGGCTCGAGAGCGGGCGCGCGTCCTCTCGACTCCACCCCGACTGGTCGGCTAGAGCGTGCCATGGCCCGCAAAGACCCCATCGCCCACCTCGCCCGCCACGCCCGTCTCCCCGACACCCTCGAGCGCGAGGTGCGCGCGCTCGGCCGCGCCGCCCTCGGGCCGCTCCGAGCGTTGTTGCTCGACCCCGCCGCGCACGGCACCGACGACGCGTCCCCCGACGTTCCGGCTGAGAACGCGGCCCTCAACGCCGCGCTCCTCCTCGCGACGTGGCCCGGCCACGAGGCCGACGCCATCCTCCTCGACGCGTTCGCCGCATCGCCGCCCGACTCCGGCGTCCAGGCCCGCGTGTCGTGGGCGCTCGGGCTCCGCGGCCCCGCGGTGGTCGAGCCGCTGCTCGCCTACGCCGGAACCGAGCGCGGGCTCGCGGCGCTCGACGCCCTCGCGATGCGCGCGCGCGGCCCCGACGAGCCGCCCGACCCGCGCGTGGCCGCCCTGATCGTGGCCCTGCTCGCGCAAGACCCCGAGGACGGCGCCATCCAGGCCGCCGCGTACCGCGACCCAGCGCTCGTCGAACCGCTGAACGCCGCGTTCGACGCGCTGTTCGCGCCGGCGGGCGAGCTCGGGCCGCGCGCGGGCGTGCTCCTCGAGCTCCTCGAAGCCGCCGAAGCCTGCGGCTGCACCGACGCCACGCGCACCCTTCGCGTGCACGCCCGCCTCGCCGTCGACGTGCGCGACACCTCGCGCGAGGTAGACCGGCTCCGCACCGTCGAGACGTTCCTGGACGACGTGCGGCGCGGGTGACCGATCCGGCGCGTGCGCGGTGGCCCTGGCGCGCCGATCGGGTGTGGGCTCGGCGAGCCCCCCGGACTACGGTGGCCCTGGCGCACGGACCTTGCCCGAGCGGTCCTCCTGCTCGACATCGGGCTTCACCCGCGGAATGGCGGGCGTGCCGATGCGCTCGCCGGCGACGGCCTTCTCGATCCAGGACCGGAGGACGGTGCGGTCCACGCCCAGGTCCCGCGCGACCGTGGTGCCGGGACGCCCTGCTCCACCACGAGGCGAACGGCTTCCTGCTTGAACGCGCTGCTGTAGCGTCGCCGCTGTCCGGACGTTTCAGCGAGGGGACGGCAAGAGGCACGGCTTCGCCCCTGCGCGCCCACCTCCTCCTGCTCTTCGGCGGAAGCCCCGATCCCGCCCCCCGCGGCCAAGAGGCGGAACCCCTACGTTCAAGACTTAGAAACAGGGGATTGTCCCCCCTCCCGGTGCCCGTGGACCGACGGCAGGCCGAGACAGCGCCGTGGAGAACCGCGGGAAGTTCATCGGGATGCCAGAACAGTTGCTCGTGGCGGAGGACGCCGGGCGGGATGTCGCTCCGCCTCCGCAGCTCGAGCCGCACGACGCCCGGTGTCCCGCAGCTCGACGCGCGGCACGGAATCGTGGTGACGGTGAGCGCGCTCCCCGCGCCCGGTTCCTCGCCGCGGGTGTGCACATCCCAGCCGAAGCGGCGGGCGTACGCGGCGTAGAGGTGCGCGATGTCGCGCGCGACGGACACCCTGAGCACGCGCGGGTCGCGCGGGTGCGGAGGGGCGGCGCGCGGCTGTGGGTCGGACACCTCGGAAGTGTAGGCTCCATCGCGGGGAGTTGCGCGGGGGCGTTCTACAAGCGTGTCGCGGCCACAGAACGCGATCGTCCCGCACGAAAGCGTTCCGTGGCCGCGTGGCGGAGTCGACCGCGCCGCCGCCCACGCCCGCGTCGACCGTGCCGGCGCTCCTCTTCGCCCCCCGCCCGTCTCGGCTTGCCGTCCGCCCCCCGCCACCGAGAGGGGAAACCCCCCGCTCCGCCGCCCCCCGCGGTAGACTCGCCCCGCGGAGAACCCATGGGCGCAGCCGTCGGCATCGATCTCGGAACCTCGAACTCGTGTGTCGCGATGGTGCGCGACGGGGTGCCCATTGTCTTCGCGGACGTCGAGGGGCGCCGCACGCAGCCCTCGGTGGTGGCCTTCGGGCACGCCCGCACGGTGGCGGTGGGCCACCGCGCCCGCAAGCAGCTCCTGTACGCGCCGGAGAGCACGGTGATGTCGGCGAAGCGCCTCATCGGCAGGCGATACAGCTCGATGGAGGTGCAGCGCATGAAGGCGCTCGCCGCATTCGGCATCACGGAGGGAGATAGTGGTGATGTGCGCATCCGTGTGCACGGTCGTTTGTACAGCCCTCAGGAGGTGAGCGCGCACGTGCTCGTGCACATGAAGAAGATCGCGGAGGCGGCCACCGGCGAGACCGTCGACAAGGCCGTGATCACGGTGCCCGCGTACTTCAACGACAACCAGCGCCAGGCCACGCGCGACGCCGCCACCATCGCGGGGTTGGAGTGCCTGCGCATCGTGAACGAGCCCACCGCGGCGGCGTTGGCGTACGGCTTTCAGCAGAACAAACGCCAGCACGTGGCGGTGTACGACCTGGGCGGCGGCACGTTCGACGTGTCGGTGCTCCGCATCGACGACGACTTCTTCGAGGTGATCGCCACGAGCGGCGACACGTTCCTTGGCGGCGACGACTTCGACGCGTTGGCGGCCGAGCAATTCCTGGCGCAGTTCGAGCGGCAGGTCGGGCTCTCGCTCCACGACAACCGCACGGTGCGGCTGAAGCTGCGCGACGCCGCGGAGCAGGCGAAGATCGCGCTGACGGACGCGGAGGAGGTGGACGTGCACATCCCCGCGCTCTACCGCACCACCGACGGTCACGATTTCGAGCTTCGTACGCGGGTAGATCGTTACCAGTACGCGGCGTGGGTGATGCCGCTGGTGCAGAAGTCGTTCGTGGTGGTCGACGAGGCGCTGCGGATGGCGGGGATGAACGCGCGCCAGATCGATCACGTGCTCTGCGTGGGCGGGATGACGAAGGTTCCGATGATTCGGGATGCGGTACGCCAGTATTTCGGGAAGGACCCGAACGTTCGCATCAACCCGGACGAGGTGGTGGCGGTGGGCGCCGCGATTCAGGCGCACACGCTCACGGCTACGGCCCCCGTCGCGAGCGCCGTGCTGCTCGACGTGACACCGCAGTCGCTGTCGGTGCGCACCCTCGGGGGCTACTGCGAGGTGCTCATCCCGCGCAACACGAGCGTGCCCACGGAGTCGTCGAAGGTGTTCTTCACGGCGCACGACAGCCAGACCGAGGTGCGCGTCGCCGTGTTCCAGGGCGAGAGCCGCGTCGCCGCCGAGAACGAGCTGCTCGGCGAGTTCGTGCTCGACGGTCTGCCGCCGCTCGAGCGCGGCCAGATCCGCATCCGCATCACGTTCGAGATCGACGCCGACGGCATCGTCCACGTGCGCGCCGTCGACGACAAGCTCGGCAAGGAGCAGTCCATCCGCATCGAGCAGCGCACGGCGCTCACGACGGAAGAGGTGAAGCAGGCGCGGTTCGACGACATCGGGTTCTGACCCGGGGCCGCGTACGCGCCGCCGCCGAACGCGCGCCTCACCCGGCGATGGCGAACACCGCGGCGGGGCTCCCCCAGGTGCGCGGGGCGCGGACGCCGGCCGCGAGGCCGCCGGCGGCGAGGAGCGCGGCGACGGGCACCACGAGGGACGCGAGGAGGCCCTGGGCAACGATCTCCGACGTGCCGGCCGCGAGGAGCATGGCGCGCATGCTGGGATTGGCGTTGACCAGCGCATCGGCGACCGCCGCCTCCGACCAGCTCGCGCCGCCGCAGAGCAGCGCGGGCACGAGCAGGAGCGGCGCCACCGCCACAATCGGCGGCACGCGCCACCGCATCGCGAGGAGCACCGCGCACACGAGGGCCCAGAGGCCGCCCAGGAACATCAGGCCGAGCTGGAGCCAGCCGAAGATCCCGGCGGACTGGAAGAGCAGCGCGATCGAGGACATGGGCGTTCGGCTCCGGGCGCGAACGAATGGGCGCCTCCGTCCGGGGCAACCACGGGCGCGTCGTGCGTCGAACGCCGATATCCCCGCCGGCCCAACCCACACGGCCAGCGCTCGGCTACACTCTCGCGTATGGACCCGCGCCTCCGCCCCCGCATCGAGATCGAGACCCTCCACGAGCTGTTGCCCGAGCTCGATTACTACCAGCTCCTCGGCGTCGCACCCGCGTGTCCGCAGCAGGACATCGACGCCGCCTTCCGCGGCGAGAGCCGGCGTCTCCACCCGGACCGCCACGCCGCGGGCGCCACGCCCGAGTTCCGCACGCAGGCGAACGACGTGTTCAAGGCGGTCAACGACGCCTACCGCACGCTCCGCGACCCGGACGCCCGCGCCCGGTACGACGCCGAGCGCCGCTCCGGCGCCCTCCGCATGGACGACGCCGCCCGCAAGGCCGCCGAGGCCGACGCCGCCGCCAAGAACGACCCCACGAAGGCCGCCCGCACCCCCAAGGGCGAGAAGTACTGGAAGATGGCCCTCCAGTGCTTCAACGACGCCGACTTCAACGGCGCCGTGATGCAAATCAACTTCGCGCTCTCGTTCGAGCCCGACAACACCACGTTCCGCGAGTGGCTCGAGAAGGCCAAGGTCGAGAACGAGGGGAAGAAGAAGGGCAAGACCGGCAACGCGTACAAGATTCGGTTTTGACGGAAACGCCGTGCCACGCCTCCTCGTGAACATCGGAACCCAACGCAACCAGGTGTTCGAGCTCACGCCCGGCGAGATCGTGGTTGGGCGCGACAAGGACGCCGGCCTGCAGCTCCCCAACGAATCCGTCAGCCGCCAGCACGCGCGGCTCGTGGTGGACGCGCGGGGTGTAACCGTCGAGGACAACGCTTCCGGCAACGGCACGCTCGTCAACGAGCGGCCGCTCGTCGCGCCGCGGAAGCTCGAGTCGGGAGACGAGGTTCGAGTCGGGAAGTTCACGCTCGTCTTTCTCACCGACGAGCGCCGCGACCTCTTCTACAAGGGCCGCGCCGTCAAGTACATGCCCGTATGGTCCCCCCGCCAGGACCTCGCCCCCGCGCACACCTTCCTGCTCTCCAAAGACGCCCTCCGCGCCATCCAGGACCAACACAACCTCATCGAGGACGCGCGCATCGTGCTCGATCGCGACCCTTCGCGGTTCTGGTGCCCGGAAGACCATAAAATCACCTTCGGCTCCGGCTCCGCGCTCATTCGGCCGCGCGGCTGGTACGTCTGGGGCGACGTGGCGCAGGTGATTTGGGACGGCAAACACCACGTGCTCGAGTCGCTCGTGCTCTGGGTGCCCGTGAAGGTGAACGAGCAGAACGTGAGCGCCGGCCGGCCGCTGCGCCCCGGCGACCGCTTTCGGGTGGCCCAAAGCCGGTTTCGGTATGAAGTGAGCTGACGGGGGGGGCGCCCAGCGGCGTTCCACCTCCCGTCCCCGGGGGGCCGAGGGCAAGCCGAGACGGGCGGAGGCGGCCCCAGGCGCGCGCAGTGCGGCCACAGAACGCGATCGTCCGGTACGAAGTCGTTCTGTGGCCGCGC
>CAXNIN010000041.1:0-18451 GCA_964202365.1 Myxococcota bacterium | reverse complement strand
CGCTCACCGAAGCCGCGGTGACGCACATCAAGCGTCTCTGCGCCGAAAACGAGATGCCCGGCTTCGGCCTCCGCTACGGCCTGCAGGGCGGCGGCTGCTCCGGGTACTCGTACCTCCTCGAGTTCGAGGAAGGCGCGCAGTCGGACGACGAAGTGTTCGAGTTTGACGGTGTGCGGGTCTTCATGAACCCGCTCCACATCGAGTACCTCCGCGGCTCCTCGATCGACTACTCCGACACCCTGATCGGGGCCGGCTTCCAGATCAAGAACCCAAACGTGAAGCGCCAGTGCGGCTGCGGGTCCAGCTTCGACGTCTGAGGGATGCGCCCGGTTGGCCGGCCGGAGCGGGGAGTGGGCGTGCCGCGCGTTGAACTGGTTGACCTCGGGCAGGTGGTAGAAGCCGTCCTTGACGCGACGCTGCTTGAGGTATGCGACGCACACGGACTCCCGATGGAGACGGCGTGCGGTGGCTTTGCCGCTTGCAACTCCTGCAGGGTTCGCGTGCTTTCCGGGAGTCTCTCTCCGGTCGAGGACGTTGAGCTCCCGTTTCTTGACGCGCCGGACCAGCGGCTCGGCTGCCAGGCGCGCGTCGTCGGGGACGTTCAGATCCGACTCGACCCGGGGATGTGAGCGCCCGCGCACGAACAGCCCCGCGTCGGGCTTGACGCGACCGGCCGAGCGCCATAACGGGTATGGGTTCCGCGAGGCGCGCGTGTCGTCGAGCGGCTTGAAGGGCCAAGTAGCTCAGTTGGTAGAGCAGGGGATTGAAAATCCCCGTGTCGGCGGTTCAACTCCGTCCTTGGCCACCCTTCTTCTCTGCGTCGTGAGCGTCCTTTGGGGCTGTTCCGACGATGCCTGCGTAGCGCTCTGCGCGAACACTGCGAGAGACCTCGAGCAGTGCCGTCAGGCCTGGGGCGTGTCCTGGGAGACGCTGGGCGCCGAGTCGCAGGCGGATTGGAGTGCGGGCTGCCAGAACGAGTGGGACGGCGTGCGGGCTGACCTCGAGGCGCGCGAAGTGCCGGCGGCCGATGACCAGTGCCGCGACGCACAGTCCGACATCAACGCTGTGGGCGAGGGGTCGCTCGAGACCCGTTGCGATGTGCTTCGAGCGCTCTACGTCAACTGAGCGCCGGCGTCACCGGCGGTTGTCGTCCACGCCGAACCGGATGTCCTGGAGCGTGAGGCCCAAGCGGCCAATGCGGTAGTTCAGGTTGCTCCTGCTGATCCCCAACCGACGCGCGGCTTTCGCCTGGACGCCGCCCGCCTCCCGCAGGGCCTCCGCGATCATCCCGCGTTCGTATTCCTCGATAGCGGCCGGCAGCCCGCCGGCCCCGATCGCGGACAGCCCGCCGTTCATCGGCTGCAGCGTCGTCCCTCGAACCGTCGCGTCCTCGGGCGGCTCCGGAAGACGTACGGCGTTCACCTCCCCCCCGTTCGACAGGAGGACGAGCCGCTCCATGAAGTGCTCGAGCTCACGCACGTTGCCGGGCCACGGATGCGCCTGGATTGCCTTCATCGCGTTCGCGGAGACCGTCGGCGCCGGCCGGGCATGGCGGGCCGCGAACTTCCGAGCAAAGTGGTCCACGAGCAGGGGAATGTCGTCTCGGCGGTCGCGAAGGCGTGGAAGCCGCACGTTGAAGACGTTCAACCTATAGTACAGGTCAGCCCTGAAGTTGCCCGCCTGCACCTCGCGCCACAGGTCGCGGTTGGTCGCCGCGATCACGCGCACGTCCACCTTGATGGGGTGCTCGCCTCCGACGCGGGTCACGCTCCCGCCCTCGAGGACGCGGAGCAGGCGCACCTGGACGGGCGGAGGGACTTCACCGATTTCGTCGAGGAACAGCGTCCCGCCGTCCGCCTGCTCGAACTTGCCGGGGTGCTGGCGCACGGCGCCCGTGAACGCGCCGCGCTCGTGACCGAACAGCTCGCTCTCGAGGAGGTTCTCTGGGAGGGCCCCGCAGTTTACCGCCACCAGCGGCGCGGAAGCGCGGCGGCTGCGGTAGTGAATCGCATGCGCGATCAGCTCCTTCCCGGTGCCGGTCTCGCCCTGGATCAACACCAGCGCGGACGAGTCGGCCACCGCCGCGACTTCTTCGTACACTTCTCGCATCGCTGGGGAGATGCCGACCATTTCGGAAAAGCCGTAGCGCTGCTCCACTTCCTTTCGAAGCTGCACGAGCTCGCGCTGCAGCGCGCGCGTCTGAAGCGCCCGCTCGAGCAGCAGCAGCAGCTCGTCTCGTTCAACCGGCTTGATGATGTAGTCAGCGGCGCCAGCCTTCATGGCGTTCACCGCATCCTGTACGGAGCCGAAGCCGGTCATCACGACCACCCGGACATCCGGCCAGTGCGTACGCGCCTGGCTCAAGAGCTCGAGCCCGCCCAATCCGGGCATCTTCACGTCGGTGAGGAGAACGTCGAACGGCCCGGCGCGCAGCGCCTCCAGGGCCTGCTCCGCGGACGACACGAGCGTGACCGCGTAGCGCGCCTTCGAGAGGTTCACCTGAAGGGCGGTACGCACGGCGCGGTCATCGTCGGCGACGAGCACCCGAGCCATGGGGCCGGTCATTTCGCGCAGCCCGCTGCCGTCACTCAATCTCCAGGTGAAAGGGCATCAGGGCGAACACGTGCTCGTCGTGCAGCGCGGCGTATCGCCAGAATCCTCGTACTTCCTCCGGAACGTCGATTCGGGGCGTGAGCGCGCGGTTCGCCTGCGCCCGCAGGTGGATGAGCTGAGCGCCGAGGTCACCGCCGCCCCCCGACCAGGGGTCGAAGGTGATGAGCGAGTAGGCGGCGTCGGGGCGCATTCCGGCGAGCACGCGCGCGCGGTCTACCGCCTCAAAGAAGCCTCCGTGCTCGTCGACGAGCCCTTGCTCCTTCGCGTCCCGCCCGCTCCAGACGCGGCCTTGCGCCACGGCTTCGACCTTCTCCGGAGAGAGCTGCCGACCGTCCTCGACGCGCTGCTTGAACTGCCGGTAGGTCTCCGAGATCATTCGGTCGAGGGCGGCGAACTCGACATCGTCGAACGGGCGCGCGAGGCTGTACATGCCTGCGTTGCGGCCGCGGTCCACCTGCTCGGTGTGGATGTCGAGCTTCTCGAACAGCCCCTGCGCGTTGTACTTGCCGCCGTAGACGCCGATCGAGCCGGTGACCGTGCCGGGAAGCGCGTAGATCGCGTCCGCCCCCGCTGCGACGTAGTAGCCGCCGCTCGCAGCGTAGCCGCCCATACTCACGACGACGGGCTTACCCTCGTCGCGTACCCGCTTCACGGCGCGCCAGATCTCGTCGGAAGCGAAGGCCGAACCGCCTGGGCTGTCCACGCGGAGCACCACGGCCTTGATGGCGTCGGAGCGGCGGGCCTGGTCCAGGGCTTGAACTACCGTTTCGCTTCCGGTGGACTCACCGCCGAGGAGTCCACCCGGGGAACTTTCGCCCGAGGCGATCACACCGTCGACGACAACGACGGCCACGGCACGCTGGGGCTCCCAGCCAGAGGTGTCCGGACTCCGGCCGTAGTCCTCGTCGCGCGAGAAGCCGTCGGGGAACGCCCCGTCGAGCGCGCCGCGGAGCTCATCCGGGTACAGAAGCCCGTCCACGAGACCGTTTTTGAGCGCTTCGTCACCGGTGTACGGTCCCCGGTCGATGAGCGTGCGAACCTCCTCGGGCGACTTTCCACGGCCGACGGCGATCCCTTCGACCAGGCCCAGCGAAAGGTCGTCGAGCAGGTCGTTCATCTGAAGGCGCGAGGGATCCGTGGATCGGGACTCGGTAAACTGCTCGGGAGCCGACTTGAACTGCCCGCGCTTCGCGTACTGGGCGCCCACACCCACGAGGTCGAGAGCTCCACGCAGATAGGTGGTTTCGGCGCCGAGCCCCACGAGGTCGACCTGGCCCGCGGGGTGGAGGTACACCTTGTCGCAGGCGGTGGCGAGCAGGTAGCCCGCGTTCGATGCCTCGCCGTTGACGTAGGCGATCACGGGCTTGCCGTTCGACCGTGCGAGCTTGACCACGGCTCGAATCTCTTCCACCTGCGCCATGCTGAACGGCGCCGAGTCCACTTCGATGAGCAAGCCGCGCACCTGGGGATCGGTCGCGGCGTCCCGCATCCGGCGGAGCAGGGTGAGGTAGCCCTCGGGGGCCGCCGCGAAGAGGCCGCCCTGCGGATTGTACGGATACGAACCATCCAGCTCGAACGTCGCAACCTGACTCTTTCCGCGAATCACCTGGTCTTCTCGGGGGATTGTCTGCACGTACCCGCCGAGCCCCAGCGTGCCGCCCGGCTGCTGCGTGTTCGCTCGGCCGGTGAGTCCGACGCCGAGGTCGGCGAAGCGCACCTCGACGGCACCCCCCACGTTGATGTCGGAGAGGTCGTCGAGGGCGTCGTCGGCGAACACCCGGACCCACACCCCCCTCGCTGGCTTCAACCGTACGCTCGCCTGGAGCCGTTGGCTCAAGGCACGACCCGGGGGGGCATCGGCGATCCAGTCGACGCCGAGGGTCACGGTGTCGCCCGCCGGCCGGAGGGCGACGCCCGCCCCGTAGCGGGTGTTGACCCCGTACTCCGGGGCGGGGCTCCCCAGGTTCTGCACGATGCCGCCGAGCCCGATGAACGGAGCCGGGCGCCACCCGAGACCGAGGTCCCAGCTGACGAAGTTGTTCTCGCCGCCGTCCGGGAGCTGCCAGTTGAAGCTGCTGCCGAACGCTACCGTGTCGGTGAGGCGCAAGGATGCGCCGCTCGAGACGGTCCACCAGCCCACGGGCTGATCGCTCGGACTCGCACCGCCAATCTGCCGAAAGCCTATCCCGGCTCCGACGCCGCCACCGGTGGTCGCGAAGGTCAGCCCGTTCAGCGTACCGCCCGCGCTGGAGTCGTAGTAGGCCGCGTACCCGGCGTCCCGGTCGAAGTTCATCAACGCGGGGTTCGCGTAGAGAACGTGCACGCCATCCTCCCCCGCGAGGCTGCGGAACGGCAGCTCTGGCCTCTCCGCACTCCCGGCACGCGCGGCCGGGAGAAGCAGTAGCGAGGCGATCACGGAGAGGGGCATCAAGGCTCCGTCGTAGGACCGAACATAACTGGATGTCGCGGTGTCTGACTTCGAGCGCGCCGCCTGTCGCCCCGCCTCCCCCGGGCGCAGCGCCAATGCATGGGTTCGAGATGCGATCAGCGATCGAGGCGCATCACGGCTTTTTTGTTCATACTTCTTGCAGCCGGGCGCGCGTCGAGAGAGAGTTTCTCAGAAGAGGCGCTCGCCCTCCTCCCGCTCCCCGGCCGGAGCGGTGTCAAACTGGTCGCTGCACCTCCTCCCGAGACGTCCATGCGCCTTCGTCAGAGCCTCGCGCTGCTCCTCGTGCTCGCCGTGCCGGCTTTCGCGCAGGACCCCGCCCCGCCCGTCCCCGGCGCGACGACTGAACAGGCGGGGCCGGGCACCCAGGGCGCCGCCGTCGCGAACTCGACCCTCGCGGGTGCCCTCGAAGGCTCGCCTCTGGCCGCGATACTCGCGGGCGTGGCCGATGATCCCATCTTCGCGGCCTCTGCGGTCAGCGTGCAGGTGGTCGACGTGAAGACGGGCGAAGAAGTCTACGTTTGGGGTGAGGACCGGCCGCTCGTCCCGGCGAGCACGATGAAGCTGCTCACGACCGCCGCCGGCCTGCGCACGCTCGGTCCGGACTTCCGTTTTCCAACCTGGATTCTCCACGACGGTGAGCTGAACGCGGACGGAACGCTCGCCGGCAGTCTCTACGTGAAGGGCCAGGGCGACCCCACCATGGTCATCGAGCGCATGTGGCGCATGGCCCAGGACCTCAAGAACCGCGGGGTGCGGGAGGTTCGCGGCGACGTCGTGTTCGACGAAGCGTATTTCGCTGGTCCGACCCAGCTTCCCGGCTGGGACAAGGAAGAAGACATCGCGTCGGGACCTACCTACTTCGCAACCCTCGGCGCGCTCTCGGTCAACTACAACGTCGCGACCCTCGTTGTCCGCCCGGGCGCCGGCGCCGGGCAGCCCGCGGTCGTCGAGCTCGACACGCCGACCTCCGCGGTCGTCATCGAAAACAAGCTGGTCACCAGCCGCCGCGGAAGCTCGCCGCGCATCGAGATCGAGCGGAAGCTCGACGAGGAGACTGGAAAGGTCACGACGTTCGTGCTCACGGGGAGCTACCCGGCCGAAGCGCCCACGGAGTTCTATTACCGCACGATCGCGGACCCCCTCGGAAACTACATGGGCGCGCTGCAGTCCGTTTTCCGGCAGCACGGCATCAAGGTGAAGGGGCGGTGGCGCGCCGGCTCGACCGCCGCGGACGCCAAGCTGCTCCTCAAGGCCGAGTCCGTGCCCCTCTCCGAGATCGCCTCGTTGACCAGCAAGCACTCGAACAACTTCATGGCGGAGCAAATCCTGCGGGCCATGGGCGCGGAGACCTACGGGCTCCCGGGCACAACAGAGAAAGGCGTCCGCGTCGTCGGCGACTACCTGACGAGCCTCGGCATCCCGGAGGATCAATTCAAGCTCGTCAACGGCTCCGGGCTCTCGCGGGACATCACGATGCCCCCGAGCATCATCAACGCCGTCCTGGTCGACATGTACCGCAGCCCCGAGTTCGGCCCCGAGTTCGTGGCCAGCCTCTCGGTGGGCGGGCGCGACGGCACCCTCTGGTCGCGCTACCGCGAGGAAGGAATGGCAGGAAGGGTAAGAGGAAAGACAGGTACCCTCGCCGGCGTGCATTGTTTGTCCGGCTACGTGCACGCCGCTGACGACGAGGTGTACGCCTTCACGTTCCTCGTCAACGGGATTGACGGCGCCTTGTCGCGGGCGAGGAAGGCCCACGATCGTCTGGTCGTCACGCTCGCCGGGACCACGGGGAACATCGCCGACGGCGGCGACGCCGAAGCCCCTGCCCGATGAGCGGCTAGAATCGGACGTGTTGGCGATATGGGCTTTGACACGGTACGTGGCGACTCGGTAAGGTCGGTTGAGCCGATCGAGCGGGAGAGGAACGATGCTTCGTCATTGCTGGTGGCCGGTCGTTGTCGGTCTCGGTGTGTTCAGCGCGCAGGCTCTGGCTGCCGAGGGGTCCGGCGTCACGGAGGAGCCGCTCCCCGCAAACAGCGCGGACGAGGGGGGCGACTTCAACAAGGAGCTCCTGAACGTCGAAGAGCAGGTCGACGGGTTGAAGGAGCGGGTTTTCCGCTCGAAGGCCACGTTGCAGCTCCTCAAGGAGATCGTGATCCAGGGCGCATCCTCCGGCGCGCGCGCGACCATCTGGCACGAAAATCGTCTTGGGACGAGCTTCAAGCTCGAAAGCGTGACCTACCTCCTCGACGGACAGAGCAAGTTCAGCAAGAGCGACCCGGCCGGGAGCCTCGACCAGACGCGCGAGTTCAAGATCAGCGAAGGCGCGGTGCCCCCGGGCAGCCACAACCTGTCGGTGAACTTCAAGGTTCGCCCTACTGGTTTCGGCATCTTCAGCTACGCCAAGAACTACGAAATCGACGTTCGGAGCAACTACGCCTTCGAGGCCGAGCTCGGAAAGTCGTGCACGGTTCGGAGCGTGCTCACCGACAAGGGTGGCGTCGCGAACAGCTTCGAAGAGCGCGCGAAGGTTGACTTCCAGCTGAAGTGCGAGCGGATCTCCGATGCCGAGCAGCGGTAGCCTCCCCCGAATCGGGCTGCTTCTCGCGCTCGCGCTCATCGCGCCCGGCGCGAGCGCGGCCGAGCGCGGCATCAAAGAGCTCGAGCTCGAGGCCACGCGCTTGCAGACGGACTCCGAGGAGATCCGTCGCAACTTCACCGAACGCTCCGGCCTCATCGGCGTCACGGAAGCCCGCGAGAGGTACGAGGATGCCCTCTACCTCTACCTGGTCAAGGACTACGAGAGCGCGGCCACGTCGTTCTACATCCTCGTCCAGTCCCGTGCCCTCGGGAACATGGACCTCGCCCGCGACTCCGAGTGGTACCTCGCGGAGTGCCTCTTCGAACTGTCGAACTTCCGCACCGCCGAAGAGGGGTACCGGTCGATCGCGGAGAAAGGCGCCCAGCACCCGTACTTTCCGGATGCCATTCGTCGGCTCCTCGAGGTGTACGCGATCCTCGGCGACGTCGAGCGCTTCGATCGGTACTTCAACGACTTCATCGTCACCGGGAAGGTCCCGGGCACGGAACTGATCAACTACACGTTGGCGAAGTCATTCTACCGTCGCGGCGAATTCAATAGGTCCAAGGCGCTCTTCGAGAGCTTGCCGTCCACGAGCCTCTATTACGGTCGGGCGCGGTACTTCCTCGGCGTGCTGATGATCCGGGAACGGAACTACGTGCAGGCTATCGAGGAGTACCAGAAGGTTCAGGCCGTCACGCCCACCGATCCCGATCAGCAGCAGATCCAGGAGCTTTCCCAGCTCGCCCTCGCTCGTCTCTACTACGAGGTGGGCAAGTTCGAGGAGGCGAATTCTTGGTACGGGAAGATCGGTGAAACCTCCCCGTACTTTGCTGACAAGCTCTATGAGTCGGTTTGGACCTACGTAAAGCAGGCGAACGGGGCTCCCGACGAGGAAGCGGCCCGGGTCTACTGGAAGGACGCCCTCGAGCGCGTGGGCATCTTCCTGCTCGCGTTCCCCGAGCACCGGTACACCTCCTCCCTGCGGATCATCCAGGGCCACCTGCACATGAAGCTGGCGTCCTACGAGGACGCCCGCGTGGCGTACGAGCGCGTCGTGGACGAGTACACGCCGCTCGTGGCCCGCCTCGACGGTGTGAGCAGCCCCGACCAGCTTCGCCGGCTCCTCGAGGGCGCGTCCGGCGGAGATGCGGGCGTCTCCGAGCGGCTGCCGCCCTTCGCCACGGGGGCTCTCCTCTCGGACGAGGGCGTGGCGCGAGCTGCCGCTGCCTGGCGCACCGTCGAACAGCAACGGGAAGAGCTCGCGGCCAGCGAGCGCATCGTGAAGGACCTCGAGCTCGCCCTCTCGGGCGGAACCAACGTGCTCGGCGGGTTCGTCGCGGCGCGGCAGGAGCTCGGCGGCATCCGCGGCGCCGCGCTCTCCATGCGGGATCGCCTCCTCGATGCCGAGGCCGCTTGGCAGAGGACGCGGGTGCCCGCGCAATACCGCGCTGAGATCGCCCAAATCCAGAAGGAGCGCTCGGCGGCGCTCTCCTCGATCACCGCTATCGACGCCTCCGACGACGTCTCGTCGGACCGCGCTCAGGTATACGAGGAGCAGGTGCGCGAGGTGCAGCAGCGCGCCTTCCGGGTAGCGCAGGTTGCCCAGGAAGCGAAGGCGATGGCGGCTTCGACGGCCGGACAGGTCGGCGCGAGTCGATTGTCCATGTCCGAGGCCGATCGCGTCCGCGGCGAGATCGTCGTCCAGCAGAAGGAGCTCGACGCGGTGCTCGGCGAGCTCGATTCCCTCCAGGGCGAGGTCACGCGGCGGCGGGTGATGGGCACGGTAGAAGGCCCCGCCGCAACCGAAGACGACACCCGCCGTCAGGCCATCGTCCGGCGCTACGACGAGCTGCGCAAACGCCTGCAGGCCTCGCGCGGCTACGCGGTGGACAGCGAGGCCGTCGAGTACTTCGCCCAGACCGACCGGGTTTGGGCCGCGGTAGAGGCGCTCGAGACGAGCGCGGCCGACACCGCACGCGTGCTGTCCGGGGCAGAGGCCCGAGAGATTGCGGCGGTGCGCACACGCCTCGCGCGCGAAGCGCAGCGGGTCGTCGAGCTTCGGCGCGACGTCGACCGGGGCTCCGCCGAGGCGGAGACGGTCGCCATCCGGGCGATCCGCGGAGGGATTCGCAGCCTCGAAGACGAGTTCCGAGACGACGTTCTCGAGGCCGACAAGGGGATCGTCGACGTGTACTGGCTCCGGAAGTCGGCGGCGTCCGACGAGATGGCGGCGCTCGGAGAGGAGCAGTCGCGGCTGCTTCGCGAGTTGGACACCCAGTTCCGGCTCGTCCGGGAGAACCTCGACCGATGAGGACGCAGATGCTTCCGCTCCCGCTGGCGCTCGTCCTCGCCGTTCCGGCCTACGCCGCCGAACCGGCCACCGCCGACGCGGCCGGTCCCGCAGACCCCGTCGAGTGGGCGGCCTACCAGGACACCCTCGACCGGTACTCCGAGCGGATGAAGGAGTTTCAGACCGACGCCCGCACCATCCTCGACACGTACGAGACAGAGGAACGGGCGAAGATCTCCTCCAGCTACGGGAACGCCATCAAGCGCACCGAGGACTCGGAAGCGGCGCTCCGGCGCGTCGCAATTGCGCGTATCGAGGCGTTCCTCGTCAAGTACGCGGATTCCGAACACACCCCGGACATGCTCTTCCGACTCGCGGACCTCTACTTCGAAGAGACCGAGCTCTCGTTCGTCTCGCGGATGGACGAGTATGCGCGTCTCGAGGCGCAGCTCGAGCAGAACCCGACGATGGCGCTGCCTCCTCCGCCGCTGAAGGACTACACCCGCTCGATGGACATGTACCGCCGCATCATCGCGCGGCACCCCGGGTACAGCAACCTCGCGGACACCTACTACATGCTCGCCTGGTGCCTCTCGGCCCAGAACGGCGAGCAGTACGACCTCGACGCCGCGCGGGACGTGTACGCCACGATCGTCGAGCGTTTTCCAGGTTCGCCCTTCTCGAACGACGCGAACATGCGGCTGGGGGAGTACTACTTCGACCTGCCGGGGCCGCGGGACAACCCGTCCGTCCACGTCCTCACCGCGATTCGGTACTACGAGGCCGTGTTGGCGGATGGACCCGCGGGTCGCAACTTCGACGAATCCATCTACAAGCTCGGCTGGTCGCACTACAAGCTGAACGAGTACGACAAGGCGCTGGCGTACCTCGTCCAGCTCCTTGACTACAGCGACAAGCAGTTCATCGAGACGGGCAAGATCTCGAACATGCGGCCCGAGGCCATCGAGTATCTCGCGATCTCCTACGCCGACATGGCGGATCGCCAGGGCCGTACGCCTGTCGAGGTAGCGACCGCGCATCTCAACCGCGTCGGCGACCGCAAGTGGCAACACGAGGTCACCGAGCGGCTCGCGGAGATCCTCCTCCTCCAGGCTCGCTTCGACGCCTCCGTCGACACCTACCGCTACCTCCAGCAGAAGTGGCCGCTCGATCCGGAAAACCCGGTCTACCAGTACGAGATAGCGCAGATCCTCGGCGTGCGGATGCCCCTTCGCGACCCGGACCGCGCGGCGGCCGCGATGAAGGAACTCTCCGAGCGCTACACCGAGGGTACGCCCTGGTACAACGCGAACCGGGCGAACCCCGAGGCCATCGCGAAGGCGCGTGGGTACATCGAGACCTCGCTCGCCCAGGTCGCGACGGAGATTCTCAAGTCGGCACAGGAGACGAACAGCGGTCCGCAGTTCGCGCTGGCTGCGTCGAAGTTCAGGGAGTTCCTGGACACCTTCCCGTTCGCAGACGACTACGACACCTATGAGTGGTACTACGCTTACGCGCTCTTCGGGTCGAATCAGTTCGGCGATGCGGAGAAGGCCTACCTTCAGATCCTCAAGAACGGTCGCTCCATCTACCGGGACGGCGCCCGCTTCCAGCTCATGAAGGCGCGCGAGCAGATCGTCCTCGCGAAACACGGGGACCTCGTCACCACCCCGTCCACCGCGACCGTCGAGCGCATCGTCACGACGCCGTTCGGGAAGGAGATCACCCGGTTCACGCTCTCGGACGAGCACAAGTCGTTCATCCAGAGCTGCGACGACCTCGCCCAGCGCGAGTTCACCGACCCGGAGTGGGCGCCGCTGCTTGAGCGCGACCGCGCCGCGCTCACGTACCTTCCGGCGCAGATCCTCTACAATCACGGCCAGTACGACGAGTCTCGGGCTCGGCTCGACAAGGTCATGCGGCTCTTCCCGACCACGGATGAAGCCGCCTACGCGGCGGGCCTTACGGTCGACACCTACACGCGCGAAGGCGACCTCGCGAAGGTCGCGGACCTCACCGTGTCGCTCGCGAACGTCGGGCGCGCCGGTATCATCGACCAGCAGAAGTTCCGCGACATCCGCGAGCAGGCAAAGTTCAACCTCGCGTACGGCTACGTGGAGAAGGGAGACCGCGCCGCGGCGGCACAGGCGTTCCTCGACTTCATGAAGGAATTCCCGAAGTCCGTCTACTACAAGGACGCGCTCTTCAACGCGGCCAACAGCCTCGAGATCATCGGCCGAGCCGAGGAGTCGAACCGGCTGTTCGAGCGGTACCTCAACGAGAATCCCTCCGACGAGCGCTCGAAGGGCCTCTACTTCCGAATCGCCGACAACTACTCGGCCACGCTGCAGCTCGACAAGGCCATCCAGTACTACGAGCAGCTCGCGAGCCTGTTCCCGGACTTCCAGGACAGCCTGGCGGCGCTCTACAACGCGGCCTTCCTCAAGGTGGGCATCGGCGACCGCGCCGGCGCGGCGCGGGCGTTCGAGCGGTACGCAACCAAGTACCCGACGCAGCCGGACGCCGAGTCGGCCTTTTGGCGCGCGGGCGACCAGTGGGCCCTCGTTGGTGAGACGGAGGCGCTCGACTTCTACCAGCGCTACATCCGTCGGTACCCGACCGCGGACGGCAACCACCTCGTCGAGGCCTGGTACAAGATCGCCAAGACGTACGAGAAGCGCGGCGATCGCCGCACGGCCACCGCGTGGCGCGAAGTGCAGAGCGCCTACGGAGCGAATGCAGGCGGCGGGCTGACCGCGCGCACCCGCAGCCTCGCCGCCGAGGGAGCCCTCAATCAGCTCATCGCCCGCTACGACGCCTACAAGGTCGTCAAGTGGACGAGCAGCGAAGCGAAGAACGTCGAGATCCTCACGAAACAGAAGGCAGAAGACCTTCGCGCGATCACCGAGGGCTCGGTCCAGTTGATCCAGACCTACCAGGACTACGACACCGCCGCGGCGGCGCTCTACCTCCAGGGGATGGCGTTCTTCGCGTTCGCCGACATGGCGTACACGCTGCCTCCGCCGAAGGGGCTGTCCGAAGACGAGCTCGTCATCTACACGGACACCATCGACCGCCAGTTCCGCCTGCCCTCCGAGGACCGCGGCAAGCAGCGTCTCCTCGCCGCGCTGGAGAAGGCGCGGGGTGAAAAGCGGTGGAGCGAATGGAACACCAAGGCGCTCATCGCGCTCAACGAGCGGTATCCGAAGGAGTACCCTGCCGAGCGCAAGGAAACGCGCGGGACCGCCGGCGGTGCGCCGATGCCCTTCGCGGGGCCGGAGTCTCTCTCCACCGATCCGCTCGCTCCGGGAGGTGGTCAGTGACCTCGCGCCTGCTCCTCCTCGCGCTCCTCGGCGCCTGCACCCCCAAGTCGGTCGCCCCCGTTGCAATTATCGACGTGGTCCCGACGCCTCCCGTGGCCCAGCCCGTCGAGCCCGAGCCCGCGCCGGCGCCGGCCCCGGAGACGACGGGCACCGCCACCGCGCCGCCCGCCGCGCCGCCCGCGGCGGTGGTCGTTCGCGACGACGCGCTCACGCGGCAGGTGAACGAAGCCGTTGCCATGCTCACCACGGGTGACCCCACCCGGGCCCAGCGCGCGATCGAGCTGCTCCAGGGCCAGCTCGCGGCGAACCCCGACGTGGCCGCCATCCACTACAACATCGGCGTGGCGCACCAGCTCATGGGGCAGGAGGCCGAAGCCCGCCGCTCTTGGACCCGCGCCACCGAGGTAGACCCCACCTTCGCGAAGTCGTGGGTCAACCTCGGCGCGCTGAGCGCTGCGACGGGTCGGGTCGACCTCGCGCTGGCCAGCTACCAGGCGGGCACCCGGTACAATCCGCAGAGCATCGACCTCCGCGTCGCGACGATCGGCGCGCTGCGCCAGCTTCGTCGTTTCGACGAGGCGATCGCCGAGGCCAAGGCCGCCCTCTTCATCAACAGCAAGGCCATCCCGATCTACAACGATCTGGCGATGGTGTACCTCGACACGAACCGCTACGACCTCGCCCGGTTCACCCTGCAGAAAGCGCTCGTGGACATCGAGGGCGCGAAGGGCAACGCCCGGCTCCACGCGGTGCTCGGGGAAGTCTACTATCGGCTCGGCTACACCGCCGACGCCGTTCAGAGCTTCCAGCGGTCTCTCGAGCTGGACCCGTTCCAACTCCCGGCGCTCCTGTACCTTGCCGGCTACTACATGGACAATCGTAGCTGGACCGACGCCACGCCCCTGCTTGAGCGTGCGCTCAAGGTCGCTCCCGGCGACGCAGGGATCTTCCTGAACCTGGGCATCAGCTACCGAGGGGAGGGGAGATTCGAAGAAGCTCGGAAATCCTACGCCGAAGCGCTGCGTTTGCGTCCGACGGACCCCGAGCCCCACCGGAACCTCGCGGTGCTGTACGGGGACTACATGAAGGCCTATGACTCGGCGTTGCAGTCCATCGAGGACTACCGCCGGGCGGGCGGGGGCCCTGCCGCCGAGCTCGACGGATGGATCGCGTCGATCCGCAAGGAGCAGGAGCGGATTGACAAGCAGCGGCAGCGTGAAGAACGGCAGCGGAAAGACGACGAGGCACGGCGCGCGCAAGAAGAGTCCGCGCTGATTCCCGCGGCCCCCGAGGCGCCCCCCGCCTCGTTCGGCGATCCCGCGCCGCAGCCGACGCCCGCGCCCCAACCTGCACCCGAGCCGGCTCCGGCTCCGGCGCCCTCTCCCGACCCCGCTCCGAGCCCCTGGTGAGGATCAACATGGCCGCACGCATCTTCGGTATCGTGCTCCTCGGCGCCTCCTTGCTCCCTTCCACGGCGTTGGCGCAGCAGGCGTTCACGTTCAAGGACAGCGCGGTCGTCGGGAAGATCCAGAAGCCCGAGATCCAGATCCTGATCACTAAGCAGAACCTCACGCCGAAGTACGACCTCTCGCTTCGCGAGAGTTTCCTCCCGAAGATCGTCGAGTCGGTGGATATGAAGCCTTTCTAACGGTTCAACGCAGGTGAACCGGGATAGGATCGGACGTGGGAGCGCAGTGCTCCGTCCCGCGCCCGAACGTCGAGCACGGTTCAGGAGGCTCGGATGAACGGGATCGCGGATGCGATGCGCGAAGGCGGCGTCGTGATGTGGCCGATCCTCCTGTGCGCGGTGGTGGGCGCGTCCCTGGCTCTGGAGCGCCTCTTCTACGTGTTCTACCGGGCGGGCATCAACGCACCCGCGTTCATGGCCCAGATTCAGCGCGCGGTGCTCGACGGCAACGTCGATCAGGCGGTGCGGCTGTGCAACGTCGAGCCGAGCGCGGCGCTGCCGCGGGTTCTCAAGGCCGGCCTGGTGCGCGCCAATCGTCCGGAGGCGGAGATCCGCGACGCGATGGAGGAGGAAGAGCTCGAGGTGTTTCCGCTGGTGAGCCGCCGTATCGGCTACCTCCCGATGATCGCGAACGTCTCCACGCTGCTGGGGCTGCTCGGGACGATCCAGGGGCTCATCCTTTCGTTTCACGCAGTCAGCGATGCAACGGCCGCGGCGCGATCCACGGCGCTCGCTGAAGGCATTGCTGTAGCGATGTACACTACCTTCTTCGGATTGATGGTCTCGATCCCGATCCTCGTCGCGCACGGAATCATCGCAGCCCGCGCGAACGCGGTGCTCGAGGAGATCGACCATCACTCCCTGAAGCTCGTGAACCTCCTGAATGCCTGCCGTCAGCGGCCGGGCGCGCACGGCGGCGGCGGCGCTCCCGTCCTGCCGTTTCCGTCCTAGCGTCGTGCGGAAACGTCGCGTTCAGGCCACGGCAGAGCTGGATGTGCTGCCGGTCATGAGCTTGGTCGTGCACCTCATCCCAATGTTGCTGCTGTCCGTGCGCTTCCTGACGCTGGGCCAGTTCGAGGCCAAGGGTCCGCTGGTCCCGACGACCGCGGCGCCTTCCGATGCAGCCTTCGCGGAGCAGGAGCGCGACGTCGTCTCGGTCCGCATCACGCCGGAGGGGTTCGTGGTCGGCGGCGACGATGCCGCGGACCCCCGCATCCCGTGCCGAGGCGCCTGCGCGCCGGACACCTACGACTACGCGGCGCTCACCCGAGCGATGGTGTCGGCGAAGCGGCTCCACCCGACCGAGACGCGGGTCGTCCTCGCCCCCGAGCCGTCGATCGCGTACGAAGTGGTGGTCCGGGTGATGGAAGCCACGCGTTCTGACGCCACGCGCC
Source organism: Myxococcota bacterium (assembly GCA_964202365.1). Taxonomy (GTDB): domain Bacteria; phylum Myxococcota_A; class UBA796; order UBA796; family SXON01; genus CAJBVW01. The sequence goes on along the minus strand of CAXNIN010000041.1, from coordinate 2,330 downwards.
CGCTCTTCCCGATGCCGCTGATCGCGGCGGGCTCTGGGGATCCCCGTTGACCCGCGCGCGCGCACGCCTCAGTACGCGGACCGAGCGGGTGCCGACCTCCGCGCCGTACATGATCACGTCCATGCTCGACATGTTCACGATCATTCTCGTCTTTCTGCTCAATTTTCTCGACCCCGCGAACGAAACAGAGGCGTCCGTCGCCCTGCCCGAGGCGGCGGCCGAAACCGCTGTGGGCGGGGGAGTGATATTGACGGTCACGAGAGAGTCCGTGCTCGTGGACGGCCAGGCCGTCCTTCCCCTTGTGGACGGGCGCATCCCTGCCGGCACGGCGCGTACGGGTCGGCGAATCGACGTGCTACACGAGCGCCTCGCAGACGCCGCACCCAAGCGGTCAGTAAGTGCCGGGACAGCCGAAGGTGAGGCCGCGAACGCCGCGCTCGCCGTTCACTGCGACCGGGCCGTTCCGTTCTCTGTTCTCGGAGAGCTACTCTACACCGCAGGGCAGGCCGGTTTCGGGCAGTTCCGCTTTGTCGTCATCAGCGACGCCGGCTAATCGGAGCAACACGTGAACCCTTCGCGCGCTCCGTTGTCCGACTCCTTATCCCCCCAGAGGCTCCCCGCATGAGCGCCACGGCTCCCCAGACCGCCCAGAAGGCCGTCCCCAAGGTCCTCCGGATCGGTATCGCCCAGGAAGGGAAGATCGCCCAGGAGAAGCTCCTCAAGGTCGGCGAGGTCGTCACCGTCGGCGAGAACCCGCGGAACACCTTCGTTGTCACCGGCACGAAGCTCCCGCAGCGGTTCGAGTTGTTCATCCCGAAGGGGGACGTCTACCTCCTCCAGGTGCCTGACTGGGTCGAGGGAAAGCTCTCTTGGAAGGACGGGATTCGTGGGCTGGACGAGCTGCGGAATCGCGGCGAGTCGGTCAAGAAGAACGACCTCCACGTCTACACGCTGAACGAAAACGTTCGCGGCAAGGTCACGATCGGCGGGGCGACTGTCCTCTTCCAGTTCGTCCCCGCGCCGCCGGAGCCCGTGCGCGCGGTGTCGGCCGCCGACTTCCGGCCGCGCTTCTGGGACGACGAAGACCCGCTCTTCCAGGGCCTGCTCGGCACCTTTTCCCTCGTTGCGGCGCTCTTCATGGGGTGGGTGTACGCCACGCCCCCCCGTGAGCGGGTGGACCTCGACGCCGTCGCGGACGCTGTCGACCTCGTCGTGGAGCGGAAGATCGAGCGCGTCGAGATCGTCGAGCAACCGACGGACGACGGCGCCGAGGCGAAGGCCGAGACGAAGACCGAGACAAAGACCGAGACGAAAACCGAGAGCGCCGAGCCGACCCGGACCGCGAGCTCCGAGAAGCCTACGGAAGCCTCCGTCACCCAGCGCTCGCTGCTCCTCCAGGTCATCGGTACCTCGGGCAACGCGTCGGGCTCCGATGCAGTCACCGACCTCATCGGTGACGACGCCGCGGCGATGGCCGGACTCGACAGCGCGCTCGCCGGCGTCTCGGGCGTCCAGCAGGCGGACGCCGGGAACGTCGGGGTGAAGAGCGGGTCCGCCGGAGGCAAGGGCGACGCCAAGGTGGGCGTGGGCATCGCGACGGGCGGGAACGCTAACGTCGGTACCGGCACCGCGACCGTGCAGGTAAGGGCGAAGATCGTCACCGAGAAGGAAGACGTCGACGTCGAGGAAGGGGACGCCGGCAACATTGCCTCCGTCGTGCGCAAGAGCCAGGGTCGCATTCAGACCTGCGTAGAGCGCGCTCTGAAGGTCAATGCCAGCACCAATGGCCGCGTTTCGGTAGGTTGGGCCATCACGCAGGGACGCGTGACCGAAGCCCGCCTCGTCAAAAACACCACAGGTGACGACGAGCTCGGCAAGTGCGTCGTCAGCGCCGTACGCGGCTTCCGCTTCGACCCGGGCCTCACGGCCGAGGTGGCGGAGTTCCCGTGGGTGGTCTCGGGCCAGTGAACCGCGCCCTCCTTTTGGCGGGCGTACAACGAACACACCGGGTATAGTCTGCCCGGTATCGAACCCGGAGCATCGCATGCGTCGTATCGTCATGCTTGTCGCCACCCTCGGCGCACTGTCTTCTTCCGCCGCCTATGCGCAAGAATCCGGCGTTTCTGGCGAACTAGAGCAGTCGGCAACGACCAGCCCTCGCGAGAAGACCGAGTTTGCGGATGGCGCGCTCGCGGAGATCGAGGGCGCGGTGCGCACCGTCGAAGGGCTCCTCAAGGACGCCGAGGCGGCCAAGGAGAAGAACGCGGAGCAAATCGAGTGCCTCGTTCGGAAGCTGACGCCGATGAAGTCCCTCTCCGAGGTCTCGCGGC
>CAXNIN010000040.1:0-18519 GCA_964202365.1 Myxococcota bacterium | reverse complement strand
CGTGGAATCCACCCTCGCCCGCAACCTCGACGACCTCGTCCGCCACGCCATCGGCCACGCCGCGCCCACCGCCGCGCTCGTCGTGAGTGACGCGCACTCGCCGCTCGCCCGCCTGCTCGCAAACGGCTACCGCGCCGCCCTGCCGCACGCCGCGCACCTCGATTTCGATAGCGTGGGCGGCCCCGCCGTGCTCGCGGCGGTCGACACCCTCGCGCCCGGCAGCCTCGTCGTGCTCGTGCAGTCCACCCGGTTCGAGCTGGGCGATTTCCGCTTCCGCCTCGAGCTCTTCCGCCGCGGCCTCCACGTGGTCGAGCACCCCCACGTCGCCCGCATGCGCGACGACGAGCTGCCTGTCTACGTCGACGCCCTCGCCTATGACCCCGCCTGGTACCGCGGCCTCGGCGCGGCGTTGAAGGCGCGCATCGACGCGGCCCGCGTCATCTGCCTCGCGTCGGCGTTCGGCGACCTCGTCTACACCGGCCCCTTCGAGGACACCAAGCGAAACGTGGGCGACTACACGGGGTTCCCGGCCGTAGGCGGGCAGTTCCCCATCGGCGAGGTGTTCACCGAGCCGGTCGACTTGGAAGCCGTCACCGGCGTGGTCCCCATCGCCGCGTTCGGCGCCGACGACTTCTCCGTCACGTTTCTCGACGCGCCCTTCGCGCTCCACATCGCGCGCGGACAGGTGGTCGACGCGCCCGGCGCGCCCCCCGCGTTCGCCGCAATCCTGGCCGCCATCGCCGCGGAAGAGCGCGTGGTGTGGGTGCGGGAGCTCGGTTTTGGGCTCAACCGCGCGCTGTCCCCTACGCGCCGCGTCAACGACGTGAGCACGTACGAGCGCATGTCCGGCATTCACATGTCGCTTGGCGCCAAACACGCGGTGTACCCCAAGCCGGGGTTCGCCAAGCGCCGCACGCGTTTTCACGTGGACGTGTTCGCCGCGCCCGACCGCGTGCGCGTCGACGACACCGTGGTGTTCGCGGACGGCGCGTGGCGGTGGCCGGAGATCGGGGCGCCGGGGGCGCCTCCGTGATGGTGGGGGGTGGGCGCGCGTCTCACTCGAACGCCGCGCCGCCCCCCACGCCCACGCTCAGCGCTTCTTCACCCGTCCGATCCCGCCGATCGCCCCGGGCGGGGGCCGGCGCTGGAGCACGCCGCTTTCCGGACGCTGCGGGCCCGGCCCGGCGCGCTCGACGCGCGGGGCCGCCGCCGGCACAGGGGCGGGCCAGTCGCCCACGCGCGCCACCTTCACCTTCGTGAAGCGCTCGATGCCCGCCAGCAGTTCGAGCTCGTTGCTCGCGCACAGGGAGATCGCCACGCCCCGGGCGCCCGCGCGGGCGGTGCGGCCGATGCGGTTGACGTAGCTCTCCGGCACGTTCGGCAGGTCGTAGTTGATGACGTGCGTGATGCCGTCGATGTCGAGGCCGCGCGCCGCCACGTCCGTCGCCACGAGCACCCGTGTCATCCCGCTTCCGAATAACGACAGCACGCGCAGGCGTTCGTGTTGGGGTTTGTCGCCGTGGATCGCGGCCGAGCGGATTCCGGCCTTGATGAGGTGGCTGTTGATGCGCTCCACCCCGTGACGGGTGCGGGTGAAGATCATCGCGGAGCGAATCGCGGGGTCGGCGAAGAGCTCCACGAGCTTCGGCCGCTTGTCCGCCGGCTCCACGAAATACACGCGCTGCTCGATTCCATCGGCCACCGCCGCGTTGGCCACCGCGACGCGCGCGGGGCGCGTGAGGAGCTGCTCGGCGAGCGCCTCGATGGGCGCCGGCAACGTGGACGAGTAGAGCGCCGTTTGCCGCTTCTTCGGGAGCATCTCGGCGATTTGGAGCACCGACGGCAGGAAGCCGAGGTCCAACATCCGGTCGGCCTCGTCGAGCACGAACATCTCGACGTGGTCGAGTGACACGACCTTGTGGCCCACGAGGTCGAGCAAACGCCCCGGCGTCGCGACGAGCACGTCGACTCCTCCCGACAGCCCGCGGCGGAGCTCGCCCTCGTCCATCCCGCCGTACACCGCCGCGTGCCGCACGTTCGGCAGGTGCTGCCCGTAGGTGCCGAACGCGGCCGCGATCTGCACCACGAGCTCGCGCGACGGCGCCAGCACCAGCGCGCGAACGCCCGCGCGGCGGCCCGCCGCGGCGCACTTCTGCAGGATCGGAAGGGCGAACGCCGCGGTCTTGCCGGTGCCGGTCTGGGCGGTGCCGCACACGTCGCGCCCGGCGAGGAGCGGCGGGATGCTCTGGGCCTGGATCGGCGTCGGGCGGGCGTAGCCGGCGGCCTGGAGCGCGCGGAGGAGGGGATCTACGAGCGCCAAATCTTTGAAGTTCACGATGTGCCTTGCGCCTTGGGGCCAGCGCCCGCGCTCGTAGCACGTCGGCGGGGGCGGCGGGAGCACGGTCCGCCCCGGGGGAGAGCGCGGCGGAAGCGGGGCCCGAGGGGGGCGGGGTGGGAGGCCGAGCGGACGCCTCGACACGGGGGGAGGGAGACGGAGCGGGCGCGGGCCTCTCGTTGGCGGGTGGACGGTCGCGAGCCGCGGGGGGCGTCGGGTGCGATGGCGGAGGCGTGCTCGATCGTGGTGGCGGCGGCGTGCTCGTTCGCGGCGGTGGCGCCACGTTCGCCGCGCGCGCCGCTTCGGCCCGGCGCGCCGGGAGCCCCCCCTCGAACGGTTCCCTATTGCAACCGATCCCCCGGCGGCCCCCCGCCCCCGCCACGGCCCCCCCTCCCGACGGCGTCGCCCCCGAGCCGCGCCGAAACCGCGCGACCATTCGCCCCCCGTCATTCGGCGCCGGTCTCGCACCGGCCGTCGACACAGGCGGGCTTTGGCGGCGAGTCGCACGTTCAGGTGCATCTGCCGTCGAAGTCGGCGAGCAACCTTCCGATCGCGTCCGCATCTCCGGCGTTCACGGAGACGTTGCAAACACCCTGCCGGTCTTCCCGCCTACTCCCCCACGATCCGGGCCGCCGCTTCGGCCTCGCTCATCGTGACGCCGTCGTGCTCGAAGGGCAGCACGAACCGGCACCCGTCGCGCCACCGGTCGCATCCCCACGCCGCGCGGCCCCGCACGGTGCGGCCCTCGCCGCAGGCCGGGCAGGGTAAACCCACGGGGGAAGCGGGCAGTTGAGATTCCCGCAGCATCCCGCCGCCGCCCCCACCGCGCGGCAGGACTCCTCCACCGCGCGCCACGACGCCCCCGCCGGCCGCACCCGGTCCGGGCGGCACGGCGCCGGCCCCGCCCCCGCCGCCCTCGCCGCCCCCACCGCGCGGCACGCCACCCGCGCCCGGCCCGACGACCGGCGCCATCTTCCCGGGCTTCGCAGACACCTTTCCGCCCTTCGCCGCCGCCTTCGCGGGCTCGGCGACGCGGGTGTCCGCTTTGGCGGTCCGCTTCGGCGCGCCGGCTCCGCCTCCGGCCGTCGCCCCCCGTGGCTCGCCGCCCTCCCCCTCGCCTCCGGGAGGTCCGCGCCCGGGCCCCCCATCGGCCTCGCGCGGCGCGAAGGCAAATTGCACCTTGCCTTCTCGCCACTCGATCGCGGCGTCGAACGGCTTGCCCGCCTTGCTCTTGAAGCCCTTCACCAGCTCGGACTTCCCGTCCTTGAGGAGCTGGCGCACCATGCGGGCGCTGATCGCGCGCGTCGACATCGTTTTGAACACGACGAACGTGCACTCTCGGCCGGTGTCGCAGGCGAACACGCGCGCGTTTTCGCGCACGGGCGCGGCGCACACGGGGCACGCGCCGAGCACCACGCCCGGGGCCTTGTCGCTCACCTCGGCGGGCGGCGGCGCGGCCCCGGCAATTGCCGCTACAACGGTGCGAACGTGGGCGCCGACGTCGCGCATGAAGGCGTCGCGCGCCTCGCGGCCCTCGGCCACGGCGGCGAGGCGGGCCTCCCAGCGGCCGGTGAGCTCGGCGGACTTGAGCTCTTCGAGGGGGACGGCGTCCACCAGCGCGCACCCGCGGTCGGTGGCGTGGAGATCGCGGCCGCGACGCTCGACATATTTGCGCGCGAGCAGCGTTTCGAGGATGGCGGCGCGCGTGGCGGGCGTGCCGAGGCCGGCGTGGCGGAGGGCGCGCTTGAGGGCGGCGTCGTCGAGGGTGCGGCCGGCCGTCTCCATCGCACCCAGGAGCGTGCTGTCGTTGTACGGCCGCGGCGGCCGGGTTTTCTCCTCGACCACGCGGGTTTCGGCCGCTCGGGCGGCGTCTCCGCGCTCGACGTTGGGGAGCTCGATTTCCTTGCTCTTCCCAGGCGGATCAACGGCGCGCCACCCCAGCTCGCGGCACACCCGACCGCGGGCGCGAAACAGGAGCGGCGGAAGGTCGGGCGGCGCGTCCAGCGGGCGGGGAACGTCGACAATCAGGGTGGTCGCGTCGAAGAGCGCGTCGGGCGAGAGCGCGGCGAGCAGGCGACGGGCCACGAGGTCGAAGATGCGCCGCTCGTCGGGGTCGAGGCGGGCGGGGTCGGGGGTGCGGCCGGTGGGGAGGATGGCGTGGTGGTCGCCAACCTCGGCGGCGTCGACCACGCGGGAGCCGGGGCGTACCGGCTTCGCGAGGAGCGCGTCGGTGAAGGGTCGATAAACGCCGAGCCCGCCGAGCCCTTCGAGCACGTCGGGGAGGCCGGCCACCTGGTCGGGGGTGATGTACCGTGCGTCGGTACGCGGGTACGTGATCAGCTTGTGCTTCTCGTAGAGGGCCTGCGCGATCTGGAGGGTTCGCGGCGCGGAGATCCCGTAGCGCTCGTTGGCGCGGCGCTGGAGCGCGGTGAGGTCGTACAACAGCGGCGGCTGCTCGCGGATGCGCTTGCGGTCGGCCTCGGTGACGGCGCCGACGCGGCCGGTTGCGGCCGCCACGATGGCGTCGGCGGTGGCGCGGTCGGCGATGCGCTCGGCGGCGGGGGCTTCGCGGTCGAACTCGCCTTCGGGGCGATCGGGGCGGTCGGCGGGGTCGCGCGCGCGCTGGAAGAAGGTGGCTTCCCACGAGCCCTTCTCGACGCCGTTCTCCGCCTCGGCCACGAACCGCGCCTTCACCAGCCAGTACGGCTCGGGCACGAACGCCGCGATGGCCCGATCGCGCGCGACGATCATGGCGAGCGTCGGCGTCTGCACGCGTCCAACCGAGAGAAGTTGCTCGCCGCCCCCCTGGCGCGCGAGGCACGTCAGCGCGCGCGTGGCGTTGAGCCCCACGAGCCAGTCGGCCTCCGACCGGCACCGCGCGGCATCCGCGAGGGCGTCGAAGGCCTCGCCCGGCCGAAGTCCAGCCCACGCGGTGCGAATTGCCTCGTCGGTGAGCGAGCTCGTCCACAGCCGCCGCACCGGGCGCGTCGCCCCGGCGAGCTCGTAGACGTAGCGAAAGATGAGCTCCCCTTCGCGCCCGGCGTCGCACGCGTTGATGATCTCGGTCACCCCTCGGTCTTTGAGCAGTCGGCGCAGGGCCGCGAAGTGGTCCTTCACGTCGCCGTCGCGCACGCGCAGGTCGAAGCGGTCGGGGATCATCGGGAGCGTGTCGAAGCTCCACTTTTTCCATTCCGGGGCGTAGTGCGCCGGATCTTCGAGCTCGGCGAGGTGGCCGATGCACCACGTGATGCGCAGCTCGGCGTTCTCGATGCAGGCCTCGCCCTTGCCGGAGACGCCGAGCACGCGGGCGATGTCCCGCGCGACAGAGGGTTTTTCGGCGACGACGAGGCGCATGGCGGCGGGGCCTAACCCGGCGGTCGCGGCGGGATGGGGGTTCCACCTCTCGGCGGAGAGCGGGCGGACGGCAGGCCGAGACGACGGCGGGCGAGCGCCATGTAGGGGTGCAGCGCCGAAAAGTCTTCGGAGATCGTCCGTGCGAATACTGTACGCCTGTACAGCTTGTGCTATCCTTGCGGCGCCGCCATTCCCGGGTGGCCGTCGTGAGTGATCCCACGGGCGCGGTGTTCACCATCATGAAGCCGTCGCAGCTCGCGCTCGCGAGCTGAAGGCTTCGCACCCCGCCGTTCGCGGGCGGCACGCGGGATTCGGACCCGCGCGCCGCCTCACCACCGCCCGTCTCGGCTTGCCCTCGGTCCCCCCGGCACCGGGAGGGGAAACCCCGACTCCCCCGCGCACGCCGTTCCGTGGCATCATCCCCGCTTCGGAGGTCCCCAAGCCCTTGGCGAGCCCCACTTCCTCGACCCCGGCCGTCGAGTTCACCCGCGTCAGCAAGACCTACGGCCCCCGCGCCGCGGTCAAGAACATCAGCTTCGCCATCCAGCCCGGCGAGTTCTTCTCTTTGCTCGGGCCTTCCGGCTGCGGAAAGACGACGACGCTCCGGATGATCGCCGGGTTCGAGCAGCCCGACACCGACGGCGGGGAAGTGCGCATCGGCGGGAAGCTGGTGAACACGCTCCGCCCGTACGACCGCGACCTCGGCATGGTCTTCCAGAGCTACGCGCTGTTCCCGCACCTCACGGTGGCCCGGAACATCGCGTTCGGGCTCGAACAACGCGGGGTTTCGAAGCCGACGATCGCGCAGAAGGTGCGCCAGGCGCTGGACCTCGTCCGTCTCGACGCCACCACGTTCTCCGACCGCCTGCCCGGCGCGCTCTCGGGTGGCCAACGCCAGCGCGTCGCGCTCGCCCGCGCGCTCGTCGTGGAGCCGCCCGTGCTCCTGCTCGACGAGCCGCTCGGCGCGCTCGACCTGAAGCTCCGCAAGGAGATGCAGTTCGAGCTCAAGGCGCTCAACAAACGGCTCGGCATCACGTTCGTGTACGTGACGCACGACCAGGAAGAAGCGCTCACGATGTCCGACCGCATCGCGGTGATGGCCGACGCGCGGCTCGCCCAGGTGGGCACGCCCGCGGAGATCTACGAGCGGCCGCGCACGCCGTTCGTGGCGCGGTTCATCGGGGAGTCCAACTTTCTGCGCGGCACGCCCGACGGCCACGAAGGCGCCTATGTCCGCGTGACGCACCCGGCGGGCACGTTCCGCGTGCCGGCGAGCCCCGTCATCAACGGCGTGGCGCACGTTGCGCTTCGGCCCGAGCGCATCGCGCTCGACGGCGACGGCGCCAACAGCCTGCCCGGCACCGTGGGCCAGGTGGTGTACCGCGGCGAGATGCTCCACGTGCGCGTCACGCTCGACGGCGGGGGCGAGCTCACCGCGGCGGCCCGCAACGAAGGGCAGCTTCGGCGCCCCGTCTCGTGGCGCACGGGCGACAAGGTGCGGGTGACCTGGCACCCCGACGACGTGCAGGTGCTCGAAGAGGACCCTTCGTGAGCGAGTCCGCGGCGGTCCCCCGCACCCCCGGCACGCGCCCGCCGCCCACCGGCTTCGTCAAGCTCCGCCGGTGGTTCTTCGCGGCGATCGCGCGGCGTTCGGAGGCCTCGGGCTGGTGGCAGGTGGGGCCGGGCCTCGGCTTCCTCTCGCTGTTCTTCCTCGTGCCGCTCGCGCTCATGTTCGGCGCCTCCTTCCTCACGCGCGGCGTGTACGGCGGCGTGGAGTGGGTCGCGACGATCGAGCACTACGCCCGCTTCGCGGACACGCTCTACCTCACCATCCTCGCGCGTACGGTCGCGTGGGCGCTCGGGGCGACGTTGTTCTGCCTCGTCGTCGGCTACCCGGTGGCGTGGGCCATCGCCAACGGCGGGCGGTGGAAGAACGTGCTCGTGCTCCTCGTGATCGTGCCGCTCTGGTCGAGCTTCCTCGTGCGCACGTTCGCGATGATCTTCCTCTTCCGCGACTCGGGGCTCATCAACACGGCGCTGCTCGCGACCGGGCTCATCTCCGAGCCCCTCGAATTGCTCTACACGCCCGGCGCCGTGATGGCGGGGCTCGTGTACGGCTTCCTGCCGTTCATGATCCTGCCGATCTACACGTCGCTCGAGAAGCTCGACCCGACCCTCCTCGAAGCCGCCGAGGTGCTCGGCGCGAAGCCGGCCGCGCGGTTTTGGAAGGTGATCTGGCCGCTCTCGCTGCCCGGCGTGGCGGCGGGCTGCCTGCTCACGTTCATCCCGGCGCTCGGAAGTTACCTCACCTCCGATCTGCTCGGCGGCGCCAAGCAGATGATGGTGGGCAACCTCGTCCAGAACCAATTCACCACGGCCCGCAACTGGCCCTTCGGCTCGGCCGCGAGCTTCATCGTGATGGGTGGAGTGCTCGTGGCCGTGGTCCTGTACCTGCGCCTGCGCGACCGCGCCCCCGGGGGTGGCCTGTGAGCAACAAGCGCATCCCCATCTGGATTCTCGGCGTAACGGGGGCGGTGTACGCCTTCCTTCACCTGCCGATGCTCGTGCTCGTGTTGTTCTCCTTCAACGACTCGAAGTTCTCCACGGAGTGGAAGGGCTTCACGTTGCACTGGTACACACGCCTGCTCGAGCGCGAAGACATCCTGTCGGCGCTCCAGGGCAGCCTCCTCGTGGGCACGCTCTCCACGATTGGCGCCACGATCCTCGGGACTCTCCTCGCCATGGGCCTCGCGCGGCACCGGCTCGCCGGGCGCACGGTGCTCGAAGGCCTCGTGTACGTGCCGGTGGTCACGCCCGAAATCGTGTGCGGCATCTCGCTGCTCCTGCTCTTCGTCGCGATGGGCGTTCCGCTTGGCTACGGCACGATCACGCTCGCGCACATGGCGTTCAACATCAGCTTCGTCACGGTGGTGGTGCGCGCGCGCCTCGAAGGCATGGACCGCTCCCTCGAAGAAGCCGCCTTGATCCTCGGCGCCGACGAGTGGACCACCTTCTGGCGGGTCACTGTGCCGCAGCTCTGGCCCGGCATCCTCTCGGGCGCGCTCCTCGCGTTCACGATGTCCTTCGACGACTTCGTCATCACGTCGCTCGTCTCGGGCCCGGGCTCGTCCACCCTGCCCATCGTCGTGTACGGCATGGTGCGGAAGAACATCGAGCCGAGCATCAACGCCATCAGTACGATTGTCCTCGTCGTCACGACGCTCCTCATCTGGGCGTCCGATCGCCTCTCCCGCACCAACCCCACCTCGTAAGCCCGGAGCGCCCGTGTCCCGCGAAAAAGATACTGTCGAACTCGCTGATTCTCTCGCCGAGGGCCGCATCGACCGGCGCTCCTTCGTTCGCGGCGCGCTCGCGCTCGGGCTCGGGTTGCCTTCCATCGCGGCCGTGCTCCAGGCGTGCTCGGGCGCCGAGGAGCCCACGGCGCCCTCCGCGCCCGACGGCGCCGCTGCGGAAACGAAGCCCGCGGGCCCGGCTGAGCTGGGGGAGATGGAGGGTGAGCTTCGGATCTACAATTGGTCGGACTACATCGCCGAGGACACGATCGCGAACTTCGAGAAGGAGACCGGCATCAAGGTCACGTACGACACGTACGAGTCCAACGAGGAGCTGGTGGCCAAGCTCCAGGCCGGCGCGAGCGGCTACGACCTCGTGTGCCCGTCCGGCTACGCGGTGCAGGTGCTCCTGGCGCTCAACCTGCTCGAGGCGCTGAACACCAAGTACATCCCGAACTTCGGCAACATCGCGACGCAGTTCCGCAAGACGACGTTCGACCCCTCCGACAGCTACACCGTGCCGTGGCAGTGGGGCATGACCGGCATCGCCTACCGCAAGGACAAGGTGAAGACGCCGCCGGACTCGTGGGCCGTGTTCCACGACCCCCAGTACAAGGGCAAGATGACGATGATGGACGACATGCGCGACGTCGTCGGCGCGTGGCTGAAGTTCAAGGGCAAGTCGGTGAACTCGGCGGTGGCCGAGGAGTTGGCGCAGGCGAAGGCCGACGCCCTCACGGCGAAGGCGCTCCTCCAGAGCTTCGTGAGCGCGCCCGTGAAGGGCCAGCTCGTGGCGGGCGACGTGTGGATCGCCCAGCTCTGGAACGGCGACACCCTGCAGGCGAAGGTCGAGAACGCCGAGATCGACTGGGTGCTCCCCAAGGAGGGGGGCGTGATCTGGGCCGACGCGATGGTCATCCCCAAGGGCGCGCCCCACAAGCGCGCGGCGCACGCGTTCTTGGACTACGTTCTCCGCCCGGAAGTGGGCGCGGCCGTCAGCGCGTTCACCGGCTACGGCTCGCCGAACGCGGCCGCCACGGCCAAGATGGACAACGCGGTCGCCTACCCCACGCCGGAGCAGATGACCAAGCTCGAGTTCCAGACGGACCTCGGCGCGTCGTCCGCCCAGTGGGACCAGATCTGGACCGAGATCAAGGCTGGCTGAGCCCGCGATGCGGGGGCCGCCGAGCGGCGTCCCCCGCGCCGTCGCCGCCTACAACGTGAACGCGAACGCCTCCGCCACGAGCCCGGGGGCCCGGCTCCCGGTGAGGGAACGCCCGCCGTACGTGCCGTTGTCCGCGAGCTCCGCCACCTCGGCGGTGAGGCCGACGAGGTTCTTGCCGAGCACGTCGAGCAGGCTCTCGTCGAACCGCATCACCGGCACCGGCGCCACGATCTCCCCGCCTTCCACCCAGAAGGTGGCGAAGCGCGTCATGCCCGTGACCCGCGCGGCGGGGCGGTCGGAGAAGTTGAGGTACCAGAGGTTGCCGATGAACAGGCCGGTGCCGAGGCGCGCGAGGGCGTCGGCGGCGGGGATGTCGCCGCCGGCCATCACGAGCGAGCGCGCGGACTCGTCGGCCTCCGCGCCGTTCGCGGCGAGCTGGAACTCGCCGGCGGTGCGCGCGCTGACGAGCTCGCCGGCGAAGCGGCCCTCGGACACGAGCGCCACGCGGTCCGGGCGCACGAAGCCGTCCGACGTGAACGCCGGGGCCCAGCCGCCCGCGGTGTCCTCTATGAGCGAGATGCTGGCGTGGAACGCGGCTTCCTCGGCCTTCAGGCGGCGCAGCGGCGACGCGCCGGTGCGGTGGGCGCTCGCCGAGAAGCCGCCCCAGTTCATCATCCCGAGCAGCTCCTCGAGCGCGTGCGGGGTGAGGTACACCCGGTACCTCCCGGGGTTGATCGCCCGGGGCGGGCGCGCGAGCGCGTCGAGCTTCACGCGGGCGGCGTCGAGCGTGGCCCGCCACGCCGCGCGATCCCACGTGGCGCCGGACAGCCCGGTTTGTACCGCCCGATCGCCGCCGAGGTAGGCGGCCACCTTCGCGTCGAACCGCGCCACCTGGTGCCAGTTGCGCTGCCCGAGCGACGTGGCGAGCCCGCGCCAGATCGGGCCCGCCGCGTGGATGCCAACGAGATCGAGCCCGGCGGCGTCGTCGGCCACGCTCGCGACGATCTCGGCGGGGTCGGGCATGTGCCCGTGCTCGACGCGGCGGGTGCTGACGGGATCGGTGTTGTAGAGGAGGTAGGGGTCTTCGTCGGCGCCGGACACGAGGTCGCGCGCCTCGGTGAGCGCGGCCTGCAGCCGCTCGGCGTCGCCTGTCCCCGCGAGGTCCACCGTGACGGACGCATGGCGGCGCCCGTTGATGAGCCGCAGCGTGGCGCGCTCGCGCTGAACGTGGCCGGCCTGCCGAACGCGCGCGTGGTTGAACCGCGCGAAGTCGGTGGACTCGCCGTCGACGGAGAGGAGCACCACTTCGGCGCCGCTTAGGCGCGTGAACAGGGTGTCCGCGAGCGCGGAGAACCGGTTTTCGGCGTCGCTCATTCCACACCTCCGAACACGTCCACGTCGTCGAAGCGGCACGCCGGGGAGGCGTGGCCCACCCGCACCACCTGGTTCGGCTCGCCCTTGCCGCAGAACGGCGTGCCGAGCACCTCCACCGTGCTCTTGTCGCCCACGCCCGAGAGGCTCCGCCAGAAGGTGGCGGAGATTCCCCGGTAGTTGGGGTTCTTCACCACCTCGGCGAGCTGGCCGTCGCGGATGACGCGGCCCCACTCGCAGCCGAACTGGAACTTGTTGCGGGAGTCGTCGATGGACCACGAGATGTTGGTGTCCATCATCACGCCGCGCGCGATGCCGCCGATGAGCTGCGCGAGGGAGCTGCTGCCCGGCTCGACGTTGAGGTTGGCCATGCGGTCGATGGCGGGGCGGTCCCATGCGGATGCGCGGGCGTTTGCCGTGCCGGGGAGGCCCGACCGGCGCTGGGAGAGCGCGCCGCCGAGCGGCCGCTCGAGGATGCCCTTGCGAATGAGCCACTCCCGACGGGCGTGGGTGCCGGCGTCGTCGAAGGCGTAGCTCGCGAGCTCACCGGGCACGGTGGGGTCGAACGTGACGTCGAGGAGGTCCGACCCGTAGCGGTAGGTGCCGAACATGTCGGGGGTGACAAAGCTCGTCCCTGCGTAGTTCCGCTCGTCGCCGAGGATGCGGTCGAGCTCGAGCGGGTGCCCGATGGACTCGTGGATCTGGAGCATCATCTGGCTCGGAAGGAGCAGGAGCGACATGCGGCCCGACGGGCAGTTCGGCGCCGCGAGCAGCGCGAGGGCCTCTTCGCGGATGCGATCGGCCTCGCCGAGGAGCCGCGGCACGTCGAACAGCGCGAAGCCACCTTGCTTCGTGATGCCGCCCGTGTAGCCGCCCGCGAGCGAGCGCCCCTGCGACACCGCGCCCTTCGCGGCCGTGGCGGCGAGGTTGGGCGCGACGATCCGCATGCGCTGGAGCGTCGAGCCGCCCCGGGTGGTCCACGTGGCCTGGTCGACATCCACGACGTCGAGCGCCGCGGTGGCGTCCACCACGTGCCCGTCGCCGCCGGCGCGGAGCCGCGCTTCGAGCATCCGGAGCGCGTCCCGAATCTCGGCGCCGGAGAGCTCTTCGCCCTGCACGCCGGGCCCGGAGAACACGCCGCGCTCCTCGCTCATATCGGTAGGCACCATCGGCACGAGCGCCCGCGCGCCCACGACGCGCGCCCACGCGGCCGCGCGCTCGCGCGCCTCGGCGAGCCCCGCGGCGCTCACGTCGGCCGTGGCCGCCCACCCTTCCGCGCCGTTGACCACCGCGGTCACGAGCGCGCCGTCGGCCACGCTCGCGGCGGGCGGCTCGGCCACCCCGCGTCGAACCGCCCATTTGCGCGTTCGGGTGCGCGACCAGCGCACGCTCCAGTCGTCTACGTCGGCCCGCGGGACCGCGGCGACCATGCGGGTGAGTTCTTTGAGCATGCCCCCGCCTAACGAGACCCGCCTCCGTCCGCTCGGATACGCCGGTCCCGATGGACACCCCCCTCCGCCGCCACCACGCCGAACGCATGGCGTGGATGCCGTGGCTCTACTTCCAGCTCAAGGACCACGACCGCGCGTGGGCCGAGGCGTGGCAGGCCGAGGTTCACGCCGCCTTCGCGGCCTTCGAGCGCCTCCAGCTCGACCCCACCTGCTTCGTGGCGCCGTCGGCCCACCTCTTCGCCGAGCCCAACCGGGAAATCGTGGTCGGCCCGGGCGCCGCGATCGGCGCCGAGGCGTTCGTGCACGGCCCGGTCACGCTCGGCGCCCACGTCACCCTCAACCCCCACGTCCGCATCGACGGCGGCCGCGCCGGCGTGCGCATCGGGGCCGACACCCGCATCGCGACCGGAGCCATGCTCTACGCGTTCGACCACGGCACCGCGCCGGACCGCCCCATCCGCGACCAGCCGGTGCGCTCCCGCGGCATCACCATCGGCCGCGACGTGTGGATCGGCGCCGGCGCGGGCGTCACCGACGGGGTCACCATCGGCGACGGCGCCGTCGTGGGCATGGGCGCGGTGGTCACGCGCGACGTGCCGCCCGGCGTGATCGTGGGCGGGGTGCCGGCGAAGGAGATCGGCCGGCGGTAGCGGCGCCGACGCTTCGCCCTGGCTCGCCGCCCCTCCTCCCGCCGCCGAGAGGGGGAACCACGCGCGAACTGCCCGCCTACGCGCGTTCGTTTTCGTCGACGGGGCGGTTGCGGTCGTCGTCGAGGGCGTCGGGCGTGGGGTAGAGTGGGGCTCTCCCGGAAACGTCCGTGCGTCGCGTGCTCCTCGCCGTCGGTGTCCTGCTCGCGCTCTTCGTGGTGGCGTTGTTCGTGCTGCCCATCGTGCTGAAGGACGAGGTGGTGGGGCTCGTGCGCGCCGAGCTGAACCGTAGGGTTGACGCCGATATTACGCTCGGGGACGCCTCGTTGAGCCTCGTGCGCGCGTTCCCCGACCTTCGCCTCGACGTGACCGACCTCGTCGTGACCGGCCGGGAGCCGTTCGCCGGCGTGGAGCTCGCGCGGGTGGGGTCGCTCGGGGTGGAATTGGACCTGATGAGCGTGCTCGGGGGCGGGCCCGTGCGCGTGACGGGGCTCGCGCTCGCCGCGACCACGCTCGACGTTCGCGTGAACGCCGAAGGCCGCGCGAACACCGATCTCACCGCACCGGCCGACCCCGCCGACGCGGAAGCCGACGCGCCCGCGACGGAGCTCTGGCTCCGCGACATCGCGCTCACCGACGTCACGTTCCGCTACGAAGACGCCGCCGCGGACACGCGCGTGGTCGTCACCGACCTCGATCTCACCGGCGACGCCGAGGTCGCCGACGCCCTCGTGGCGCTTCGCGCCCAGGGCGGCGCCGCGGCGCTCTCCGTACGCAACGCGGGGGTGAACCTCCTCACCGACGCCCGCGTCGTGACCGATCTCGACGTACGGTACGCGCCGGAGACCGGCCGGGTGCAGCTCGGCGACAGCACGGTGCGCGTCAACGAGCTCGCCGTGGCGCTCGCGGGCACGGTCGCCCCCGAGGCCGCCGGCACGGCCCTCGACCTGACGTTCGCCGCGGACAAGACGACGTTCAAGAGCGTGCTCTCCCTGATTCCCGGCGCGTACACCCCCGACTTCGGCGGCGTGCAGGCCGACGGCACGTTCACGCTCCGCGGCGCGGTGAAGGGGCTGCTTCCGGCCGTGGGTGATGAACTGCCGGGGTTCGACCTGGCAATGGCCCTCGCCGACGGGACCGTTCAATACCCGGGTCTGCCGTCGTCCGTGCGCGACATCCAGCTCGACCTCGCGGTGAAGCACCCCGGCGGCCTCCCCGACGCGGTCGCGGTCGACGTGCCCCGCTTCCGGCTCGCCGTGGACGGAAGCCCGCTCGAAGGCCGCCTCTCGCTGCGCACCCCGATGAGCGACCCCGCGCTCGACCTGGCCGTGCGCGGCAAGCTCGACCTCGGGCGCCTCGCCGCCGCGTTCCCCGACAGCGTGAGCGGCTGGACCGGCGTGATGGACATGGACATCGACCTCGCCGGCAAGGTGAGCGCGTTCTCCGCCGGCAACGTGGACGCCGTGCGCGCCGCGGGCACCTTCCAGCTCACCGACGCCACGTGGACCAGCCCCACCCAGCCGCTGCCCATCGTGATCGAGACGCTGAAGCTCGCGGTGGAGCCCCGGAAGTTCGACCTCGCGGCGTTCCGTCTGCGTTTCGGCCAGTCGGACCTCTCCGCCGAGGGCCAGGTGGAGAACGCGATTGGCTGGGCCCTCGCGGACCAGGTGCTCGTGGGGCGGCTCGACGCGCGCGCCCGTCGCCTGGACCTCAACCCCTGGGCCGGCGGGTCCGACGCCGCCGAGCGGGGCGCCGCCGCCGCCCCCGACGACGAGAGCAGCTTGTTCGTGGTGCCCGCGAACCTCGATCTCACCGCAACCGTCGCGTTCGACGAGGTGTTGTACGACGGCTGGAACCTCCGGGATGTCCGCGGCGGCCTGCGCGTGAAGGACGGCGCCGTGGAGCTTCAGGACCTCCGGAGCCGCACCCTCGGGGGCGAGCTCGTGGTTGGCGGCACGTACCGGGCGCCCACCGACGCCGCGGCCGACCTCGACCTCCGCGTCTCCGCGCGCGACCTCGTGGCCGCCGACACCTTCGCCCGCTTCGAGACCGCCCGCCGCATCCTCCCCGGGCTCGACGCCGTCGTCGGCCGCGTCCGTACGCTCTTCTACGTGCGCACGCGCATCGGGAAGGATCTCCGCCCGGACCTCGCCTCGCTCGCCAGCGAGGGCTCGTTCGGCGGCACCGGGCTCGCGCTCGACGCCGCGTTCCTGAAGCCCGTGGCGCAGTTCCTCGGGGATTCGCGCCTCGGCAGCCTCGCGCTCGACGGCGGCGACGTCGGATTCCGCATCGAAGGCGGGCAGCTCCGGGTGGACAAGATGCCGGTCGCGCTCGGGCCGGCGAAGGGCGCGCTCCAGGGCACCACCGGGGTCCTCGACGAGGGGCTCGACCTCACGCTCGACCTCGGCGTGCCGACCTCCGCCGTGAAAGGCGCGGCCGCGCTCTCCCAGGCCAGCGCGCTCGCGGGGCGGCTCGGCGACACCCTCGACGTGCGCGCGACGATCGGCGGCACCTGGAAGGCGCCGAAGGTGAAGGTGGGCCTCGGCGACGCGCTCCAGGGCGCCGTAGAGGGCGTGGTGGCCGAGGTGAAGGACGTGGTGGCGGAGAAGGCCTCCGCCGCGCTCGACACGCTCGTGGCGGAGGCCCGCGCGCAGGGCGACCGCCTGATGGCCGAGGCGGAAGCGCAGGCCGACAAGCTCCGCGGCGAGGCCAAAGCGCAGATCGACCGCGTTCGGGACGAGGCCGACAAGCAGGCGAAGAAGCTCGTGAAGGAGGCGAAGGGAAACCCGCTTCGCGAGGCGGCCGCCAAGGAGGGCGCGCGCGTGTTGCGCGAGGAGGCCGACAAGCAGGCCGACAAGCTCGACAAGGAGGCCGACAAGCAGGCGGACAAGCTCGTGGCCGCGGCGCGGAAGGAGCGGGACCGCCTCCTCGCCGACGCCGAAGCGAAGGCGGCCGCGAAGATCAAGGCCGCGACGAAGTAGGCGCTACGGGCTCCTACGTGCCCGCGAGGCGGTCCGACCACGCGTCGAACGCGGCGAGGACAGCGCGGAGGTAGGGGCGGCGCTCGGGGGCGACGACGGCCTCCTCGATGGGGTTCACGCCGGGCGGGAGGCGCACGAACGGCGCCTCGACGCCGTCTTCCGTGGGGGGTGCCGAGAACCACTCGTCGCGGCGGCGCATCCAGCGGGTGCCGCCTTCGAGCATACAAATCTGGTTGAACTTGAACTTCTCGAGCGTCTTGCCCTGGTTGTTGTACCAGCAGCTCTGCATGACGACGTAGCTCTGCTCGGGCGCGCGGAAGAGGTCGACCGCGGCGGTGCCCCGGCCGAGCTCGGCCACGAGCGCGTGGAAGAGGTCCCGCGTGCTCACGGGGGTGTCCACGAGGCGCTCGCCGTCCGACGCGGGGTCTACCCAGTAGACCGGGACGCGGTTGCCGGCGTCCGTCACGTTGCTGAAGTGGTAGACCCAGCCCTGCTCGCCGAAGTTGTCGCCGTGATCCGACAGGAACACCACGAGGTTGCCCTGCGCGTGCATCTCGGCCACGAAGGCGTCCACCTTGGGGGCGAGGCGCTCCCAGGCGATGCGCTGGCGGTGGCGGAGCGTCGCGAGGAGCTCGTCGTGGAGCGGCTGGCGGTCGGTGGTGAGCCACGTTTGGTTGATGAGGTGGTACAAGCCCGCGATCTCGCGGATCTTCCCGAGGGGGCCCTCGGCGGTGGTCTCGAAGGTGGGGCCCACGTGGTAGGGGAAGTGGGTCTCCATCAGGTTCAGGAAGAGGAAGGAAGGCGCGTTGGCCTTCGCGTTCTCGTCGAGGCGCACGCGCGCGGCGTCGAACACCTCGTCCACGGTGTCCTGGAGCCAGACCTTCGACGCCTCCAGATCTTCCGAGAGCTGGCCGGCGACGAACTCCGGCGAGAGGATCTTCTTCCGGAGGCGGGGTTTGCCGACGAGGACCAACACCTCGTGGATCTTCCGGTGGAGGGCCGGTACGTGTTTCCAGATGCGGTGCACCTCGTCGAACCCGCGGTCCAGGCCGAAGATCTCCGTGGTCGCGACGTTCGCCGTGATCTGGTGGGTGCGGTAGCCGTGGTCCTTCGCGCGCTCCGCCAGCGTCGGCACGTCCGCGCGCACCCCGCGCGTCTGGCTGTCCGCGCCGTGTTCGTGCGGCATGAGCCCGGTGAAGAGCGAGGCGGTGGCCGGCAACGTCCAGCAGCCGCCCGCCCGCGCCTGCGAGAAGCGGGTGGCGTGCGCCGTGGTGAAGGGCAGGCGGCTGCCACCCGCGTGCACCGAGTCGTAGCGCAGCGAGTCCGCCACGAGCACGATGATGTTGCGCGGCGTCGTCATCGGCGCGCATCTAGCATGAACGCCGGGGGCCGACACATCCGATGACCGCCGAGGAAGCGCCCCCGCCGCCCGCCCCGCGCCGCCTGCTCCGGTGGATCGTCCCGGCTTTGCTGTTCGTGTTCCTCGCGCTCTCCGCGACGAGCGATCTGGCGCGTGACGTCGCGCGGGGGCTCGGCCAGTGGGCGGCCGGGGTGGGCACGCTCGAGTGGCGCTCGGAGGCCGGCTGGGTCGCGGTGCCGGCCGACGCCGGCCGACGCCGCACCTGGGAGCCGGCCGACGCGTTCCTCACCCCGGCGTGGGCCCCCGCCGCGCTCGGGCTCGACGTCGCCGACCTCTCCCTGCGCCGGCCCCCGAACCCCCTCGAAGTCACCCTGTTCCTCGCCCGGGTGGACCCCGCCCGCTGGCGCTTCCGCGTGTGGGGACGCCCCGACTTCTCGTCGGACAGCGTCGCTACGCTCACGACGGAGGCGGGCCTCTCCCTGGCCCTGAACGCCTCGTACTTCTCCGAGGACGGCCCGCTCGGGCTCGTGGTGAGCGACGGCGCGGTGCGCGGGCGCCAGGG
>CAXNIN010000039.1:0-18688 GCA_964202365.1 Myxococcota bacterium | reverse complement strand
GCGGACGACCGTGTCGTTGCCCTGCTTGAACTCGACGATCTCCGTCTCCGAGTCCATGCCGGACATGCTCTTGAAGCCGCCGACGATGATCTTGTTGTCGTTGATGATCCCCTGGACTTCCAGGAGGAAGTTGTAGGCTCCGAAGAGCTCTTCGGTAGGCATGGTCTACTCCGTGGTGAGGTTCGCTCGGACGTGGAAGGCGCGCGTTCGAGTGGACCGGCGCTCTCGTCTCCCCGCAGGGACCTTCGGGAGAGCGTCGGCGGAGAGAGAGTCTCCCGAAGCGCGACGCCGATCAAGGGTCGGTGACACTTTTTTTCGCGTCTGTAGTCGGGCGGACGCAACGGCGCCCGAGGCAGCCCCGACCGAGCGACCGTCCCGAAGACGCGTCCTGTCCGCTACCGGCGGCGGAGGCGGGGATCGGGCTCGCCGTCCGGGCGTTCCGCGAGCCGCTGCAGCACCCACTCGAGCACCCGGAAAGGGTGCGCGCCCTCGTCGGGAGTGAAGCGCACCTCGATGTCGCGCTCCCCGAGGCGCCGGAAGCGCGCCGGCTCGGCTGCGAGCAGACGCTCGAGCGTGCGCGGGTTCACCTGGGTGGGCGCGTGGAGCTTGACGAGGAGGCGGACCTTGAGGAAGGCGACGTTCTCGATGCCCAACTCCCGGCATCGGACGCGGCTCTCGGACAGCCACCCGAGGTTGACGACCTCCGGCGGCGGCTGGCCGTGGCGCCCCTCGAGGGCGTCGATGATGCCGCGCACCTCGTCCCGGGAGCGCGCGCGGGCGAGGCGTTGGTAGGTCTCCAGGCGCTCGGGGAGGTCCGGGACGTATTCCTCGGCGATCCAGGCTGGTACGTTGACCTCGATCTCGGGCTCGAGCTGACGGCGCGACGCCTCGCCCTTGGCCTCGGCCACGGCCTCTTCGAGCAGCTCGAGGTATGCGTCGAAGCCGATCGCGGCGATGTGGCCGTGCTGACGGTCGCCGAGGAGCTCGCCCCCGCCGCGGAGCTCGAGGTCGTTGGACGCGAGCGTGAACCCGCTTCCGAGCTCCGTGTTTTCCTGGAGCACCCGGAGCCGCGCCATTGCGTCGCGCCGGAGCTCGCCTTCGCCGCGGACGAGCAGCGTACACGTGGCGCGCGCGGAGCTGCGACCGATTCGGCCGCGAAGCTGGTAGAGTTGCGCGAGGCCGAGCTGATCCGCGTTGTCGACGATCATCGTGTTCACGTTCGGGATGTCCACGCCACTCTCGATGATCGTGGTGCACACGAAAACATCGAAGTCGCGACGAACGAACCTCACAAGCACGCGTTCGAGCGCCTCATCCGCCATCTGGCCGTGGCCCACGCCCACCCGCGCCTCGGGAACGGCCTCGCGCACCCACGCCGCGATCGTCTCGATGTCCTCGACGCGGTTGTGGACGAAGAAGACCTGCCCGCCGCGCCGCAGCTCGTGGAGGATGTCCTCGCGCACGCGGTCCTCGGAGAAGCGGGCGATCTCCGTACGGATCTGATGGCGACCGAGCGGCGGCGTGGCCATCACCGAGAGGGCGCGCACGCCCGAGAGCGCCATCTGGAGCGTGCGCGGGATGGGCGTGGCCGACATCGCGAGCATGTGCACGCCCGTCGCGAGGCGCTTGAGGGCTTCCTTCTGGCTCACCCCGAAGCGGTGCTCCTCGTCGACCACCACGACGCCGAGATTGCGCGCCCGAACGTCGCGGCCGAGCGCCTTTGACGTGGCGACGAGGATATCGACGCCGCCCGCGGCAAAGCCGTCGAGGATGCGCCTGGCGTCCGCGGCGGACTGAAACCGGGAGAGAACCTCGATCCGAACCGGGAAGTTTTCGAATCGGCGACGGAAGGACTCCCCGTGCTGAAAGGCGAGCACCGTCGTCGGGCAGAGCACGATCGCCTGGGCGCCGCCCTCGACCACGCGAAAGCAGGCCCGCATCGCGACTTCGGTTTTTCCGAAGCCGACATCGCCGACGAGCAGCCGATCCATCGGCTCGTCCTGCGCGAGGTCCTCGAGGACATCGGCGATGGCGCGCTCCTGGTCGGGCGTCTCGATGAACGGGAACGTCTCCTCGAACTGCGCGTAGTAGGCGTCAGAGCCCTGGAACTGCTGCGCGCGAACGATCTTGCGCCGCGCGTACAGCCGGAGGAGGTCGTGCGCCATCTTGAGGACGGCGTCGCGCACCTTCGCCCGCCGCGTCTCCCACGTGACGCCCCCGAGGCGGTCGAGCCGCGGCTTCTGATCGCCCTCGACGGAGCGGTACGGCGTCAGCAGATCGAGGCGATGCACCGGGACATAAAGCTTCTCGCCGTCGCGGTAGGTGACGATGACGAAGTCGCCGGCGCCTTCACCGAGCGGCATCCGCGCGAGCCCGTTGTACTGGCCGATGCCGTGCCGCCCGTGGACGACGAGATCGCCCGGGCGAACACCGGCAAAGCTCGCGACAGCGGCGCGTCTGAACGCCACGGTGCCGGTGCGCGGCCCCCCGTCGCGACGCTCCGTGTGCTCGACGAACAGCTCGTCGGCGGTGACGAAGACCGCTTCCTCCGCGGCGAAGCCCTCGGGGAGGTCGCCCACCTCGAGGCCGAGCTCACCCGGGCCGGCGCGCCCCTTGCCGAACCGGACTCCGTGGGGTTCGAAGAGCGCTTCGAGGCGAGTGGCCCGGCCCTGGCTCTCCGCGACGACCGTCACCGGGCGCCCCTCCGCGACCCACGCGCGGAGCTGCTTGACGACGGGGGCCAGGTCGCCGGCGCCCACCTTGAGCGACGTGGTCGTGCGCGTCGTGAACGCCTCGCTGCCCGTGAGCACGAGCGCGCTGACGGGGACGCCGCCGGACAGGCGGGCCTCGGCGGCGGGGAGATAGCGGTCGAAGGGGCGTACGACGGGGCGATCTTCGGGGTCGAGGGCCTCGAACCGCGCGCGGACGAGCTCCTCGAAGCGGGAGAGCTCGGCGCGGACGAGGTCGGGCTCGACGATCCACAGGGGAGAACCGGGGGTTACGGGGGCCAACTCCAGCAGCGCGGGGAGGTAGTCCTCGCCGCCGGGAAACCAGACGCCGTTTCGGAGGTCCTGCAGAACACGACGGCGCTCGGTAGGTGAAACCTCACGTTCGGTGGCGACGGCGTGAAGGTAGGCCGCAGCCCGCTCGGCGGTCGCGGCATCGAGGACCGCCTCCCGCGCGGGGAGGATGGTCACGGAGTGCGGCTGCTTCTTGGGGCTGGGGGGCTGGCGCCCCCCCGCAACGCCCCCCCCGGCGCTCGGAGCCTGCGGCTTCGCGGGGGCGGGGTCCGTTCGTTGGGTCGCGGCGTCGAACGTCCGAATCGACGCGATTTCCTCGTCGAACCACTCGATGCGGACCGGCGCCGCGGCCCCGGTGGGCCAGATGTCGAGGATGCCGCCGCGCACCGACCAGCAGCCGGGCTCCTCCACGCGCTGGGTGGAGAGGTAGCCGCGGGCCACGAGCCACGCGAGGAGCGCGGCGCGGTCGTGCTCCTCGCCTACCCGGAGGAGCCGGGCGTCCACCCGGGCGGGGCCGCGCGCGAGCAGGGCCTTGGCCGGGGCGACGACGAGGGCGTCGGTGGCGGCGTGGCGGGCCACGAGCCGCTGGCGCGGGAGATCCGGGTGCGGCGAGACCCCGTCCCACGGTCGCCCGTCATCCGCCGGGAAGAGGAGAGCGTTTGCGCCGAAGAAGCGGAGGGCCCGCACCCACTTCTCGGCGTCCTCGCGGGTGGGGACGACGATCCAGCCGCTCTGCACGCGCGCGAACGCATAGGGGCCCGCGCCGCCTACGAGGCCGCCGAGCGGGCGTCCCTGGAGACGCGGCAGGTCGGCGAGCCAGGCCACGTCAGGTCGGGGTCGCCACCGGAACCGAGTCGGACGGCGCCGGTGCGGCAGCGGCGGTCGAGGACGCGGGCTTGCGGAAGAGATCCAGGTAGTACTGAACCATGCAGAGGTCGATGAGGATCAGCACGAGGGCGTCGACGATGCCCGCGAGGGCGACCGCCCACCACCCCATCTCCTGGAGCGCGAGGAACCCGCCGAGCTGCGTCGGGGCCCACCACAGGAGGAAGACCGCGAAGGTGCGGAACAACGTGCCGCGGCGCCCGGCGGTGAGCTTCCGGGAGCGCGCGAGGGGGTCCTTCTCCTGCGTGTCGAGCGTCGCGATGGCGTCGACGAACGCGTACTGGAGACCGAAGAGGATGCCCGGCACGATCACGATGATGCCGAGCTGGATGATGAACACCGCCCGCGCGTGCGCGGGGAGGACGCGGGCGAAGCGGTTCAGCCCGTAGTTCACGGCCTCGTAGAGGCTCGTCGCCTTCCCCTTTTCGTGCTGAACCCACAGATACAGGGTTGTCGGGGCCGCCCACGCGCCCACGATGCACCCCCAGATGGTGAGCACGATGGTCTGCGTGATCTGGCTGTACACGAGGCGCTGCTGGCCCGTGGTGGGGTTGCCCAGCTCCACCGCGAGCGCCCCGGCGCGGTCTGCGATGGCCCAGCCGACACCGCCGAGGATCACGGCGATGAGCAGCGCGATGCCGAAGTTGCGGAAGAGCACGCCGAAGGCGTTCTTGAGGACCTGGCCCATTCCGATGCGGTTCATGGCGGCCGGATGTAACGGAGATTCGGATGGGCGGCACGCGGGATAAGGGATGGTGATGCGGTCCGACATCATCGAGATCGACGAGGCGCCCGCGCCTCGGCGTGAACCCGCCCGGCTGACGGCCCAGGACAAGGACGCCGTTTTGTTGGCCCTCTCGGGGGGCTCGGTCGTCGACTGGCACGGCCTCGCGTTCCGTACCTACGACGACGTGAACCACTTCCTCGACCTCTGGCTGTGCGACCCGTCGCAACAGGCCTGGGCGCGCGAGCGGCTGCAGTACATCTACAACCAGGCCGTCAACTACCTCGAAGAGCACATCGGGCTCACGTTCCGGCACGAGGTGCGCCGCCCACGCGACGTGCGGGACGCCTTCCTCCGCGCGTCGATGCGGGAGCGGTTCAGCCGGGACCGCATCCAGTACTGCGCGGTCTTGAAGCTGATGCACGTCATCAATCACCTCGAGATGCAGGAACTGCGCTCGCAGGCGGCGTTCCGAGAGATCGACCTCATCGAGATCGCCAACGAGAAGGTGCTTGCGGCAGCCGAAGCGATGCGCGCCGCGCTCCCGCTCCGGGCGTTCTACGGCAACCGGAAGACGCGCCCGAGCGTCATCACGAAGCTCCTCGCGAAGCGCGAGTCCACCGCGGCGACGGTCTACGACAAGCTCCGGTTCCGCATCGTCACCGAGACGCGCGAGGACATCGTCCCCGCGATCGCGTGGCTCTTCCGGAACCTCGTGCCTTTCCCGGCGGTGATCCCGGGCGAGAGCGTGAATAGCCTCCTCACGCCGGCCGAAGTGGAGGCCGCCGCGGCGGACCACTCGGGGCTCGGCGGCGTTCTGCGGCCGGGTCAGCAGGCGGTGAACCCGCACTCGGGCGCCGTCTACCAGGTGATCAACTTCATCGTCGATCTGCCGGTTCGCGTCTACGACATCCCGGGCGTTCCTGTGCCCACCCACCGAGCCCTGCTCGGCGAAGCCGTGTCGGTGCTCGTCGAGTTCCAGGTCGTGGACGCCGCCAGCGACGCCCGAAACGAGGAAGGGGAGAGCTGCCACGACGCCTACAAGGCGCGGCAGCGCTCCCGGGTGTACGAACGACTTGGTCGTTCGCCGCATTCACGGCGGTAGAAGAAGAAGCGGCACCCGGATCGGCCGGCGCCGTCGTCCGCTTCCGGGGTGACAGATGCGGGCCGGCGCGATAGCCGGCCGGCCGGAGTAGATCATGGCGAAGACCCCTCCCAAGAAGAATCGGAACAAGTCTGCCCGTCACCGCGCGAAGCTCAAGGCCAAGCACACCAAGCAGCGTATGCGCGCGCGTGGTGAGCTGACCAAGCGCCGCAACGGCGGCCGTCTCCGGCGCTAGCCGGTGGTTCCGCCTCGGCGTCACGGCGGGGTGCTCCTGCACCCCTCCAGCCTCCCCGGTCCGGGCCCCATCGGGGAAATCGGTCCGTACGCCGAGGCGTTTTTGGAGTGGATGACTCAGGCCGGGCTCGACACCTGGCAGGTGCTCCCGCTCCACCCCGTCGGCCCTGGGCAGTCGCCCTACGCCTCGCCGTCGGCGTTCGCGGCGGACCCTCGTCTCGTCTCGGTCGAAGCGCTGGTTGCCGAGGGCTTCCTCGACCCCGCGCCGATGCCGTGGGGCCAGGAAAAGGCGGATTTCCACGCCGTCGACACCTGGAAGCTCCCGCTGTTGCGCACGGCCGCGGCCCGCGTTTCGGGCGAGGCCGCGTGTCGCGCGTATGTCGACGCCGAGAGCGACTGGCTGGAAGACTGGGCCCTGTACGCGGCGCTCGCGCGCGTGTACGGCGGCGGCTGGTGGGACTGGCCTGCCGATGCCGCGCGTCGAAAGGGCCTCGCGAAGCTCCGGAAGGAGCACGCGGCCCTCGTCGCCGAGGAAGAGGGCCTGCAGTTCCTGTTCCACCGGCAGTGGTCGCGCCTGCGCGCCATCGCCCGGCACAGGGGCATCCGCCTCGTGGGCGACATCCCTATCTTCGTGAGCGGCGACGGCTGCGACACGTGGGCGCACCGCGATCTGTTCCGATTGGAGCCCGACGGCCGGCCGAACCCCGTCGCGGGTGTGCCCCCGGACTATTTCTCGCCGCTCGGGCAGCGCTGGGGCAACCCCACGTACGCCTGGGAACGCCACGGGTCTACCGGCTACGCCTGGTGGATTGCTCGGCTCCGACGTGAACTCTCGCTCGTGGACGCCGTACGGCTCGACCACTTCCGCGGCTTCTGCGCGAGCTGGTCCATCCCCGCCGCGGAAGAAGACGCTCGCGTCGGGCGCTGGGAGGCCGGTCCGGGGCGCCCGCTCTTCGAGGCCCTGGAAGCCGCGCTCGGCTCGCCGCTCCCCGTCATCGCGGAAGACCTCGGGGTCATCACGCCAGACGTTGCGGATTTGCGGGACGGGCTCCGGCTCCCCGGGATGAAGGTGCTTCAGTTCGCGTACGGCGCGGACGCCGACCACCCGTTCCTGCCGCACAACTTCCCGCATCCGCGCTGGGTCGCCTACACCGGCACGCACGACAACGACACCGCCGCCGGCTGGTACGCCGCCGCCGACGAGCGTACCCGTCATCGCTTCCGCATCACGTGCGCGCGGGACGGGAGCGACCCCGCGTGGGCGTTGCTCCGAGAGGTCTGGGCGAGCGTCGCCGAGACGGCGATCGCGCCCGTGCAGGACTTCCTGGGGCTCGGGAGCGACGCGCGCTTCAACACGCCCGGCGCCGCCGAAGGGAACTGGGGCTGGCGCCTTCGCGACTTGCCGTGGCAGGTCTGCGGGATGGCGCGCACGCTGAACGAAGTGTTCGGTCGGACACCGACGACGGACGCCACCCGATAGCTCGGGGAGAGCCGCCGACGCCCCGGTCGGCACGGCGTCTCCGCGGCGCCCCGCGGCCGCCCCGATCCCCCGACGCTCGTGCCAAGGCGAGTCTTTCTGGGGTATTTCATCGCGACGCACAGGTGATTTTGGCGGTCCGCAACGGGTGTGTAGCACCGGTTTTCACCGCTCTCTCATCCGTTCCGCTGAAGTTTGCGCCACCGCCGACGATTTCCGCCATTGAGGGCGTTGGCCCACATGTCGGAAATGGACGAAGTCATCAAGGACTTCCTGATCGAGAGCCTCGAGAACCTCGATCGCCTCGACCGGGAGTTCGTGGAGCTGGAGCGCGCGCCGGGGCGTCAGGACCTGCTCGCTTCCATCTTCCGCGCGATCCACACGGTGAAGGGCACCTGTGGCTTCTTCGGGTTCAGCAAGCTCGAGCGGCTCACCCACGCCGGCGAGAGCCTGCTGTCCCGACTCCGCGACGGCCAGCGCACGATGACGCCTGCCTGCGCCGAAGCGCTCCTGGCGATGGTCGATGGCGTACGCGCCATGCTGGCGAGCGTGGAGTCCCGCGGTGACGACGGCGACCAGGAGTATCCGGCGCTGATCGAGGTGCTCGGCCGGCTGACGTCCGGTGAAGAGGTGTCGCTCCGCGGCACGACCCCGGCTGCGCCGCTCGCGCTCGTCTCGCCCCCGTCCGTGGTCGCCCCCCCCGACGCGCCCGCCCCGACCACGCCCTCCGCCCCGGCACCCGCGCCGGAGCTCTTGCTGGCCCAGGCGGCCCGCGCGGAAGAAGCGCCCGCCGCGGGCGCCGAGACCCGGACCCAGGCCGACGCGACCGTGCGCGTCGACGTGTCGGTGCTCGACCACTTGATGGTGCTCGTCGGCGAGCTCGTGCTCGCGCGCAACCAGGCGTTGCAGGCGACAAAGGGCGGTGCGGACGGCCTGGAGAACGCCTACCAGCGCATCGACCACGTGACGGCCTCCCTTCAGGAGGCGGTCATGCGCACTCGGATGCTGCCGCTCGGCAACCTCTTCAACCGCTACCCGCGCGTGGTGCGCGACCTC
Organism: Myxococcota bacterium; assembly: GCA_964202365.1. Classification (GTDB taxonomy): domain Bacteria; phylum Myxococcota_A; class UBA796; order UBA796; family SXON01; genus CAJBVW01. The sequence continues at coordinate 10,187 of CAXNIN010000039.1, read as the reverse complement.
GCGGCGCAGTGCGCCAAGCAGGTTCGCCTTGAGATCGCGGGGGCGGACACCGGGCTCGATCGGACGCTCCTCGAGGCGATCAAGGACCCCCTCACCCACATTGTCCGAAACGCGATTGACCACGGCTTCGAGACGCCCGCCGCGCGCGTCGCCGCCGGGAAGCCCGCCGAGGGGCGGCTGCTCTTGCGGGCGTTCCATGAGGGTGGTCGGGTCACCATCGAGATTGCGGACGACGGCGGCGGCATCGACGTCGTGAAGGTGCGGCGCCGAGCGGTGGAGCGCGGCCTCCTCACCGAGGCGGCGGCGGCGCGCCTATCCGACCGCGAGGCCCTGGACATCATCTTCATGCCCGGCTTCTCCACGGCCGACAACGTCACGAACCTGTCGGGTCGCGGCGTCGGGATGGACGTGGTCCGCACCAACATCGCGGCGCTCGGCGGCACCGTCGACATCGAGAGCACCCGCGGACGTGGCACCCGCCTCCAGCTCCGGGTTCCGCTCACGCTCGCGATCGTTCCGGCGCTCATCGTGCGCTCCGCGGGCGAGCGGTTCGCCATCCCCCAGGTGAGCGTCCAGGAGATCATCCGGCTCACGGACGCCGGGCCCGCGCTCGAAATGGTGCAGGGGGTGCCCGTGTACCGGCTCCGGGAGCACCTCCTCCCCATCCTCCGCCTCGACGCGGAGTTCGGCCTCTCGAACACTTCCGACGCCGACAAGTGCATCGTGGTGCTCCTCGTCGGCCGGCAGCCGTTCGGCCTTCTTCTCGACGGCGTCGCGGACCACATGGACATCGTCGTGAAGCCCATCGGCAAGCGACTCCCGCTCCAGGGCTTCTTCTCCGGAGCCACCGTGCTCGGAGATGGCTCGGTGTCGCTGATTCTGGACGTGGCCGGGCTCGCTCAGCGCGCCCAGATGCGCGCCCGGGGGCAGGACGAGTCCGTCGTGCAAGGCGGCGTCGTGCGTGCCGCCGCGACCGAGCGCATCATCCTCTTGCGCGGCCGGGACGACAGCCGCCTGATGGTGCCGCTCGCGGAGGTGACGCGCATCGAGGAGATCGCGCGCGACCGGGTGGAGCGCGAGTCGGACGGCCAGGTCGTGCAGTACCGCGGGCGAATCATGCCGCTCGTGACGCTCGACGCACGCGCGTTCGACAGCTCCGAGTTCGACGCGGACGCGTCGCCCCTGAGCGTGCTCGTGCACAGCGGACCGCGAGGAGACGTCGGCGTGGTGGTGGCCCAGGTGCTCGACGTCGTCGACGCCGAGCTCACCGAGCGGCGCCCAGCGAACCGCCCCGGCGTGCGCTTCAGCGCGATTGTGCGGGACCGCGTCACGCAGATGCTCGACCTGCGGGAGGTCGTGCGCGACCGCATCCCCAACTTCTACGACGCGCCGGCGGAGCAAGAGGTGGCGGCATGAACCATTCGTACGCGACGTTCCTCCTCGAAGACCAGCTTTTCGGCGTTCGCGTGGACCACGTGCAGGAGGTCCTCGAGAACGTCCGCCTGACCCAGGTGCCGCTCGCGCCGCCGTCCGTGTCCGGCCTCCTCAACCTGCGCGGGCAGATCGTCGTGGCGCTCGACATGCGCGTTCAGTTCGGTCGGCCGCCCCGCCCCCCCGGCGCGCCCTGCGTGCACGTCGTCGTCCGCCTCGACGGAGAAGCCGTGAGCTTGCTGTTCGACCGCGTCGCCGACGTCGTCGACGTGGCGGATGGCGACCAAGAGCCCGTGCCGCCCACGCTGCCCGAGGCCGTGAAGGTGCTGGCGCCAACGGTGGTGACGCAGCCGCACGCCGTTCTCCTCCTGCTCGACCTCGACCGCGCCGCGACCGTCAACTGAGGTCGCGCCCGCTGTCTCGCGCACGTTTCCTGTAATCCGCACCTGTTCGACCGATTCGGGAGTCCCCATGAACGCCAGGCTCGACGAACGTCGCGGTTCCCCGACCCCTGCCCGCGAGCTCCGCGTCCCTCCGCCGCAGCTGAACGCGCCGTTGTTCGGCCGCGTGAGCATTCGCACGCGGCTCTACGGAAACGCGGCGCTCCTCGCACTCTCCCTCGGCGCTGTTGCCGTTTTGGCGTCGTACGGCGGCTCGCTCGCGACGGACGGTCTCGACCGGATGCTCGTCGGAAACCGCATCCAGCGGGACCAGATGGAGATCGACATGATGCACGACGCGCTTCGCGCCGACGTGCTGGCGGCCATCGTGGCCGACGCCGACGGGCAGGCCGAGGTGCGCGCCTCGCTGGAGGAGCACATCGAGCGGCTCCAGGGGCTCGTCGCCGACCTCGACCGCGACATCCAGGTCCCCGCCGTCCGGCAGGCCTTCAGCGATGTCGAGCCTGTGCTGCGCACCTATGTCAGCACGGCCCGTGCGCAGGTCGAGCTCAGCGGCCGCGACGAAGAGGCCGCGATCGCGTCGTTACCGGCGTTCCAGACCCAGTTCGAGACGCTCGAGGACTCGCTCGAGGCCTTCGGGGACGCGGTGGAGGCCGAGGTCACGCTGGAACAGACCGCGGGCAAGGCCGCCGTGCAGGAGCTCCTCTTTGCGCTGATGGCCCTCGCTTCGGCCGCCGCGCTCCTCGGGGGCGGCACATCGGTGATGTTGGGGCGCGGGATCGTTCGTCGGATCGACACGGTGGTCGAGGGCATCTACCGCTTTGCCGGTGGCGACCTCACGAGCCCCGTACAGATCCAGGGAGACGACGAGATTGCGGCAATGGCCCGCGCGGTCAACGAGTGCATCGTGAACACCGGAGGCGCCATCCGCGCGGTCTCCGACGGTGCGAACGCCCTCGCGATGAACGCCGCGAACCTCTCGGGCCTCGCCCAGGTGTCCAATCTCGAGATGGACAACATGGGCACGCAGCTCCAGGGCGCGTCTTCCGGCGCCGGGCAGGTGAGCGCGAACGTCCAGGCCGTCGCGGGCGGTATGGACGAGATGAGCGCCGCGATGCACGAGATCGCGCGGAATGCGGTCCAGGCGGCGCGGGTAGCGTCCACCGCGGTCCAGTCCGCGGAGGAGACGAGCGCGGCCGTCGCTCGCCTCGGGGACAGTGGTGCGGAGATCGGGAAGTTCGTCAAGGTGATCTCGACGATTGCGAACCAGACGAACCTGCTCGCGCTCAACGCCACGATCGAAGCGGCGCGGGCCGGCGAAGCGGGGCGCGGGTTCGCCGTGGTCGCCAACGAGGTGAAGGAGCTCGCCCGGGAGACCGCGCGTGCGACCGACGACATCGCGCGCAAGATCGAGGCGATTCAGGCCGATACGCGGACCGCCGTGGAGACGAACGAGCAGATCGCCTCGGTCATCGGGCAAATCAACGACCTCCAGACCGCGATCGCGGGCGCCGTCGAGGAGCAGACCGCCACTGGAAACGAGATCGCCCGGAACCTTCAAGAGGCCGCGCGTGCGAGCGCGGTGGTCGCGACGGCGATCGGCGACGTGGCGCGCTCGGCGCAAGCCGCCAGCGCCGGCGCCGCCGAGTCCGAGCAGGCCACTGGCCGCCTCGCGGCGCTCGCGGTGGACCTCGAGTCGACCTGCTCGCGCTTCCGCACCTGACTTTCCCGGAGACACCGCCATGCGTGCCCTCATTGTCGATGACTCCCGCGCGATGCGCGCCATCCTCCGAACCTCGTTGCCACGCACCTTCGAGGTGCACGAGGCCGGTCACGGGGCGGAGGCGCTCGAGCGACTCGCGACGCTCGGCGTCGTCGACCTCGCCCTCGTGGACTGGAACATGCCCGTCATGAACGGCCTGGAGTTCGTGCAGGTGATCCGCCAACGTCGAGGCTTCGACTCCATGAAGATCCTCATGGTGACCACCGAGACGGAGTCGGAGCAGATTATCGCCGCAGTCACGGCCGGCGCGGACGAGTACCTCATGAAGCCGTTCACGCGGGCGGCGCTCGCCGAGAAGGTCGCTGCTCTCGGGCTCGCCGGGGAGACGTAAGTGGGCACGCCTCTACGCGTGCTCGTTGTCGACGACTCGCCCAGCTTCCGTCGCATCCTCACCGTCGCGCTCGAGCGGGACCCGGACATCAAGGTGGTGGCGACCGCCCGGGACGGCGCGGTCGCCCTGGAGCAGCTCTCCGTCTGCAACCCCGACATCGTCACGCTCGACCTCGAGATGCCCACGCTCGGCGGGATCGCCACGCTCAGGGAGATCCGGCGTCAGAGGCCGAACCTACCGGTGCTGGTGGTGAGCGCTTCCACGACGCGGGGCGCACGGGCCACGATGGACGCGCTCGCGGCGGGGGCCTCCGACTACTTCACCAAGCCGGGCGCCGCAGAGGGGGCGTCGATCGACGGACTCTCGGCCGAGCTCATCCGTCGCGTCCGCATTCTGACCGAAAGCGCAGCGCGCGCCTCCAGGCTGGTGCGGACACCCACTACGCCGCGTGCTGCCCCTCGGGTCCAGGCGCCCGCCGACGCCGCTGGCGTGGAGCGCCCGCAGGGCACGCTCGCCGCAGCGCCGCTGCCCACCGTACCGACGGCAGCCGCACGAGGCGCTGTCTCCCGGATGGAAGGCCCGCGGGCATTCGGCAACCCGACGCCGCGAATCCTCATCGTCGGCGCCTCCACCGGCGGCCCCGAGGCCATCACTCGGCTCCTGCTCGCCCTGCCGCGCCCGTTTTCGCTGCCCGTCCTGGTGGTTCAGCACATGCCCGTGTACTTCACCTCGGTCTTCGCCGAGCGCCTTGCGACGACGCTGGGCGTGGACGTCCGGGAGGCCATCGAAGGCGAGGTGCTCCGGCCGGGCCAGATTCGTCTCGCGCCGGGAGACCGCCACGTCGAGGTACGCGCGGATCGAAATGCGCTCACGACGCATCTCACCCAGGAACCACCGGAGAACTTCTGTCGTCCTTCGGTGGACGTGACGCTGCGAACCGCCGCGGAAGCGTGCGGCGCGCGAGTCCTGGCCGTGATCCTCACCGGCGTGGGCGCGGACGGCCGAGCGGGCTGCGCGCGCGTCACGGCCGCCGGCGGCCGCGTGTACGCCCAGGGCGAGGCCACGAGCGTGGTGTGGGGGATGCCGGGTGCCGTGGCCCGCGCCGGGCTGGCCGAGCGCGTCGGGCCCATCCCCGATCTTGCGGTGGCGGTGCAGCAGGCCCTCGTGCGCGGGGACGTCCGATGACGCCGGCGGACCTGCAAGCGCTCCAGTCCATTCTGCACGCCGACGCGGGGCTGTTGCTCGAATCCGGCAAGGAGTACCTCATCAACGGCCGCCTCCAGCCCATCGCGCGCGCGGAGGGCCTCGGCACCGTGGAGGCCCTCGTCCGCCGTGTGAACGGCGCGGGAGCGAGCGCCCTGCGGCGCCGCGTCGTCGACGCGATGACCACCAACGAGACCAGCTTCTTCCGCGACCGGCAGCCGTTCGAGCGGTTCCGGACCGACCTGGTCCCCGAGCTCATCCCGGCGCGGCGTGCCCTTCGGCGTCTCCGAGTCTGGTCCGCGGCGTGCTCGACCGGCCAGGAGGCGCTCAGCCTCGCGATGGTCATCCACGACCACTTCCCCGAGCTGCAGACCTGGGACGTGCGCATCGTCGGAACCGACGTGAACGCGCAGGTGGTCGAGCGCGCGAAGGCCGCGCGGTACTCCCAGGTGGAGGTGAGCCGCGGGCTGCCCGTGTCTTCTCTGGTTCGGCACTTCAAGCGGGTGGGACTCGACTGGGAGGCCAGCGCAGAGCTGCGCGCCCTTTGCAGCTTCCGAGTCGCGAGCCTGCTGGAACAGATGGGGCAGGGGCCGTTCGACATCGTCTTCTTGAGGAACGTCTTGATCTATTTCGCGCCCGAGACGCGGGCGCTCGTGCTGCGGCGCGTGCGCGCCGCGATGGCGCCGGACGGTTGGCTCCTCCTAAGCGCGGCCGAGGCCGCCGCCGGCATTCCAACGGGCTTCCAGCGCGTGGTGCGCGGCGAGCTCACGTATCTCCGACCCGCTTGACGAGGTGATCCATGTCCGAGGACTATCTGCGGGAGGGCCTCCTCCAAATCTCGGAGAGCGTGTGGGGTCACACCCTGCTGCTTCCCTTCCAGCCTGAAGAGGTCCCGCTCCCCGAAGGGCCCGCGCTGGTCGGCCACGTCCGCATCACCGGCGCGTGGACCGGCGCGTTGTCGATCTGGTGCTCGGAGGCCGGAGCGCGGGATGTCGCGAGCGCGATGTTCGGCCGGGAGCCCGGGGCGCTCGCCGACGACGACCTCCGCGATGCGGTTGGCGAGTTGGCCAACATGATCGGCGGGAACCTGAAGGTGCTCCTGCCCCCGCCGACGCACCTGTCCCTGCCGGAGGTGCGGGACGAGGTGTGGAGGTCGGAGCCCGCCGAAGCGCGGGTGACGTTCCTCTCCGGCGACCACCCTGTTCGGGTGAGCGTTGCCCGGGCGGCGTAGGCGTCAGCGAAACTGCTTGGCGAGTTTCAAACCTTGCATCTGGTAGTTGCTGCCCTCGCCGTAGAGCTGGTCGGGCACCTCCGTGTTTCGGAGGAGCTCGATCCGGAACAACGGCTGGCCGTGCTCGAGCAGGAACGGGACGTCGTGCGTGCGGATCTCCAGTACGAGCCGTGCGCCGCGCCCGGATGCGTCCATGCCGAACCCCGAGTCGATGAACCCGGCGTAGTGCGTGCGCAGTTCACCCTTCGTGGCGTCGAACGGCACGAGCTCGGCGCAGAGATCCGGCGGGATGCACAGTCGCTCGCGCGTCGCGAAGATGTAGAACTGCTCTGGTTCGAGAACCACACCGTCGCTGTTCGGGTCGGCGCGGAGCGGGGTCCAGTACGTCGACCGGTCCAGGTCGCGGCGGGCCAGATCGATGGGGGGACGGTGGCGGAGCGCGAGGTAGCCGGAGATGCCGTCGAGCCCGTCGTTGAGGTCGACGGACATCTGGATGCCGGGCGGGTCTTCGGAAACAGCGGCCGGCCGGCCGTCGGACCAGTAGCACACGGGCGCCGTCGCCTGCCGCGCCTCGAGCTCGGCCACCCCGAGCGCGGGCCGACCGCTAGCGAGGCGGAGCTGCCCCAAGCAATCGCCGCGTCGGACCGCGACGTGGAAGCTCTGGCACGTGATCTCGAGGAAGAGCCGCCCGCGGTAGCCTTCGGGAACGAGATCGAAGGAGTGCCCGTGCTCCGTGAGGAGCCGAACGAACACGTCGAGGCGCCCGGTAGAAGACTTGGGGTTGGCCCTACCGTAGACGCCGACGGGGAGGTCGAGGACCTCCTCCACCTCGGCGAGGTACACGCCCCGGTGGCGCAACACGGTGGGCTTGTCGGGGTCGAGCCGCTGCTCGTCGAGGGCAAGGCGCCCGAGCCGACGCTCCACGCCTGCGGAGCCCGGCAAGAAGCTGCACTGGAGCTGCCAGATGCGCGCTCCGAGGCGAAGGTCGAGGGAGGAAGGTTGAACCTGCCCTGGACGCACGGGGTACAACGCCCGGATAGCGCCGGAGCCGACCAGCGCGCGCAGTTGCTGGCTGACGAGGATGCCGTCCATCGCGTAGTTCTCCCCCGGGCGAAACCGGCCCCGTCGCCGGGCGAGCGCTATATGCCGGCAAGATGGGGGGCGGGCACGGGCAGTACCGTGTTATGCGCGTGCGCTTCCAGGGAGGGGTGAACCCATGACGTCCTACCGCATCCACCTCCAGAGCCCCGACAAGTCGATCGATGTCGTTGTGCCCTGCAGGGAGGGTCAGCCGATCCTCGAGGCTGCGGAGGCCCAGGGGCTCGCGCTTCCGTACTCCTGCCGCAGCGCCGCTTGTGCGACGTGCTCGGGGCAGGTGTTGTCGGGAACGGTCACGCTGGAAGAGCAGTTCATCCTCGGAGACACGGATCTCGAGAAGGGCTTCACGCTGCTCTGCAGCGCGGTGCCCACCTCGGACTGCCGTGTGCTCACGCATCAACAGAACAACGTAGAGGGCGTATAGCGCCGCATCACTTGCACGGGACGGCTGGTCGCATTAGACGCGCTGGTCGCTCGACAGAGGGAGATCCGAGATGGCCGAGCAGGTCAAGACCAAGTCCGAAGAAGCCGCTGACTACAAGGACCCGGCGCGTCTCAAGCGCTTTCTGACGGAGCGCGGCAAGATCCTGCCCCGCCGGATCACCGGGCTCTCCGCGAAGCAGCAGCGCCAGGTCGCTCTGGCGATCAAGCGCGCGCGCCACCTCGCGCTCCTGCCCTACATCAACCGCGAGTAACGGGCCTCCGTGCCCCGCTTCCGCCCGCGCGCCCTCCCTACGATCGGGGTGGCGCTCGGCGCGGTCGTGTTTGGGGCTCTGGGAACCTGGCAACTTCGCAGATTGAGCGAGGCGGAAGAGGCGCGCGTTGAGTGGTCGGCCCGCCTCGCCGCGCCTCCTTTCGACGCCACGGCGCCACCGGGTGACCCCGATGTGCGCCGCGCACGCGTTTTCGGTTCGCCCGACTGGGATCGCTACCTGCTCCTGCCGAACAAGGTCTGGGGCTCGCAGCCCGGGTACGAGCTGGTCGTGCCGGTTCGAACCGCCGGGCCGGTCGTGCTCGTGAACGTCGGCTGGGTGCCTGCCGACGCGGTCGAGAACCTTGTTGCGCGGGAACGCGCCGCAGGTGGGGATCGCCTTTACGAAGGGCTCTCTCGCGTGTACGCGGAGTCGCCCGATGCGGGGGAGGGGATGCCGAGCGAGGCGGACGGTTTCCGTCGCTATTGGCGCGCGATCTCCCCCGACGCGATGGGACAGGGGGTCGATGTCGCCCCGTTCGCGGTCGTCGAGGGAGAGGCCCTGCCCGAGCGCGGTGTCGGCCCGGACGAGGAGCCCCCGATCGGCGGCTGGCGCGCCGCTCCCCGTGAGCGACCGCACCTCGAGTACGCGCTCACGTGGTTCGCCATACTCCTGTCACTGATCGCGCTCTGGGTTCATGGTTCGTTCCAGGCGGGTGTAAACAAGGAAGAACGCGGCTGAACCAGCCGGGGAGCCCCCCGGCGCGGCTTGCTGGCGCGCCTGCTTCGCGATACTTGAAAGGCCCTTCCCCGGGAGCTCGAATGCCGCGCGACATGGCAGGGGGCGCATCCCATCGCACGCTTGGACGTGCTTTCCTCGGGCTCGCGGTCGTCACCTACGGCCTCTTGGTGTTCGGCGCGAGCGTGCGGGTGCACGGCGCCGGACTCGCGTGCCCGGATTGGCCCTTGTGCTTCGGCGAAGTCGTCCCCCAGCTCGACTTCCTCATCTTCCTCGAGTGGGGCCACCGCGCCCTGGCGAGCGTGGTGTCGTTCGGATTCTTGACCCTCGGCATCTTCGCGCTGCGGAACCACGACGCTCGGCGCCGCGTCGGCGGCGTCCTGCTCGTGGCGGCTGTGACGCTCGCGGCGCAGATCGTGCTCGGCGGGCTCACGGTGTTGCACCTTCTCGCCTACTGGAGCGTCACGCTCCACCTGCTCTTCGGAAACTTCTTCTGCGCGCTGCTGCTGTTGATCGGCGTGCGTCTCCTGGATGCGGCGCCCGCGCGCGCACCGATCGCGGGGGCCGCGCGCGGGATCGTGTGGGCGCTCGCCGTCATGGTGTTCGTCCAGATGGCGCTCGGTGGCCTCGTGTCGAGCAACTATGCGGGCCTCGCCTGCACTGAGTGGCCCACGTGCAATGGGGGCGTGTGGTTCCCCGCGTTCGACGGGATCGTGGGGATGCAGATCTTCCACCGTCTCGGGGCGTACACCCTGGCCGCCCTCGCCGTGGCGTTCGTGGTGGTCACGCGGGACACCCCCGACCTCCGCCGGCCCGCGTGGCTCCTCGCCGGCCTCGTCGCGTGTCAGGTCGCGCTCGGCGTCGCCAACGTCCTGCTCGCGATGCCGGTCGAGATCGCCATCCTCCACTCGGCGTTCGCCGACCTGATCGTGCTCTCCACCGCTTGGGCGGTGGCCCGCACGACCGCGCACGCGGTGCGCGCTCCCGCCCCGAAGGCCGTCGTCTTCGGCGCCACGCCGGAACACGCGTGAGCGTTGCCGCGTCCGTTCCGGTGACCGCGGTGGGGCGGCTCCGCATGTGGTGGGAGATGACCCGCCCGCGCGTTCTCCTGCTCGTTCTCTTCACGGGCCTGCCCATCCTCGGCATTCACGGATGGCCATCGTTCCGCCAGGCGCTCCTCGTGCTGTTCGGCACCGCGCTTGCCGGCGCCGCCTCGAGCACCTTGAACGCCTACCTGGAGCGCGAGTCCGACGCCCACATGGCGCGCACCCGCGATCGG
>CAXNIN010000038.1:0-18877 GCA_964202365.1 Myxococcota bacterium | reverse complement strand
GAACCTCACCGCGGGCGCGGCCGACAGGAACTGGAAGCGAACCCCGAGCGCCATGGACCGTGTGAAGGGACGTACCGCCGGAGGGCGGGCGTGGTCAGGCGGCCGACCTCGGGAATCGGCTCGGGGCGAGCCAAAGTGATCATGCATGGAGGGTCCACCGACACATTCCCGTCCGTACCCGTCGGGTCGGCGAGCCCGGTGAAGTCGGTGCCGTTGTCCCACACGTCGGTGTACGTGAGGGTGGGTGCCGTGCCCGAGCCGTGGTAGAAGCCGCCGTCGTTGCCGGCGACGATGGTGTTCACGAAGGTGGCGTCGGTGTCGTAGGTGTACACGCCGCCCGCGCCGTAGCTGTCGTTGTTGCCGGCGATCACGACGTTTGCGAACGCCGGCGCGCCCTCCCAGATGGTAACGCCGCCGCCGTAGGGGTCGCTGCCGAGGCCCCACCACGTGGGCACGGAGTTGGCCGTAATCAGCACGTTCGCGAGGCTGCTCGCGTCGTGCGTGAGCGCCACGCCGCCGCCCGTGAGCCCGGCTTCGTTGTCGGACACGATGACACGGGTGAGCACCGCGGCCGACGCGTAGAGGTAGAGGCCGCCGCCCGCGTAGCCGGCGTAGTTGCCGGTGACGGTGACATCCTCGAGGATGGCGTCCGCGCGGTGCAGGCCGATACCGCCGCCGTTGCCGTAGGAAGCCGCGCAGTACCAGGCGTACGCGAGGTTGTCGGTGACCGTGATGTCGGTGAGGGTTGGCGCGCCGTCCTCGACGTAGATGCCGCCGGCCTCCCAGCCGCCGTCGTTGCCGGTGACCACGAGCTCGGCGAGGGTGGGCGACGCGGCGGACACGTAGATGCCGCCGCCGCCGACGTAGCCGTACCCGTTCGTGAGCGTGAACCCGCGGAGCACGCTGGCGGCGGTCTCGCCGGAATCGAAGCGGACCACGGCGTCGTAGCCGCCGCCGTCCACGATGGTGACATCGGCGCCGTGTACACCCACCACCGTGATCGCGGCGCCCCCGAAGTCGAGGTTCTCGGCCCACGTGCCCGCGGCCACACACACGGTGTCACCCGAGGCTGCCGCGTCGATGCCCGCCTGGATGGTCGGGTAGTCGTTGGGGATGGCGATGTCGCAATCGGCCGCGCAGGCTTCGTCGTCGATTCCGCCGTCGCAGTCGTCGTCGACGCCGTCGCCGCAGAGGTCGACGGCGCCGGGGCTCACGGTGGGGTCGGCATCGTCGCAGTCGGCGGCGCAGAGGCGCCAGCCGTCGGCGTCGGCGTCGGCCTCATCGGCGGGGGTGGCCCCGTCGCAGTCGTTGTCGAGGCCGTCGCAGGCCTCCGGCGCGCCGACGTACACGGTCGGCGTGGCGTCGTCGCAATCGCCCGCGCACACGGGCTGGCCGTCGGCGTCGGTGTCGAGCTCATCACCCATGCCGTCGCAGCCCTGGTCGATGCCGTCGCACGGGTCGGCCGCGCCGGCGTACAGGGCGGCGTCGTAGTCGTTGCAGTCCCCGGCGCACGCGCGCTGGCCGTCGCCGTCGCGGTCGTCTTCGCCCTGGAGCCAGCCGTCGCAGTTGTCGTCGACGCCGTTGCACAGCTCGAGGATGCCGGGCTCCACGCTCGCGTCGGTGTCGTCGCAGTCGCCGGCCACGCGCGACCACCCGTCGCCGAGCACATCACACGTGACGACGAGGCCCGCCGCGAGGCCCGCGCCGTCGCCGTCTTCGTCGGGGTACCACGCCACGTAGAGGTCGTCGCTCTCGACGGCGCCGTCGCAGTCGTTGTCGAGGCCGTCGCACCGCTCCGCCGCGCCGGGATGCACGGCGGCGTCGCCGTCGTCGCAGTCCGTGCCGCCCACGTACCCGTCGGAAGCGTAGCCGTCGCAGTCCCAATCCTTGCCCACGCCGACCAGGTCGAGGCGCGGCGCGCACCACCCGGTGACGTGCGTGGGCGCGGGGCCCGCGTCGGGCGCACCCGCGTCGTCCGGCGGCGGGGCGCAGCCGGCGGCGAGGAGGGCGAGCGCGGAGAGCACGCGGAACATGGCGCGATCGTAGCCCATTCTCGGCGGCCCGGGGGCCACCGGCGCGTTCAGCCGGCCTTGCCGAGCGCGAGGGTCACCACGCGCTCGCCGTCGGCGGGCGGGCGGTCGTCCATGCGGATGGGCTCGTCGTACTCGGGATCGAGCGGCGGGAGCACGTCGGTGAGGTCGTCCCCGCCGAGATTGCGGAGCGACCAGTCGCCCGCGCCGGCGGCCCGGAGGTCCTCGCGGGACACCTCGTCGCCCACGTCGGCGGCGCCCGCCGGGAGGATTCGAAAGAAGGCCAGTGCTTCGCGCTTCACGCGATCCTCCGTGTCACCCCGACCGTAGACGGTCGCCCTTGCCGTGTCAAGATAGTGTCGGTTACCGGCCGGTTCGATCACGGCAGTTCGCGCAGCCACCCCGCGCGGGCGGCGACCTCCCGGCGGCGGCGGGACGGTCGAAAGCCAGGGCGAACCGGCGGCGGCACGGCTTGCCCACGCTCCACGCCCACCGGGAGGCCCACGGCCGGCGCGCGGGCCCCGCACGATTGTCCCGTCGAGATCGCTCGCCTTCACGTGGGCTTCGAGGCGGAGATGATCGGCGTGCACCTCGGTGAGCACCGCGCGGCCCGCTCCGCCGGTGGCGCCGAAGACGACGAGGAGGCCGCGATCGGGGTTCATGCACGGATGTAGCGCTCTCGCGGCGTTCGGGCGCGCCGAGTTCGGGCCGGCGCGCGCTCGACCCGGGCGCCGTCGCGGACGTCTGGACGATCGCGCGCAACGCGCCTACCATCTAGCCAGTCTGGACAGGAGCAACGATGGCGACCGCGTGGCAGCTTCAAGAGGCCAAGAACCGGTTCAGCGAGGTGGTCGACGAAGCGCTGCAAAACGGGCCGCAGACCGTCACGCGACGTGGTGAGCCCGTCGTCGTGGTCGTCGCTATCGACACCTGGCGCCGCATGATGGAGCCGCCGCCGAGCCTCAAGGCGTGGCTGCGGCAGGCCCCGCTCGACGGGCTCGACCTCTTGCGGGAAGCGGACGAGCGTCCGGACGTGGAACTGGCGTGATCCTGCTCGACACCTGCGTGATCTCCGAGTTTGCGAAGGCCGCGCCCGCACCGGCGTTGCTCGCGTGGATGGATTCGGTGCCCGACGACGCCCTTCGGCTGTCGGTCCTCACGCTCGGCGAGATCCGGAAGGGCGCCGACCTCCTCGAACCCGGCCCGCGGCGCGCGCGCATCGAAGCGTGGCTGGAGGGGCTCCGACACACGTTCGCCGACCGCATCCTGCCCGTCGACCAGCAAGTCGCGCTCCGATGGGGTGCAATCAGCGCCGCCGGCCGGCGCAACGGCCGCGTCCGCCCGCCGGTCGACAGCCTGCTTGCAGCGACGGCGGTGTGTCACGACCTGACGCTCGCCACCCGAAACGTCGCGGACTTCGAGGGCACCGGCGCCGTCGTCGTCAACCCCTGGACCTTCGCCGCCCGCTGACCGCGCGGTCCCGTATCCGCGTCGTTGCGCCGTAGCGTGGGAAGGTGACCACCCCCCGGCCGAGCCCCGGGTGCATGCTACGTTCCGCGCCACCCCGGGCTCCTCATGCGCCGCACCCTGGCCCTGCTCCTCCTCGCCGGTGTCGGCTGCTCGCCTGTCCCCGCCCCGACGCCGGAAGAGATCGCGGTCACGACGATGGCGCCGGCCTCGGGCGCGCTCCAGGCCCACGCCGTCGCGCGGGTAGGCGGCGCCGAGCCGGCGGCGCGTTTTGAGTGGGCCGAGGGCGCGTGGGAGCCGAGCGCGGGCGCCGACCTCCCGGCGGCGGCGCGGGCGTGGGCAAGCCAGGTCGGGGCGTCGCGGGGCGTGGCGCCCCCGGCCGTACGTTCGCTGGTGGAACGTCGGCGCGTGCCCCTCCGAAACGGCGGCGGCGTCTACACGTTCGGGGCCGTGGTGGACGGCGCGCCGGTGCTCGGCGCCGACGTGACGGTGCTGGTCGACGCCCAGGGCCGGCCCGTGGCGTGGTCCGCGGGGGAGGCGTTCGGGCCGGCGCTCGGCGATGGCGGCCGCGCGGCCCCCGCGCTCGACGCAGCGGACGCGCTGGTCGCCGCGCTCACGGACCACTTCGGCGCGGCGCTCGTCCCCGCGGACGCCGAAGACAGCGGCCTTCGCGACGATGGGTGGACCGCCCTCACGCTCGGGCGGCACGCGGCGGGCGTGTGGCTCGCGCGGCCGGCGCGGGCGCGGGCCGTGTGGTGGCCCAACGGCGACGCGCTCGTGCCCGCCTGGGAGATCGAGGCGTTCGCGGCCCCGGACGACGAGTCGGCGACGCGCGCGTGGGCGTATGTCGTCCGCGCGACGGACGGCGCGGTGGTGCGCCGCCGGAGCCTCACGGCGGACAGCTTCACCTACCGCGTGTGGGCGGACGCCACCTCGTATCTCCCGGCGGACAACCCCTACGAAGACGTGTCGCCGCACCCCACCGGCACGCCCGACGGCCTCTCGCCGGGGCTCGAGGCGCCGGTGCTCGTGACGGTGGACGGCCTCAACGACCCCGACACCGGCGGGCCCGACCCCTGGCTCGACGCCGCCGCCACCGAGACATCGGGGAACAACGCCGACGCCTACTCCGACAACGACGGCGCCGACGGCTACACGGCGGGCGACTTCCGCGCCACGCTCACCGACGTGGGCACGTTCGACCGCACGTACGACACCGCGCTGGGCCCCACCGCGTCGGACGAACAGGCGATGGCCTCCATCACCCAGGCGTTCTACGTCGTGAACTGGCTGCACGACCTCTACTGGGACGCCGGCTTCACGGAGACCGCCGGCAACGCGCAGCGCGACAACTACGGGCGCGGCGGCGAAGAGGGCGACGCGCTCCTCATCGAGCTCCAGGACAACGCCGACAACGGCTCGCGCGACAACGCCAACATGAGCACGCCCGCCGATGGCGACGCGCCGCGGATGCAGGTGTACGTGTGGAGGGGGCGGTCCGAGAGCGCGCTCACGGTAGATCCCCTCGGCGATCTCGCCTTCGGCCTCGCCGTATTCGGGCCGTCGGACTTCGACATCACCGCGGAAGTGGCGGTCGGCGGCAGCGCGGACGGCACCGCGCTCGGGTGTGCGCCCATCACCGACGACGTGGCGGGCCGCATCGTGCTCCTCGACCGCGGAACGTGCACCTTCCTCACGAAGGTGGCGTCCGCCGAGGCCGCGGGGGCCGTGGGCGTACTGGTCGCGAACACGTCCGGGGGCGACGCCTTCGAGCCCGGCGGGAGCGGCGCGGCCGGCGTGCCGGTGGTCGGCATCTCGGAGGCCGACGGCGCCGCGATTCGGGCCGCGCTCGCGAGCGGGGCGGTGGCCGCCACGCTCTACGCGGCGTCCTTCCCCGACGTGGACGGCGGGCTCGACAACACGGTGCTGGCCCACGAGTGGGGCCACTACCTGCACATGCGCCTGTCGAGCTGCGGCGAGACGCAGTGCGGCGGCATCTCCGAGGGATGGGGCGATTTTGTGGCGCTCCACCTCGTGCTCCGCGACGGCGACGACCTCACCGGCGCGTACCCCGTCGGGAGCTACGCGTACCAGGCCGGCGGGGTCGACACCGCGTACTACGGCATCCGGCGCGCGCCCTACGCGGTCGACACCGCGCTCAACGCGCTGTCGTTCCGCCACATCTCCGACGGCGAGCCGCTCCCGACGACACACCCCCTCTCGGCCGGCGGCTCCAACAGCGAAGTGCACAACGCCGGCGAGATTTGGGCCGCGGCCCTGCTCGAGGGGTACGTGGCGCTCCAGGACGCCCGCGACGCAACCGAGACCTTCGAGGACATCCAGGCCCGCATGGCCGAGATCGTGGTGGCCGGCATCGCGCTCGCGCCGCCCGACCACACCTTCCTCGAAGCGCGCGACGCGCTCCTTGCGGCGGCCGCCGCCATCGACCCCGCGGATGCCGCCACGCTCGCGCAGGCCTTCGCCGACCGGGGCATGGGTTCCTGCGCCACGGGCCCCGCGTACGACAGCACGGACCTCACCGGTGTCGTCGAGGACTTCGTCCTCGCGCCGGTGATCGGGCTCGGCGGCGTCGCCTACGCCGACGGCGCCTACTCCTGCGACGACGACACCACCCTCGACGGCGGCGAGCGCGGGCGCGTCGCGCTCACCGTCCGGAACACCGGCGCCGCCGACCTCGTGGGGGCCACGGTCGCCCTCGCGACGGACGCCGCCGGGGTCGGGTTTCCCGACGGCGCCTCCGCCGCCGTGCCCGACCTCGCCCCGTGGGAGACCGCCGAGATCACGCTCGCCGTCGCGCTCGACCGCGCGGTTGCGCCGCTGACGCCGGTCACCCTCGCCGCCACGCTCACCGCGGGCGACGCGTGCGTCACGACGCTCGAAGACACCCTCGAGCTCGTCGTCGAGGCGGATGTCGCCTCCGCCACCGCCGCCACGGACACCTTCGCCGTCGATGACGGCGCGTGGACGCTCGACGGCCGCGACGCCGCCGACATCTGGGCGCGCACGTCCACCGCGCCGTTCTCCTACGCGTGGCTCGGTGTGGATGTCTCGGGTGTCACCGACACCCGGCTCGTGACGCCGGCCCTCCTCGCAAGTGCCACCGACCCGCTCGTGTTCGCGTTCGACAGCCGGTGGAGCTTCGAGACGAGCGACGGCGTGTATTGGGACGCCGGCGTGCTCGAGGTGAGCGTGGCGGGCGGCGCCTGGGAAGACGTGTCCGCCTATGTCGACCCCGGCTACGGCGGAACCGTGTCCGTCGCCGCCGACAACCCCCTCGGCGGGCGCGCGGCCTGGGTGCAAACCAACGCGTCGTGGCCGGCCAAGGACACCACCACGCTGGACTTCGGCACGGTGTTCGCAAGCAGCTCGGTTCAGTTCGCGTTCCGGCTCGGCACGGACCTCTCCGTGGGCGACTACGGCTGGGAGATCGGGTCCGTCGCCGTCACCGGCATCGACAACACGCCGTTCCCCACGCAGGTGGCGCAGGTGGACGTGTGTGACCCGCCGCCCGTCGCGAACGCCGGCCCGGATCAACGCGTGCCCTCCGGCGCGCGCGTGACGCTCGACGGCGCCGCCTCGGCCGACCCCTGGGGCGACCCCCTTACCTACACCTGGTCCGAGCGCTCGACGGCCGGCGTCACCCTCGACGATCCCGCGGGCGTCGCGCCGTCGTTCACCGCGCCCGAGGTCACGGTCGACACCACGCTCACGCTCGCGCTCGACGTGACGGACGGTGTCAGCGCCGCGTCCGACACCGTGGAGGTGCGGGTGACCGCGCCGGTGGTGGTCGACGACACCGGCGACACCGCGGACGACCCCGACACCGACCCCGCGGACACCGACCCCGCCGATCCCGACCCCGCCGATCCCGACCCCGCCGATCCCGACCCCACCAACCCCGACAAGGGCGGTTGCGGCTGCACGACCACGCCCGGCAACGGCGCGCTCGGCTGGGCGGCGGCGGCGCTCCTCGCGGGCGCCGCGCGGCGGCGGCGCGGGTGAACGCCGGGCGGTCCGGCTCGCGCCGCGCGCCTCGGACTAGGCCGGTGTCACCGGTTGCAAGTCGGAGACCCGCGCGCTGGCAGCCCGTGGCCTCGCGGGGAAAGTGCCCGCCCGGCACCTCCTCCCTCGCCGTCGGGTACTCTCCCACCGTGATCCTCGCCCTCCTGCTCGCCTGCGCAACGACCCTCGGCTGCCGACTCGGCGCCGAGGCCCCCGTCCCCCCAACCGAAGGCGCCACCGGCACCACCGGCGCCGCCGTGGCCGCCGTCGCGGTCGCCGACCCCGTCGTGGCCGAGCCGGTCGGCGACCCCGTCGTGGACACGCTTCTCGCCGCCGCCCGCGCCGACCGCGCGCGCACGTGGGCGCGCATCGTAGCGTTGTGCGACGGCTTCGGGGCGCGGCCCACGGGCTCCCGGGCGCTCGCCCAGGCCATCGACTGGAGCCTCGCGCGCTTCGAAGAAGACGGCCTCGTCAACGTGCGCGCGCAGCCGGTCACCGTGCCGGTGTGGGAGCGCGGCGCCGAGTCCCTCACGCTGACCGCGCCCTACAAAGAAGAGCTCGCCCTGCTCGGCCTGGGCGGGTCGATCGGCACGAAAGGCGTGGAGGGCTCCGTGGTGGTCGTCCCCTCGTTCGAGGACCTCGGGCCGCACGTGGCCGGCAAGGTCGTGCTCTTCGACAAGCCGATGGAAGAGGGCACCCCGTCGATTCTCCGGTACGGCCCCGCCGTCTCCTACCGCTCCCAGGGCGCCTCGCGCGCCGCGTCGTTCGGGGCGGTCGCCGCGCTCGTTCGGTCGGTCACCACGCGGTCGCTCGCGACGCCGCACACCGGGAGCATGCGCTACGCCGAAGGCGTGACGCAGATCCCGAGCGCGTCCGTCACCGTCGAAGACGCCGGTCGCATCGCGCGTCTCGTCGCGACCGGGGTGGACGTGCGGGTGCGCCTCGCGATGGGGGCCCGGCGCCTCCCCGACGCCCCGAGCGCCAACGCCATCGCCGAGATCGCCGGCGAGACCGACGAGGTCGTGGTGATCGGCGCGCACATCGACTCCTGGGACGTGGGAACCGGCGCCCAGGACGACGGCGCCGGCGTCATCCACGTCATCGAGGCCATGCGCCACATGCGCGCGCTCGGGGTGACACCCAAACGAACCATCCGCGCCGTGCTCTTCACCAACGAAGAGTTCGGGCTCGCTGGCGCGCGCGCCTACGACGAGGCCCACGGCGCCGAGCCGCACGCCGCCGCCATCGAGTCCGACCTCGGCGCCGGGCGCCCGCTCGGATGGACAGCCACGGGCAGCTCCCCGCAGCTCGCCTGGTTCATGGACGCCCTCGCGCCCACCGGCCAGCGCCTCCTCGGCCCCGGCGGCGGCGCCGACATCGGCCCCCTCGAAGCGCGCGGCGTGCTCGTCATCGGCCTCGCCCCCGACGACGCCCGCTACTTCGACATCCACCACACCCACGCCGACACCCTCGACAAGATCGACCCCGAGGCGCTCACCGAGGGCGTGGCGCAGATGGCGGCGCTCGCGTGGCGCCTCGCGAACTTGCCGTGAACGGCCCCGCGCTCCGCTTCGGCGCGTGGCGGTTCGCCACCACCCGCCCCTCCGACGCCCTCGGCATCGTCATCGAGGGCTACCTCGACGCGCCCGCCGACGCGCCCACCGACTACCTCCACGACGTGCTCCTCACCCCCGAGCATCGCGACGCCTTCTTCGATCTCGTCGACGCCGAGGGCCTCGTCGTGTGCAAAGGCGTCGCGTCGGCGCACCCCACCTACCGCTCCGTGCGCGGGCGCTCGAGCCGCGGCCGGTTGAGCCAGGGCGAGTACTACCACCACGATGGCTGCTCGGGCCCCACCAAGCCGCGCGTGGTGGAGATCCGCTTCCCGCACCAGCTCGTGGAGCGCCACATCGCTACGGCCGTCGCGCCTTTTCCGGAGACCGTCGTCGCGATGCTCGCGGAGCTCCCTCCCGCGCTCGACGACAAGGAAGACATCAACACATGGCGGGCCCGCGTGGACGCCGGCGAAGAGCTCACCCGCGACGAGTGGGATACCCTTCAGGGGCTGATTGTCCGCACGGTACGCCGGGTGTACGGCGCGGAAGACGCGCGGGCCTACTTTCGCGGGGTGGACGCCCGGGTGCGCGCGTACGTGGCGCCGTGGTCGTGGGGAGAGAGCCGGTTCATCGCCAACAACAACGCCGTCCGCACCATGCAGCACCGCCGCGCCTACCTCCACGCCGCGAGCGACGGCCGGGCGAACGGCAACCTCGTCAAGCGCTGGCCCGCCGAGGAGTTGTAGGGCGGGCGCGGGCCTCCCGTCGAAGCGGGGGCGTCGCGAGCCGAGCCAGCGGGCGGCGGCGCGCCCTCCGAGCGCCTCCCGCGCCGCCCGCCCTCACCGCAGCAGGAGCAGCTCCACCCGGTTGTTCTTCGCGCGGTTCTCCGCCGTGTCGCTCGGGGCGGCGGGGCGCGCCTCGCCGTAGCCCTGCGCGAGGAGGCGGCCCGGGCTCACCCCGGCGGCCACGAGCGCCTTCTTCACGGCCTCGGCCCGCGCCACGGTGAGCTTGAGGTTGCCGGTGTCGTCGCCGGCTTCATCGACGTGGGCGCCGATCTCGACGCGGGCGAGGTCCGGGTAGCGCGTCAGGAGCGCGGCGATCTCGCCGACGAGCGCCTGGGACTCCGGTCGGAGCGTGGCGCGGCCCGCGTCGAACGTGAGCGGCGACGCGAGGTGGATGCGGTTGGGGAACGCCACCACCCGCGCGGGGCACCCGTCGCTGTGGAGGAGGTCCGTGCCGGGCACGGCGGCGTCGTCCGGGCACTGGTCGAAGCCGTCGAGGAGGCCGTCGCGGTCGCGGTCGGGGCAGCCGTTCGTGTCGGCGGGGCCTGGGTCGCGCGGGCAGCGGTCGAAGGTGTCGGCGAGGCCGTCGGCGTCGTCGTCGAGGTCGGGGCAGCCGTCGGTGTCCTGCACGAAGTCGCGGTCCTCGGGGTCGGACGGGCAGCGGTCGTCGCCGTCGGGGATGCCGTCGGCGTCGTCGTCCGTGTCGGGGCAGCCGTCGGTGTCCTCGAAGCCGTCGTCGTCTTCACGGGCGTCGGGGCAGCGGTCGGAGGTGTCGGGGACGCCGTCGGCGTCGGCGTCCGCGGCGCGCGGGCCCGCGGAGAGCAGGCGGGAGCGCACCGAGAGCACCACGCGCCCGTCGGGGGTGCCCACGCCGTCGAGCAGGCCAACGCCGCCCGCGACGCCCACGTCGAGGCGCTCGAGCGCGATGCCGGCCGTGAGGATGGCCTCGGCGCCGCTCGTCGCGAGCGCCACCGCGTTCGCCGCGCCGAAGCCCACGCGCGCGGTGAGCTCGCCGCCCACCGAGAACGGCCCGGCCACGGCCACCCGGGCGCCGCCCCCGGCGCGCAGCTCCGGCTCGGGCACGAACGTGAGCGCGCCGTAGCTGCCGGTGGGGCGCGCGCCGCCGCCGAGCTCCACGCCCCACAACGCCGGCCCGGCGCGCCCGCCCACCGCGACGGCGAGCGCGCCGCCCACGCCGCCGCCGCCGGAGAGCCGGGCGGCGTCGCCCGTCGGGAGCACGAGCTCCACGGCGGGGCCGATGGAGAGGGCGTCGCTCCGGTAGACGGCCCACTGCGCGCCGAGCCACGCGTCGCCGAGCCCCGGCCCGAGGTCTTCCGGCACCGACGCGCCGAGCACGAGCGGCAGGCCGCCCTCCACGCGCAGGCCGTCGAGGAACGTCCACCCGACACCAAGCTGAAGCGTGGCGACGCCCGCCATCAGCGGCGTGGTGGTGCCGTCGTCCCACTGGGCTTCCGCGGTGGTGCCCGCGAGGCCGGCCGCGAGCGCCACGTCGAGGCTGCCGGCGCGCCCGGCGGCCATGCCGCCCGCGCGCTGGAGCCCGCCGGCGTCGGTGGGCACCCGCCCGGTGCCCGTGGCGTCGATCGCCCACGCGGGCCCGGCAACGAGCAGGAGCGCCGCCCCGCGCGCCGCCAACGCCCCCGCGGCTCGCGACGTTCCACGCGCACCGGGAGGCCGCCGCCCGCCCTTTCCCCGCCGCGCGAACAGGAGCGCCGCCCCCACCAGCCCGAGCAGGCCGCCGGGCCCGCCGCCCCCGCGCGTGTCGCACCCGCCGTTGATGCGGGCGATGCAGCGGAGCACGGCGGCGTCGGTGTCGTCGCAGTCTTCCGCCGCCACGGCGCCGTCGTTGTCCTGGTCGTCGTCGCGGCCGTCGCAGTCCTGGTCCACGCCGTCGTACCAGACCTCGACCGCGCCGGGGAACGAGGCGGCGTCGGTGTCGTCGCAGTCATCCGTCGCGACCGCGCCGTCGTTGTCCTGGTCGTCGTCGTTGCCGTCGCAGTCCTGGTCCACGCCGTCGTACCAGACCTCGTCAGCGCCCGGGACCACGCCCGCGTTCGTGTCGTCGCAGTCGGCACCCGCGCCCTCGGCGAGCGAGGCGACGCCGTCGTTGTCCTGGTCGAAGTCGTCGTCGTCCCGGCAGTCCTGGTCCACCCCGTCGTACCAGCGCTCCGTCGCGCTGGGGAACACGGTGGCGTCGACGTCGTCGCAGTCCACGCCCACGGGCCAGCCGTCGTCGTCCTGATCGTCGTCGTTGCCGTCGCAGTCCTGGTCCACCCCGTCGTACCAGACCTCGACCGCCCCTACGAACACGGTGGCGTCGGTGTCGTCGCAGTCGTCGCCGCCGGAGCCGCCGCCCGCGCCGTCGCCGTCCCGATCGTCGTCGTTGCCGTCGCAGTCCTGGTCCACTCCGTCGTACCAGACCTCGAGGCCGCCCGGGTACGCCGTGGGGTCGAGGTCGTCGCAGTCCGTGAACACGCCCTCGCCGTCGCGATCCTGGTCCAGATCGTTGCCGTCGCAGTCCTGGTCGATGCCGTCGTACCAGGACTCGGTGGCGCCGGGGTTGGCGTCGGGATCTTCGTCGTCGCAGTCGTCGAGGTAGGCGTAGCCGTCCACGTCGCGGTCGGTGTCGTTGCCGTCGCAGTCCTGGTCCACACCGTCGTACCAGACCTCGGGCACGTCGGGCCCGATGGCGGCATCGAGGTCGTCGCAGTCGTCGCCGAGCGCGGCGCCGTCGACGTCCTGGTCGTCGTCGTTGCCGTCGCAGTCCTGATCCACGCCGTCGTACCAGGCCTCGGGCACCGCCGGGTTCACGGCGGCGGCGGTGTCGTCGCAGTCTTCCGCGCGCGCGAAGCCGTCGACATCCTGGTCGTCGTCGTTGCCGTCGCAGTCCTGATCGACGCCGTCGTACCAGGCCTCGGGCGTGCCGGGGCTCACGCCGGCGTCGGTGTCGTCGCAGTCGTCGGCGCGCGCGAAGCCGTCGACGTCCTGGTCGTCGTCGTTGCCGTCGCAGTCCTGGTCCACGCCGTCATACCAGGCCTCGGCGGCGCCGGGGAAGGCGTCGGCGCGGCCGTCGTGACAGTCGTCGGCCCAGTAGGTGACGCCGTCGCCGTCGGCGTCGAGGGTGTCGCCCCAGGGGCCGCCGTAGGCGCCGATGTCGCCCGTAGAGCCGTCGGCGTCGGTGCTGCCGGAGACGGCGTCGAGCAGCACGGAGCCGGCGCCGGGGGCGAGGTCGTCGTTGGTCCAGTCGCCGTCGCAGGTGACGAAGCGCACGCCGGGGTCGACCGCGAGGTTGCCGTTCGTCCCCGTCGGGTCGGACACGCCCGACCAGGCGGCGCCAGAGCCGCCCCACACGAGGGTGTCGGTGATCTCCGGGATCGCGGCCGACATCCACACGCCGCCCCCGTCGCTGCCGCGCACGAGCACGGCGTCGAGCCCCGTGAGGAACGCGGAGACCGCGAGCCCGCCGCCGTAGGCGCCGGCGGTGTTGCACGCGAACGCGACGTGCTCGACGTCGGCGCGGGAGGCGTCGATGGAGGCGCCGCCGCCGCCGGACGCCGCGCGGTTCTCGGAGAACAACGTTCCGACAACCCACACTTCGTCGTCGTACGCCGATAGTCCGCCGCCGTAGGACCCCGCGCCGTTGCCGAGGAAAGCCGACGACGCCACCTGGAGGCGCTCGTTCGCCGTGGCGTAGAGCCCGCCGCCTTCGCCGCCCGCGACGTTCTCCACGAACCGCGCGGCGTCGAGCCGCACGGTGCCGTACGCGCCCCGCACGAAGAGCGCGCCGCCGTTGCCGGCGGCCTCGTTGGTGGTGAACGTGACGCCGTCGAGCGTGAGCCCGGCGTCCGTGAGGTATAGCGCACCGCCGTCCTGCGCGGCGACCGCGTCCGAGAAGAGGAGCCCCACCCCGGTGAGCTCGCCGGCCGAGAGGTACACCGCGCCCCCGTAGAGCGCGGAGCCCCCGTAGAGCGCCACGTCCGTGAGCGTGAGGCGCCCGTCGGAGAGGAAGGCGATCTCGCCGCCGAGCTGCGTGGCGGCGCCGCCCGAGAACGTGGCGTCCGACACGCTGATCACGGCGTCGTCCGCGGCGTACACGCTCCCGCCGCTGCCCGACGCGCCGTTGCCCGCAAAGGTGGCGCCGCGCACCGTGACCGTGGCCTCGCCGGTGGCGTGGACGGCGCACCCGTCGTCACACGCGTTGTTGGAGAAGGTGATGTCCGTGGCCGTGAGCGAGGACGTTCCGCTCACGACGACAGCGTTGCCGCACGCGTCGAACTGCAGGCCTTCAAGCGTGATCGTCTCGCCGCCGTCCACGCGGAGGCAGGGGTCGACCGCGCTGATGGTGACGCCGCCGCCCGAGGTGTAGGTGAGGTCCTTCCCCAGCGGGTCGAGCACCTCGAAGTACACGCCGGGGCCGATGGCGAGGGTGTCGCCGCTGGACGCCGCGGCCTCCGCCGCGTTGATGCTGGCGTACGTGCCCGACGCGCCCACCGTGAGCGTCGCCCCCGAAGCCGTGCTCGCGAGCAAGAGCAACATGCCGGCATGATCCGATCAATCCGGGGCGGTGTCCACCGCGCCGCCCCGCCGCCCCGCCGCCGCCGACGCCGCGCACGGCTTGCCGTCCCCCCACCGCCGCCGGGAGGGCGAAGCCGGTACCCCCGGCCGCACCCCCCGCCCGACTGTCAGCCCTGGCGGCCCTCGATCGCGAGCATGAGCACGGTGGCCGCGAGGCAGAGGCGCGCGTCCAGGCCGTCCTTGCCGAAGTCGGCGTCGTAGATGAGCACGAACGGGTTGAACCGCTGGCGGATGTGGCCGTAGGCGCGGCCGTCGGGGGAGGCGACGGTGAACGTTTGGGGCAACCACGCTTTCAGGAAGAAGCGGCGCACGAGGGCGAGCGCGAGGCTGTCCTCGGTGAGCGTCGCGAGGACCGTGTCGTCCGGGCCGCGGATCTCCCAGGTGTCGCGCACGATGCTCGCGAAGCCCTGGCGCTTGCAGGCGCCCACCTTCTCGCCGGTGCGCGTGTCGGTGACGTCGTAGGTGGCGCGCACGTCCATCATCGAGCGCGCGGCGATGGCGAGCGCGGACCGCGAGCGGCCCTCGTCCGTGAAGACCGTGATTTGCTCCTTGAGCTTGAAGGCCTTCTGCTTCACGAACCAGGCGAGGCGGCCGTCGGGCGTGAAGAAGCGGAACTCGGCCCCGAGGAACGAGAAGAACGCGCGGCGGGCGGTGAACTGGCGGGGGTCGGTGGACAGGGGTGCCTCGAGGGGTGGCGAGATAGTGCCACAGGATGATTCGACGCCTCGACCACATCGCCATCGCCGTCTCCGACCTCGACGCCGCCATCGCCCGCTTCGCGGACGACCTCGGCATCCCCCTCTCCGGCCGGGAAGACGTGCCCACGGAGAAGACCTCCACCGCCTTCTTCCCCATCGAGGGCACCCGCATCGAGCTGGTGTACCCGGTGAACAACGAGGGGCCCATCCAGGGCTTTCTCGAGAAGCGCGGGCCCGGGCTGCATCACGTTTGCTTCGCGACGGATGATCTGGACGGCGACATCGCGCGGCTCCGCGCCAAGGGCTACCAGTTCCTCTCGGACGCCCCGAAGCCCGGCGCCCACGGCACGCGCGTGATCTTCATCCATCCGAAGTCGTGCGGGGGCGTGCTGATGGAGCTCGCGGAGCATCCGGGTGAGCACGCCGCCGGCGCGGAGCACGGCTCGTGAACACCATCGGGCTCACGACGTCCACGGCCGACCGCAAGCGGCGCGCCGGTCAGCGCCTCGTGATCGGCATCGCCGGCACCTCGCTCTCCGCGGAGGAGCGCGAGTGGATCAAGGAGTGCCAGCCGGGCGGCTTCGTGCTCTTCGCGCGGAACGTCGAGGAGCCGCGGCAGGTGGCCGAGCTCAACCGCGAGCTCGAGAGCCTGCTCCCGCGCGACCTCCCGCCGATTCGGTGCGTGGACCAGGAAGGCGGCCGCGTCGCGCGCATCAAGAAGCCCGCCACCGAGTGGCCGCCGATGCGGTGGGTGGGCAACGTGGACGACGTGCGGATGACCGCCGCCGTGGCCCGGGCGATCGCGCGGGAGCTGCGGGCGATGAACTTCGATCTCGACTTCGCGCCCGTCGCCGACGTCGACAGCAACCCGAAGAACCCCATCATCGGCGACCGCTCCTTCGGCCCCAAGCCCGACCGCGTCGCGAAGCACGCGGCCACGTTCGTGACGGCCATGCAGGACGAAGGCTGCATCGCGTGCGCCAAACACTTCCCCGGCCACGGCGACACCACGGTGGACTCCCACCTCGCGCTCCCCGTGGTGGAGAAGGACCCTCCCGACATCGAGCAGGTCGAACTGCCCCCGTTCCAGGCCTGCATTCGGGCGCGCGTGGGCACCATCATGACCGCCCACGTGGTGTACCCCGCCTGGGACGAAGACCGCCCCGCCACCATGTCCCACAAGGTGATCGACGCCATCCTGCGGAAGAAGCTCGGCTACACGGGCGTCATCTTCTCGGACGACATGGAGATGAAGGCCGTGCGCGGGCGTTTCCCGCTCGATCTCCAGCTCGAGGAGGCCACCGCCGCCGGCGTGGACGTGTTCCTGTTCTGCAAGGAGCTCGGGCTCCAGGTGGAAGCCTACGAGCGGCTCGTGCGGCTTCAGGAAGAGGACAAGCGGCAGGAAGATTTGGCGATCGACGCCGTGAAGCGCTGGCACGGCCTGCGCGAGCGTTTCCTGAAGGACCCTCCCCCGCGCCCCGGGCTCGATGTGCTCGGCGCCACCGCCCACGCCGACCTCGCGCTCAAGGCGCGCGCGATGGGCCAGGCGTGAGGGGACTTCCGGCGTTCGGATTGGACCTTCGGCGGATGCTCGCCGTTGGCCTCGCCGCGTTCGTGCTGGCCGGCCCCGCCGCCGCCGACGGCCCGCCCGCCCCCACGCCGGCCACGGCGACCGACGGCACCTGCGCCGGCGTGGCCGAGCTGCCCGCGACGCTCCAGGTGGCGTGGGTGAGCCGCGTCGAGCGCACCGTCGGCGCCCGCACCGCGCTCCAGGTGATGCGCGTGGCCGACCTCCGCAAGCTCGTCGACGCCTCCGAGCGCGACCCCACCCGCTTCCTCCGCGCCCTCGGCCTCGTCGGCAAGAAGGCCACCGCGCGCGGGAGCTGGAAGATCACCGTGTTCGACGTCAAGCGCGAATGGTTGTGCCGGCCCATCAAGGGCCCCGAAGACGCCACCATCGCCGGCGTGTCGGCGTGCCCTACCCAGCATCAAGGGAGATTTTCCGGAACAAAGGCCCGCTCGTGGAGCGGCTGTGGTTATCTCCTCGACGCCGCCACCGGAGCACGTACCCTCGACGTGTTCCGCATCGAATGGCAGGACGCCGTGGCCTGGGGCTTCTGTGTACTGCCCCTGCGGAGATTCCTCGAAGGAGCCTGATTGTTCACGTCGTTTCTCCGCACGCAAGAGCTCGAGATCCTCGACCACGAGGGGCTCTCCCTCCGCGGCCGGCGTATGCTCGCCGACCTCGACGTGTGGAACCGCCGCACCGGCTGGTACGGCGCCCACGTGCGCCGCATCCGTCGTCACTGGGTAGCGCTCGGCCGGCCCACTCCTTTCCGCGTGCTCGACGTCGGAACGGGCTTTGGCGGGCTGCTATCGGCGCTCTCCGAGTCCGAGCTCCCGTGCGTGCTCACCGGCGTGGACCTCGCCCAGGGCTTCGTCGACGACGCCGCGGGCCGCCTCGCCGGCCGCGCCCGCGTGGTGCTCGGCGACGCCACCGCGCTCCCGTTCGCCGACGGCGCGTTCGACCTCGTCACCAACACGCTCCTGATGCACCACCTGGGCCCCGCGGACCGCGTGCGCTTCGTCCACGAGTGCGCGCGCGTGGCCCGGAGCGCCTACATCTTCGACCTCGAAGTTACGCTTTACGGTGTGCTTGGCTTTCCCATCGTCGCGACCGCCCTGGGCATGGGCCGCGACGCCATTCACGACGGCGTGCTCTCGGTGCGCCGCGGGTCGACCCTTGCGGAAATGGAGGCGCTGTGCGCGCCGTTGCCCGTGCGGGTGACGCGGGTGTTTCCTTCGGGGATCTGC
The DNA here is from genome assembly GCA_964202365.1 of Myxococcota bacterium. Taxonomy (GTDB): domain Bacteria; phylum Myxococcota_A; class UBA796; order UBA796; family SXON01; genus CAJBVW01. The sequence goes on along the minus strand of CAXNIN010000038.1, from coordinate 914 downwards.
ACGTTGCCGGCGTGATTGGGGGGCAACCGCTCCGCGTTGCGGCGACGCCGGCGCGGGGGGCGGGGCGGCGGCGGTTCGGGTGGCGGGGGCTCACCCAAGGGTCCGGGGGTACGGGCGTACGCCATGCGGGGCGCCCCTCGCCCGTCCCGGCTCGCGACGGTCCACGGCCGCCGGGAGGTCAGGGTCCGTCCGGAAACAACGTTCAGCACCGAGGGCGACCCTGGGCCGCGGCCGCAAGGAGCGAGGAGGGAGCATGCCCGTAGGCATGTGACCGACGAGCGACGCCGCGGACGCGAGTCCAGGGGCGGCCGAATGCAAACGTTGTTTCCGGACGGGCCCTCAGCGCTCGGCGACGGGCGTTGGGAACACGGGCGCCGCCCGCCCGCGCAAACGCCACGCCTCGGGCGGGTCCGTCTCCACGGTGAGCGAGGCACCGTCGGTGCGGACGGTCACGGTGCCGTCGCGATCGGTGCGGTACACGCGCACTCCTCGGTACGCGGCGAGGGCGGCGGCGTGGGGGTGGCCGTAGCGGTTGTCGCGGCCCACGGGCACCACGGCCACGGACGGCGCGACCGCCGCCACGAACGCCGCGGAGGACGACGTGCGGCTGCCGTGGTGCGGTACTTTGAGCACGTCCGCGCGCAGCTCCGAGCCGGCGAGCGCGGCCTCGGCCGCGACCTCGATGTCGCCGGTGAACAGGAACCGCCGCGCGCCGAAGCGCACGCGGAGCACGAGGCTCTCGTCGTTGACGTTGCCGGCCGCGGCGAAGGTGGGCGGCGGGTGGAGCGGCGTGACCGTGGCGCGCGTCGCCATTGACGCCGAGGGATGTGTGGCGCCCGGCGCAAGCGTGAAGAGCGGGCTCGCCGATTGCATCCCCCACTCCCGACGCGCGTCGGGCTTGGCGAGGAGAGCGG
>CAXNIN010000037.1:0-19039 GCA_964202365.1 Myxococcota bacterium | reverse complement strand
TCGACCCCGCGGACGTGCTCACGCGGCTCGAAGTCCCGGAAGGGACCACCCGCGCCGTTGCGCGCGGCGGTCGACTGGAGGTCGCGTGAGGTGGGGGGACGAGGGGCTCTCCGCTGTGCTGCTGGGGGGCTACCTCGGCATGCTCACGCTCCTCTGGGGCGCCATGACCGCGGGGATCGGTGAATGGCACCGACGGCACCGCCTTCCGGACGCCCCGAGTGTCGCGCTTCCGCGGCTCTCCGTCTGCATCCCCGCGCGCGACGAGGCGCACCAGATCGCCGCCTGCGTCCGGAGCGCGCTCGCGCAGGACCACCCGGACATCGACGTGATCGTCGTGGACGACTGTTCTACGGATGGCACCGCGGATGCCGCACGGGCGGCCGCGCCGAGCGACGTGCGGCTCCGCGTCGTCCGGAACGCACCGCCTCCTCCCGGATGGGCCGGCAAGCCGTGGGCGTGCCAGCGTGCAGCGGCGGAGGCCGCCGGGGCGCACCTTCTCTTCGTCGACGCCGACGTGGTCCTCGCGCCGGACGCCGCGCGTCGGGCGGCGGCCGCCCTCGTCGACCGGCGGCTCGGCATGCTCAGCGTCTTCGGCACCTGGCGGCTCGAGAGCTTCTGGGAGCAGGTCGCGATTCCGGTGATCGGCTGGTTCATTCGCGGCGCCACCGACGTGGGAGCGGTGAACACGCCGGGGCGCCCCGAGGCCTTCGCGAACGGCCAGTTCCTCCTGTTCGACCGCGCCGCGTACGACGCGATGGGCGGGCACGCGGTGGTGCGCGCCGAGGTCCTCGAGGACGTTCGGATCGCGCGGGCCGCGAAGCAGCGCGGCCACGCGATCGGCCTCTACGCCGCGCCCGACCTCTTCTCGGTGCGCCTGTACCGGTCCCTGGGGGAGATCGTGCGCGGCTACGGAAAGAACTTCTACGAGGGGATGGAGCGCCGCCCGCTCGTCGCCCTCGGCGCGCTCCTCTTTCTCTTTGTCGGCGCGCTTCTCCCGTGGATCGTTCTCGCGGTGGCCGTCGCACGCCCTGCTCTCGCGCTCACCGGGCTCGACCCCGCGCCGCTCTGGCTCGGGTGGATGGCGCTGGTGTGCCTGCTCCCGGTCGCTTTTCGGTGGCGCCTCGAGCGGGTGGACGGGCGGAGCGGGTGGTATGCGTGGTCACATACCTTGGGGAACGTGGTCCTCGCCGTGGTGCTCGCGCGGACGCTCTTCTCGGTGGAGAACACGTGGAAGGGGCGCCGCTTCCACGACGGCAAAGCCGCCTCGTAGCGTGCGTCTCGGCGCGCCGCCTCGACGCCGGGCGGCGCAGGCCGGCGCGGGAGAGCGACACGGGAATCCAAAAATGACGACGCCGGCCCGAAGGCCGGCGTCGTGGTTGGTGGAGCGGGAGACGGGACTCGAACCCGCGACAACAACGTTGGCAACGTTGTACTCTACCAACTGAGTTACTCCCGCAGTTGGTGCCGACCTATTAACAGCCCCTCCGAGAGCGTCAAGGCGGCTCGGAAAATGATCGGCACGCCTTTTCGATCAGATGACGAGTTCCTGATGTTCCTGCTATGGTGGGATACCGCCCGCGATGCGCAGCCCGGAGTCTCGATGACGCGTCAAATGTTCCTCGGCACCGCCCTGTTCTCCGCCGTCCTCGCGCTCTCCCTCGCAGGCTGCGACGCCTCGAAGGACACGACCGCCGACGACACGTCCGGCGACTCGACGAACACCGATTCGTACGCCGCGCCGGTCGACGGCGACGCCGACGGCGTCACTGTAGCCGACGGCGACTGTGACGACGCCGACGCGACCCGCTTCCCCGGCCGCGCCGAGGACTGCGACGGCATCGACAACAACTGCAACGGCGTGATCGACGAGGGCCTCGCCGACGCCGACAGCGACGGCACCGCCGACTGTCAGGACGTTGAAGAGTGCGACGGCGTCGACAACAACGGCGACGGCGTCACGGACGAAGGCTTCGGCGATGTCGATGGCAACGGCGTTGCCGACTGCGTCGGCACCGAAGTCTGCGACGGCTTGGACAACAACGCCGACGGCCGGGTCGACGAAGGCTACGACGCCGACGGCGACGGCGCGACCCAGTGTGGCACCGAGACCGTGGCGGCCGACTGCAACGACGCCGACGCGAGCATCGGCCCCGCCACGGCGGAAGCCGCCGGCGACCTCGTCGACAACGACTGCGACGGGTTGGTGGATGAAGGCGAGTGGGCCGCGGGCGACCTCGCCCTCTCCGAGATCATGACGAACCCCGCCCAGGTCTCCGACCCCAACGGCGAGTGGTTCGAGGTCTACAACGCCTCCGGCCGTACGCTCATCCTCAACGGCCTCGTGATCGCCTCGTCGATCGACGGCGAAGAGCACATGGTGCAGGACGAGAACCTCATCATCGTCGAGCCGGGGGACTTCTTCGTCTTCGGCGCCAACCGCGTCACCGGCGACAACGGCGATGTGGAAGTCGGCTACGAGTACAGCGGCATCTCGCTCTCCAACGAGAGCGACGAGCTCGTGCTCGTCGCGGACGGCATCGTGATCGACGAGGTCACCTGGGACGACGGCAGCCAGATGCCCGACCCGGACGGCGCCTCGATGGGCACCGACCTCGGCAACTACGACGCGTCCCTCAACGACGACCCGTCGATCTGGTGCGCCGCGACGCTCCGCTGGGGCTCCGACCCCACGGGCGACAAGGGCTCCCCCGGTGCGGGCAACGAGTACTGCTCCACCTACGATCACGACGGCGACGGCTACAACGCCGACCAGGGCGACTGCGACGACGCGGACCCCACCACCTACCCGGACGCCTGGGAAGGTACGGACCCCGCCGACAACGACTGTGACGGCGACGCCGAGACCGCCCCGTTCGCGTCGACCTCCGCCACGACGAGCGGGAATTCCTGCGAGCCCATCGCGCTTTCCTCCTCCGGGTCGTACGACATCGAGTCCCGGCCGCTCACCTACGCGTGGACCCTCGCCAGCGCGCCGGGCGCCTCGGCCCGCACCTCGGCCGACATCGAGACCACCTCGTCCGCGAACCCGACGTTCAACCCGGACGTCGCCGGCGACTACGTGTTCTCGCTCACGGTGAACGACGGCGGCACGGACTCCGCGCCTTCCTCGGTGACGGTCACCATCGCCACGCGGCCCACGAACACCGCCCCGGTGGCCTACGCCGGCGCCGACCAGTCGGCCTCGGTGAGCTCCACGTGTTCGGCGGTCGCCTACACGACCACCTACACGTGCGACGACTGCGCCAGCCAGTCCTTCACGCTCTCCGGAACCGGCTCCTCGGACGCCGACTCCGACGAGCTGACCTACGCTTGGTCCGTCGTCTCCGGCAGCACGTACGGCAGCCTCTCTGCCTCCACCGGCGAGTCGGTCACCGCCACGGTCTCCGGCATCCCCGCCACCTACGGGTCCACGAACGCGCAGCCGGTCGAGGTCCAGATGGTCGCCACCGACTGCATGGGCGCCACGTCGACCGACAACGTCATCGTCACCGTGTCCTGCACCGGCAGCTAGCCGCGCGGGAACCAGACGGCCGCGCGTCGGGGCTCCCGGCGCGCGGCCGTCGCCGTTTTGGCCGGGGCGCGCGGCCCTCGCCGTTCGGAGAGCCGCACCGGCGTCGAGCGGCCGCCTACTCGGAGCGCTTCGCGATCCGCAGCAGCGGCTCCTTGAGCTGCGTCGGGGCGTTCTCGGCGACGGCGCGCGCGGCCCGCGCCACGCGGCTCGAGAGCGTGCGGAGCACGTCGTCCTTCGAGGTGAGATCGCCCCCGCCGGCCGCCCGCGCGAGCGCGAGCGCCACCGACGGGCTGGACCGCGGGTAGAGGAGCACCGTGCCGTCAACGGCGCCGCCCGTGCCGAGGAGCACTTCCACCTGCGCGTCGAGCGCGGCGGGGAAAGAGGGTTCGTCGTACGCTACTTCGAGCCGATCCAGGGCGTCCTTCGCGGCGATCACCTGCCACGTGGCGGCGAGCGGCGCTACCGACGGGTGCCAGCGTCCGGCGGTGGCCATCGCGGAGACGCGGTCGAAACCGCCGCAGGGGGCGTCCGGGCAGCCGCCGTTCCAGCGGAGCGCGGCCTGGGCGAGCAGCGCGGCGCCCGTCGAGGCATCGTCGGCGGCGTCGGCGGCGAACCCGGTCGCGGCGCGCCCGAGGAGCGTGTTCGTGGGGTCGCCCGGGGTGCCCGCGGCGGTCGCGGCCTCGGCGAGGAGCGCCTTGAGCTGCCGCTGCTCGGTGTCGCGGTCGGCGGCGGCCCGCATGGCCGCAACCCAGGTGGCGTCGACGAGGGCGTCGCGCGCGGCGGCGGCGGCGGCGGGGTCGCGCGCGCCTTCGGCGCGACGAAGGAGCAACGTGCCGGCGGGCGTCGTCGCGACGCGGGCGTAGGTGGGCTGCGCGAGCGCCCGCGCCGGCGCCGCGAGGGGGATGGCGGGGCCGTCGAGCCACCCGAGGATCACGTGGCGTTCGGCGATCCCGAGCAGCTCCGCCGGGGCGGCGCCGCCGAAGGCGTCGAGCGGCGAGCGCACCTGTTCCTGCGCGGGCTTGTCGGCGCGGAGCGGGAGGAGCCACGACACCGCCGTGGCGGGGTCGCCGAGGGCCGTCTCCAGCCCCGCGAGGCGGGCCCCGCGCGCGAGCGGCACGGCCACGGTGCCGCGCTGGAGCGTCTCGAGGTCGGCCCAGTCGGTGGGCTTGACGACGGGCGCCGCCGAGAGGGCCAGATACGCCGCCAACGGTGCTTCAACTTCGGCAGTTGGGATGCGCGGCCGGCGCACGAGGGGGTCTTCCCCCACCATCCAGGCGAGGCGCGCCGCCGGATCGGTCGGCTCGGGGACCGCGACGGTCGTGTCTTCGTCCTCGATCTGGAGCGCCGTGGGGATCGTCCGGGCGCACGCCAGGAGAAGGAGCAGCATGCCGCAACATAGCCACCGCGGTAGGAAGCTGGCGATGTCGTCCCGTCTCGGTCCGCTCGACGCGGAGCACTCCGGCCCCGCCGACGCGCCCGTAACCGCCGTGCTTCTGCACGGGATCGGCCTCGGTCCCTGGTTGTGGGAGCCGTGGCTCCCCGCCTTCACCGCCGCTGGCGTGCGCACCTTTGCGTTGCGCCTGCCCGGTCACGGCGCGGGCCGGGCTGACGTCGGCTTCGCCGATGTGGTCGCCGGCGTGGAGGCCGCGCTCGACGCCCTCGGCGGCACGCCCGCCCTCGTCGGGCACAGCATGGGCGGCCTCGTTGCCCAGGTCATCGCCGCGCGCCGCGCGCTCGCTTCCGTCGCGCTGGTGTGTCCGCTTCCGCCCGGCCAGGTGCGCGTCGTGCCCAGCGCCCACGCGCTCCGCGGGCTCCCGGGCATGGCGCCCGTGCTCGTGGGCGCCCCGGTGCGCGTGGGGTGGTCCACCTACCGCCGCGTCGGGCTCGACGTGATGGACGAGCCTACGGCGCGCGCGTGCTACGACCGCACCTGCGCCTGGCCCGGGCGCCTCGCCCGTGACCTCGCGTTCGCCCGGCCCACGGTCGACATCGCCGCCATCCAGGCGCCGATCCTGGTCGCCATGGGCCAGCGGGACCGCCTCGTGCCGTGGTCCTCCGCGCGGGTGCTCGGCGACCTCTACGAGGCCGTCACCTGGCGCTACGACGACCTCGGCCACATGCCCCCGTTCGAGCCGTCCGGCGACCGCATGGGGCGCGACCTCGCGGGATGGGTGGCCCAGCCGAGCCGGCCCGAGGTGCTCGAGAGCGAGGGGTACGGCCCGAGCGAGGGGGTCGGCCACGCGCTCCGCCGCCAGCGTCGGGGCGAAGAGATGAAAAAGCGCAGCGCCTACGGGCAGAAGCGGTCCGCGCGCGGAAAGTAGCGCGCCGTGTTCCGTCGGGTCGCGGGCCACTGACGCCCGACGCCTATGTGTCCGAATCGGGCTGGTGGTAGGCCGGAATCTCGTTCGGCCAGTCGTCGAAGACGAGCGTTCGTTCGGGCCAGCGCAGCGCGCCGAGCCCCCCGTCGAAGTTGCGGTCTCGCCCGGCGGCCCGCTCCGCGTACCGACGCCCGACGCTGTAGTCGACGCAGAACACCCCGCCCGACCACCCGAAGGTGGGCACGTCCCCCCAAAGGTCGCGTTTGCCGGGGATCGGCGCGCTACGGCGCCGCCAGTAGTGGCCGACCACCGTGGCGATGTCCACCGGGCGCCGCCACCAGCGGTCGCGGGTGACGAACCGCCACTTTCCGCCCACGAAGAAGTGCTCGCCGGGCCGCACCTCCACCTCCGCGCCGGAGGTGAGGAGCTTCACCGGGTTGTGGAGCTGGTGCGCGGCGTCTTCTTCGGCGGCCGCGGGGAGGTGCCGGTCGGGGCGGACCGCCTCCACACGAAGCTCGGCGAACGCCGCCCGTTCTTCGGCGGCGCGAGCGGGTACGCCGCGGGCGTCGAGGTCGGTCGCGATGCGGTCGGCCCACGCCGCGGCGAGGGTCGCGAGGTCGCCTTCGGCCGGGAGCGCGGCGGCGGCGGCGGCGTCCCACGCGGCGTGGACCACGCGGAGGTCCGCCCGCGCGAGCACCAGGGGCAGCTGCGCGAGCCGCGCGCGCACCCGCGCACGGTCCGCGTCATCGGCGGGGCGCGACCCGAAAGGCACGTGCTTCCCATTCAACTGCGCGGCATCCGTCGTATCGCCCCAATACCAGCCGTTCCCCTCCTTGCGGTCGTCCGCGAGGAGGTTCAGCTCGTGGGTCCCGGCCACGGCGTAGGCGAGGCCGGCGTCCGCGAGGCGCGCGAAGACGTCGACGACACCGATGCTGTCGGGCCCGCGATCCACGAGATCGCCGACGAACACGACCGGACGCGCGGCCGTTCGGCGCTCGACATTCACCCCGAGGCGGTGCAGAAGCGCGAGGAGCGCCTCGAGCTCGCCGTGCACGTCTCCGATCACGTCGAGGGGGCCATCGGGGAGGGGCTGGATCAGGCGCGGCACGGGGACAATGTAGCGTGCCGCGCCTTCGAGGTGGGGGGCCCGTTTCAGGGGCGCGGACCTCCCGGTGGGCGGGTGGCGTCGCGAGCCAGGGCCGCCGTCAGCGGCCGATCAAGGCGTCGAAGCTCCCGGCCGCTCGCGCGCGGTCCGCGATATCTCGGTGGATGCGCGCCGCGAGGGTGGGCCCACCGTAGATGAACGCCGTGTAGAGCTGGGTGGCCGCGCAGCCGAGGCGGAGCAGGTCGAGCACGTGGTCCGCGGTGGAGACGCCGCCGATGCCGACCACCGGCACGCGCCCGGCCGCCGCGCCGACAACCGTCGCGATGCGCGCGCGCGCGAGGTCGCGGAGGGGCGCGCCGGAGAGCCCGCCCGCCTGGTCGAGCCGACCGGTGGTGCCGGGCCGGGTGAGCGTGGTGTTCGTCGCGAGAATGCCGGCGCACCCGACGGCAATCGCCACGTCGACGGCTTCCACGAGGGCCTCGTCGGGGAGGTCGGGCGCGAGCTTGAGGAACACCGGCGTACCCGCGGCGGCCGGCACCACCGCGCCGAGGAGGCGCTCGAGCGGCTCCTTCTCCTGGAGCGCGCGGAGGCCGGGCGTGTTCGGCGACGAGACGTTCACGACGAAGTAGTCGGCGAGCCCGCGGAGCGCGGAGAGGCTGACGAGGTAGTCCGACACGGCCTCTTCGTTGGGGACCACCTTCGACTTGCCGAGGTTGGCGCCCACCGGGGCGTGTTTCGGCCACGCGCCGGCGTGGCGGACGGCGCGAAGCCGCGCCGCGAGCGCGGCGGCGCCGAGGTTGTTGAAGCCCATGCGATTGATGAGCGCGCGCTCCTCGACGAGGCGGAACAGGCGCGGGCGGTCGTTGCCGGGCTGGGCCTGCCCGGTGACCGTGCCGAGCTCGATTGCGCCGAAGCCGAGGGCTTCCCAGGTGGACACCGCCACGCCGTTCTTGTCGAGGCCGGCGGCGAGGCCGAGGGGCCCGGCGAACGTGAGCGGGCCGACCTTCCGCGCGAGGATGGGGTCGGGGCGCAGGTCACCGGCGAGCGCGCGGGCGGCCCCGAGCGTGAGGAAGGTGACGTTGTGCGCCGTCTCGGCGTCCATCGAGAAGAGGAGGGGCTTCGCGAGGGCGTAGCCGGCGTCGAGCAGCATGCGGGCGAGGGTATCGCGACCGGCGCGTTGGCGCGCCCACACGTTCTCGACGTGGTGGTTGCCGGGCGCCGGCCGCATGACCGCGCCGCCGTCTGGTACGCTGGCCGTCTGGAGGCCGGATGCACCTCTTGCTCCTCGCGATGGCCGAGGCGGCGACCTTCGCGATTACGCACGCCACCGTGCTCCCGGTGAGTGGGCCGTCGATCGCCGATGCGACCGTGGTTGTCACCGACGGGAAGATCGTCGCGGTGGGGTCGAGCGCGCCTGTGCCCGCCGGCGCCTCCGTGGTGGACGCAACCGGGATGTTCCTGATGCCCGGCATCATCGACATCCACTCGCACATGGGCGTGTACCCCTGGCCGGAAGCAAATGCGCATGGCGACGGGAACGAGGCCGTTGAAGCCTTCACGCCCCGCGTGTGGGCGGGTGACGCGTTCGACGTCGAGGACCCCGCCATCCCGCGCGCCCGCGCCGGCGGCGTCACGACGATCCAGGTGTTGCCGGGCTCCGCGAACCTCATCGGCGGCCAGAGCGCCGTGCTCAAGCTCCGGCCGTCGCGCACGATCGCGGCCATGAAGTTCGAGGGTGCTCCGCGCGGCATCAAGATGGCCGTCGGGGAGAACCCCAAGCGCGTGTACGGCAACGTCGCCGACGACGACCAGATCGAGACGCGCATGGGCCTCTCCGCCGCGCTCCGCCGCGAGTTCCAGCGCGCCGTCGATTACCGCATCGCCCGCACGCGCCGCGAACCCCCGCCGAAGGACCTCGACCTCGAGGTGCTCCTCGACGTGATGGACGACAAGATCCGCGTGCACCTCCACTGCTACCGCACCCACGACATCGACGCCTTCTTCCGCGTAGCCGACGAGTTCGGCTTCCGCGTCTCGTCGCTCCAACACGCGTTGGAGGCCTACAAGATTCGGGACATCGTCGCCCGCCACGGCGCCGGCATCGCGACGTTCGCCGACTGGTGGGGCTTCAAGATGGAGTCCTGGGACGCCATCCCCCACAACGCCACGCTCGTGTCGGAGGCCGGCGTGCCCGTCGCCATCCACTCCGACTCGGCCAGCCACATCCAGCGGTTGAACCTGGAGGCGGCGAAGATGCTCCGGTACGGATCCACAGAGATTGACGCGCTCGAGGCCATCACCCTCGACCCCGCGCGCATGCTCGGCATCGACGGCCGCGTCGGCACGATCGAGGTGGGCAAGGACGCCGACCTCGCCCTCTTCGACCGCCACCCGTTCGACGTGTACGGCAAGGTGCAGCGGACCTGGATCGACGGCGTGGTGGTCTACGACCGCCGCACCGAGGGGGTTCCCAATGGCGTTCGTTGATCGCCGGCAGTTCCTCATCGCGAGCGCCGCGCTCGCGTTCGGCGGGCGCGCGTGGGCCGACGAAGGGATCACGCTCTCGAACGCCCGGATTCTGGTGGGCGACGGCTCCGAGATCAACGGCGGCATCCGGGTGCGCGCCGGGATGATCGAGGCGGTCGGCCCCGAGGTCACCGGGGGCGAGGATCTCGGCGGCGCCACCGTGTATCCGGGGATCTACCTGTCGGGTTCCACGTTCGGGCTCTTCGAGGTGGACCAGGAGGGCGGCACGCACGACCAGGGCGAGGGCAAGGACGCCATCGTCCCGCAGGCGCGCGTGATCGACGCCTACAACCCCGCTTCGGCCGTCATTCCCGTGTGCCGCGTGGGCGGCATCGTGGGCGCGCTCGTGCTGCCCAGCCGCGGCATCGTGACCGGTCAGGCCGCGTGGGTGCGCGCGTTCGGCGACTCCGTGGAGGACGTGCTCCTCGCGGCCCCGGCCGGCGTGGGCTTCACGCTCGGGCACGGCGCCACCGGCCTCCCCGGCGGGCCCACCTCGCGCATGGGCGTCGCGATGGCCATCCGCGATCTGTTCGACGCGAACCCGCTCCCCGAGCCGCCGCCCGCCCCGGACAAGAAGAAGAAGAAGGAAGAAGGCAAGGAGAAGGAGCCGCCGGTCACCGCCGCGCAGCGCGTGATCCACGCGCTGAAGCGTCGCGAGACGAAGGCGATCTTCGCCGCGGAGCGCGCCTCGGACCTCCACATCGCGCTCGACCTCATCGACGAGCTCGGGCTGGACGGGATGATCGTCGGGGGGGCCGAAGCCCACATCGTCGCGGACAGGATCGCGGCGAGCAACGTGCCCGTGCTGCTCGGCCCGGTCACGACGCAGCCGTCGTCCTTCGACACGCTCCGGGCCTCCTACGAGAACGCCGCGCGGCTCCACGCGGCCGGAGTGCGGTTCGCGTTCCGCGTCGGCGGCCCGCACAACGCCCGCGATCTCACGACCGAGGCCGGCATCGCCGTCGCGTACGGCCTGCCGTACGGCGCCGCGATCGCCGCGCTCACCGGCAACGGCCCCGGGTTCTGGAACCTCGGCGTCGGGCGGGTGGCGCCGGGCAAGGAAGCCACCTTCGTGATGACCGACGGCGACCCCCTCCAGCCGCGCACGCGCGTGCTCCGGTACTGGGGCCGCGGGGCGGAGATCCCGGTTCGAAGCCGACAGACGGACCTCTTCGAGCGCTTCCGCACGTTGAAGTAGGGCGGGCGCGGGCCTCTCGGCGGCACAGGCCCGTCGCGAGCCGCGGGGCGCGTCGGCGTCGGGGGGGCGTTGCGGGGGGGCACCCCCCGCCCCAAGAACCGAACCACGATCCGGACACGGCGCTTCCGGTGTACGATACCCGTATGCGACCCGCGGCCCTCCTCCTCTTTGTCGTAGCGTGCCAGGACAACAAGGTCGGCGCGTACAACACGCCGCCGACCGTGAGCGTGATCTCGCCTGCCGACGCCGCCCTGTTCGACCCCGGGCAGCTCATCGAGTTCTACGGCGCCGCGCAGGACGGCCAGGACGCCGAAGAGGCCCTCGCGATCGTGTGGGAGAGCTCGGTGGACGGCGTGCTCGACACGGCCCCCGCCGACGTCGAAGGCAACCTGTACTTCGCCTCGAACCTGCTGACTTCGGGGACGCACGTCATCACGCTCACCGCCACGGACACCGACGCCGAGAGCGCGTCCGCGAGCATCGGGCTCACGGTTGCGCCGGGCTCGAACGGGGCCGGGTCGCCCACGGTCGTCATCCTCGGGCCGACGGACGGGCAGGAGATCCGCGCTTCGGACGGCGTGAACCTCGTGGCCGCCGTCACCGACGGCGAGGACGCCTACGAGACGCTCTCCGTCGAGGTGATCGACGTGCCGGACGGCTCGTTGTGGACCGGCGCGCCCTCGACGAGCGGCTCGCTCACCGTGCCGCTCTCGCTGACGCCGGGGGCCCACCAGCTCACGCTCAACGCCGTGGACAGCGACGGGAACACCGGCACGTCCACCGTGTCGTTCACCGTGCTCGAAGATGGGCGCCCGCAGGTGGCGATCACCGCGCCGGCCGACGGCGCCGTGTACGACGTGGGCGAGCTCGTCAGCTTCCGCGGCACCGTGGGGGACGACGAGACGCCGGTGGACAGCCTCGCCATCGCGTGGTCGAGCGATCGTGACGGTCTGTTCGCCACGAACGCCGCAGATTCGAGTGGTGCCGTCTCGACCGCGTGGGCGCTCTCGGCGGGGATTCACACCGTTACCCTCTCCGCGACGGACGCCGTCGACCTGACCGGGTCGGACGCCATCGTGATCACCGTGGAGGACCCCCTCGCGCGCGACGACGACGGCGACGGCTACAGTGAGAACGGCGGCGACTGTGACGACGCGGACCCCACCGCGAACCCCGACGCCTCCGACCTGTGCGACGGCATGGACAACGACTGTTCGGGCTACGTGAACGACCCCTTCTGGGACACGTACGAGCAGAACGACAGCTTCGGCGCCCCCTACACGTGCGGCGAGGTGGACGAGGCGTTCGGGTGGTCGAACTCGACGCTCACGCTCTCGGGGCTGACGTTGTCGGACGCCGACGACGAGGACTGGTTCGCGTGGGACGCCGACGACGAGATCTGGGACAACATCACGATCTCCGTGGCGGTGACCGGCCTCGATGCGCGCGGGACGTACGTGGTGGAGCTGTACGACGGCGACGGCAACATCGTGGACTCCGACGCGGGGTCGGGGGCGCTGTCGATGAGCTACTCGGGCGACCTGTTCGACGACGACGAGGACAATTGGAGCGTGCGCGTGTACGCATCGAGCTGGCCGTCGAACTCGTGTAGTTCGACGTTCAACGTCACGATCCGGAGCTGACCGTCGCCGCGCGCTGGCTGTGGCGCCAGAAGCCCCAGAAGTACTCGGCGGCGCTCGCGACGGAGAAGGCGATGGAGACGTAGAGGAGCAGGATGCCCACGCTGTGGGCGTGGATGCCGATCGTCTCGTAGTGCCAGAGCAGGAAGCCGAGCGCGGTGGACTGGTAGGCGGTCTTGAACTTCCCGAGGCTGCCCGCCGCGATCACCATGCCCTCGCTCATGGCGATGGACCGCAGGCCGGAGATGATGAGCTCGCGGCTCTCGAGCACCACCACGGTCCACGCGGGCACCCAGCCGTGCGGCACGAGCATCACGAGCGTCGTGAGCACCATGAGCTTGTCGGCGAGCGGATCGAGGAAAGCGCCGGCGACGCTCTGGAGATCCCACCGGCGGGCGAGGTAGCCGTCGAGGATGTCGGAGAGCATCGCGCCGACGAAGATGACGCACGCGACGATGGCTTCGAGCGGGGAGGGCTCGTTCCACAACAGCACCACCATGACCGGCACCAGGAAGCACCGGACGACGGTGATGGTGTTCGGGAGGTTCCAGAACCCCTTCGACTTGAACCAGGCGGGCACGGGCGACTCAGCGGGTGACGGGGCGTTTATCCCGAAAATGCTCGTAGAGCCCCAGGACGCGCGCGACGTAGGTGGTGGTCTCGCGGTAGGGCGGCACGCCGCCGTGCTTCCGCACCGCGCCGGGGCCCGCGTTGTACGCCGCGAGCGCGAGCGTGTAGCTCCCGAACGCCGACACCTGGCGCGCGAGATACCGCGCTCCGGCGTCGATGGACGCCGTGGCGTCGAAGGGGTCGGTGAGGCCGAGGGCGCGGGCCGTGGGCGGGATGATTTGCATCAGGCCCTGGGCCCCGGCCGGCGAGACCGCGGCGGGGTTCATGCGGCTCTCCGCCACGGCGAGGGCCTTCAGCAGCTCGGCGGGGAGGCCGTTGGCGGCGGCGGCGTCGAGGAAGGCGGCATCGTAGACGTCGAGGTTGGTGATGCTCTCCAGGCGGGGCATCGCGACGCCGTTCGGGAGCGTTGCGCCGGGCACCGTGTCGGACCACCAGAGCTCGAAGCCGTCGTGCCGCGGCGAGTCCGTGAGCACCGCCGTCCCGTCGGGGGCGACGTAGGTGTAGAGGTCCCCCGCGGAGAGGGGCAGCGCAAGGAGGAGCCACACGGGAAGAGCGTACCAGAACCGCCCGGGGCGCGCGGCCGAGTTTTTTCACGCGAATTCGCGCGCAGTCGGATCAGCCGGCACTCGGGATCGCGCTGGAAATCGCCTCCCACCGATCTCGGACGGAGACGCTCCCGATTGCGGGAGTTGGGCGTGTGCGCATGCGTCCGCACCGGGGCGAAGCGTGTGCGCGGCGCTCGTTACGATCCAGTGCTGGTGCGGGTTCTGGCGGGGAATGGGCATCCGCGGACCGGGTTCGGGTGGCAGCAGGCGAACGCCCTGCTCCCCTGCACCCGGTCGGATCTCTGCATGGGGAGACGTCCGACCGAGTGCCCAACACACGTGAGGTAACCCCCCATGGCCCCTCCCCACCGCATCCCCTGCGCGCTCGCGATCTTCCTCGCGGCGTGCGCGCCCCCGGCATCCGCGCCCGGCTCGGCCGAGGAGGGCGCGTTCGGGCGCCCCGCCAGCCCCAGCCGCGACGACGACGGCCCCGGCTCGCCCGGCGCGCCCGACGACTCCGGCGACACCGACGCCGGCGGCGACACCGACGCCGGCGGCGACACCGACGGCTCCGCGCCGCCCGGCGCGCCCGTCCGCTTCATCGCGCTCGGCGACGCCGGCACCGGCGCCACCGAACAGTACGAGGTGGCCGACATGGCCACGGCGGTCTGCGCGGAGCTCGGCTGCGACTTCGCGCTGTACCTGGGCGACAACTTCTACGCCGACGGCGTCACGAGCATCGACGACGCCCAGTGGCAGGAGAAGTTCGAGCAGCCCTACGCGGCGCTCGAGATCCCGTTCTACGCCGTGCTCGGCAACCACGACTACGGCGGCAACGGCGGCTCCTTCGAGGTGGAGCGCGCCGAGGCCCAGGTGGAGTACACCTACCACTCCGACAAGTGGGTGATGCCCGACACGTTCTACAGCCACGTGCAGGGCAACGTCGGCTTCTTCGGCCTCGACACCACCGCGCTCGATTGGGCCAACACCGAGGCGCAGGCGGCGTGGCTCCCGGGTGAGCTCGCGGCCGTTGACACCCAATGGAAGATCGCCTACGGCCACCACCCGTTCATCTCCAACGGTGACCACGGCGACGCCAACGACAACTTCGGACCGTTCTTCGTAGACAACCTCTGCGGGAGCGTGGACCTCTACTTCTCCGGCCACGACCACGACCTCCAGTGGCTCGAGCCCACCTGCGGCACGGAGTTCGTCGTGTCCGGGGCGGCCGCGAAGCTCCGGGAAACGGGCATGGGCGACAACCCCACGTTCTTCGAGCAGTCGACGTACGGCTTCGTGTGGATGGAGATCGACGGGCCGACGCTCACGGGCGTGATCTTCGACAAGGAGGGCACCGAGCTCTTCCGCCGGGTGGTGTCGAAGTAGGGAGGGCCGGGGGCGCGGATTCGGGTCCGCGCCCCGCGGAGCCGGCCGGGACCTCGTTCCCCCGGTTAGGAAGCCGCCCCATGCGATGGCTCCTCCCCGCCTTCCGGCCGCACCGCGCGCGGCTCCTGATGGCGGAGGCGCTCCTCTGCGGGGCAACCGTGCTCTCGCTCGGGAGCTCCTGGCTCGTCGCGCGCGCCCTGGACGTCGATGTCGCCGGCGGGGACGCCGCCGGGCTCGCGCGCACAGCGGCGCTCTACGCGGGCGGCGTTCTCGCGGCGGGCGGGCTCACCTGGGCCGCCCGCGTCGGCATCGAGGGCATCGCGCAGGACGTGATGCGCTCGGTGAAGGAGCGCCTCTTCGCGCACCTCGTCGATCACGACGTGGCGCTCCACGACCAGAACGCGCCCGGGCGGCTCGTGAGCCGCGTGCAGGGCGACACCGAGGCGCTCCGCACGCTGCTCTCCGAGGTGGTGCTCCAGGCCGGCCCGGACGCCCTCCTGTTCGTCGGCCTGCTCGCGGTGCTCACCTACGAGGCGCCGGCCATGGCGGCGGTCGTGGCCGCCACGCTGCCGCTCTACGCCTTGCTCCTCGTGTGGTTTCGCCGCGTTTCTCCCCCGCAGTTCCTCCACGCCCGGGAGGTGGCCGCCCGGCTCGCGGGCTTCTGCGCCGAACACGTGCGCGCCCTTCCGCTGCTGCGCGCGTACGGCCGCCTCGATTGGGTGATCGCGCGCGCCGAGCGGCTCGCGGAGGAGAAGTTCGAGGCGGACTACCGCGCCGGCATCACGATGGTGTGGTTCTTCAACACCCTGTTCGCCGTGCGCGCCATCGCGTACGCCGCCATCCTCTGGGTGGGCGCGGTCGGCGTCTCGCGCGGCACGCTCACCCTCGGCGTGCTGCTGCTCGCGCTCGACTACCTCCGAAAGATGTTCGAGCCGTTCATCCGGCTGCAATTCCACATCGTCACGCTCGAGAAGGCGCGCGCCGGGGAGCGGCGCATCCGCGAGCTTCTGGCCTGGAAGCCCACGATCCGCGCGCCGGACGCCCCCGTTGCGTGGCCTGGTCTCACCGTTGGCATCCGCCTCACGGACGTGGAGCTCGCGTACGTGCCGGGCACACCGGTGCTCCGGGGGCTCTCGCTCGACATCCCGGCCGGGCGCCACGTCGCGCTCGTGGGCGCCACCGGCTCGGGGAAGTCCACCCTCGTTCAGCTCCTCTTCCGCTTTCGCGACCCCGACGCCGGCGCCGTCACGATCGACGGCGTGGACCTGCGCGCGCTCGACCCCGCCGAGCTTCGGCGGCACGTCGGGCTCGTGCTTCAGGCGGTGCACGTGCTGCCGGGCACGGTCGCCGAGAACCTCGGCGTCGACACGGTCACCGCGGCGCGCCTGCTCGCGGAGGTGGGCCTCGACGAGCGGCTTGGGCCAGAGACGCGCGTGGGGGAAGGCGGGGAGACGCTCTCGCGCGGCGAGGCCCAGCTCCTGTGCTTCGCGCGCGCCGTCGCCACCGACCCCGAGGTGCTCGTGCTCGACGAGGCCACCGCCGCCATGGACCCCGGCACCGAGGCGCGCATCCAAGCGCTCCTCGCCGCGCGCGGCGGGACGCGCGTGACGGTCGCCCACCGGCTCCGCACCATCGCCGACGCCGATCTCATCTACGTGCTCGAGGGCGGCGTGCTCGTCGAGCGCGGCGATCACGGCGCGCTCCTCGCCCTCGGCGGCCGCTACGCCGCGTTGTGGCGTGCGCAGCTCGCCGCGGAAGGGGCGGCGGCGTGAGCGAGGCCACCCTCACCTGGCGTTGGTTCCGCTTCGTGTGGCGCGGCCAGGGCGCGGACATGGCGCGGCTGCTCGTCGGGAGCGCGCTGACCGCGGCGATGCACGCGGGCTTCGCGTGGATGTGGAAGGTGGTGGTGGACGCCGCCCGCGACGGGCACGTGGGCCGTGCCGCGCTCGTGTGCCTGGGCGTGGGCGTGGGCCAGGCGCTCCTCTACGTGGCGGTGCAGGGCACGCGCACCCGGGTGAACGAGCGCATCCAGCAGGCCGCCCGGCGGCGCGTGCTCGCCGCGGTCGTCGCGGCGGAGCCCGGCGACCTCGCCCGTTTCCGCACCGGCGACCTCGTGACACGCCTCACCGATGACGTGAGCACCGAAAAGCTCGCCTGGTTCTTGTGTAGCGGCGTGTTCCGCGCCTACGAGGCGCTGCTCATCGTGGTGGCGTGCGTCGTGGGGATGGTGGTGATCGACCCCGCGCTCACCCTCTGGGCTGTCGCCCCGCTGCCGCTGCTCGTCGTGACGCAGGTGATCACGGGGCGGCAGCTCGGGCGCCGCGCGGACGCCGTGCAGCAGGCCGTCGGGCGCGCGAACGTCGTGCTCCAGGACGTGTTCGACGGCGTGCGCGTGGTGCAGGCGCGGGGCCTCGGCGCGCTCGCGCGCCGCGCGTTCACGCAGGCGGCCGCGGCCCAGGTGGACGCCGAGATCCGCAACGCGCGCCTTGCGCAGCTTCTCCACGTGCAGTTCGGCTACGGGTGGCAGGTGGCGCTCGCCGCGCTGTTGTTCGCCGGCGGCCTCCGCGTGATGGACGGGACGCTCTCCGCCGGCGACTTCGTGGCGTTCAACGGGTTCGTGATGACCCTCGTGTTCCCGATGTTCGACTTCGGCGCGTTCGTGGTGCGGTGGCGCCAGGCCGCCGCCTCGCTCGCGCGGCTCCAGGCCCTCGTGGATCTCCCGCCGGGCGCCCCGCGCCCCGTCTCCGACGCGCCCGCGCTCACCATCCCCGCCGTGATCCAGACGCCCCACCTCCGCCTCGACCTCGGCGCGCCGATCGAGGTTCGCCCCGGGGAGATGCTCGCGGTGACGGGCCCCGTGGGCGCCGGGAAGTCGACGCTCATGGCCGCGCTCGCCGGGCAGGTGCCGGGCGCAGAGCTGGCCGCGCCGCCCTCCGCGTGGGTGCCCCAGGACCCCGTGGTGCTCTCCGTGACCGTGGCGGAGAACATCCTCCTCGTCGGCGCGGGATCGTCCGAAGCCGGCGCACCCGTCTCCGAGCCCGACTGGGCCCGCATCCTGGCGGCGGCGTGCCTCACGGACGACGTGGCCCGCCTGCCCGACGGGCTCGGTACCGCCGTCGGCGAGCGCGGGGTGACGCTCTCGGGCGGCCAACAGCAGCGGGTGCAGCTCGCGCGGGCGCTCGCGGCGGGCCGCCCGCTCTTGCTGCTCGACGACGCCACCTCCGCCCTCGACGCCGACACCGAGGCGCGGTTCTGGGACGGCCTCGAGCGCGCCGGGCTCGTGATCGTGGTGGTGTCGCACCGCGCGGCCACGCTCGCGCGCGCGGATCGGGTGGTGTACCTCCGCGCGGGCCGCGTGGAGGCCGTCGGCACGCACGCCTCACTCGTGGCGACGCATCCGGCGTACCGGGTGGCCTACGCCTCGGACGCCGGGCGCGGCGTGTTGCCCGCGAGCGCGGCGAGCACGGCGGCCGGATCGGCGTGATCGCCGGCGGCGTCGCTCCGCTGCTCGAAAATCGTCTCGCCGTCGGGGCGGATGACGAACACGCCGCCGAGCTGCCAGGGGTCGCCGGCGGTGCGGCCCTGGGTGTTCCCCTCTTTCCCGGCGCGCAGGCCGTTGAGGATGGCCTTGAGCCCGAGCGTGGACGCCACCCCCCGGCGCAGCCCGGCCGCGCGGTAGGCGCGCAGCCGCTGGTCTACGTAGATGGGCATGGGCACGGCGCGCGTGTCGCGGAAGTGTTTCGCCTCGTCGGGCGTGCCGTTGCCGATGATCACGAGCTCGGCGCCCGCCGCGCGGAAGCGGTCGACCCAGCCGGAGAGCGAGCGAACCTGCTCGCGGCAGAGCAGTCAGCCGAACTGCCGGATGAACACCAGGATGACGGGACGGTCGCGCCAGAGGGAGCCGAGGGCGGTTTCGGCGCCGTCGGGGTCCAGCACGACGAGGGGAGCGAGATCCGAAGCGAGCGACACGGCGCCTCCGCGCGACCGAAAGGTAGACACCGAGGTGCCGTTGCCAAGCGCCTTCGGGTCGGGGCGCTACCCGGGCGCCGGGGCCGCGGCCGGGGCGGGCGCGGGGGCCGCCGGAGGGGCGGCGTCGAGCGGGGCGGGCGCGGCGCCGTCGGCGGGCGCCGGGGTGTCGGCGGGGGCTTCCGGCGCGGCG
>CAXNIN010000036.1:0-19176 GCA_964202365.1 Myxococcota bacterium | reverse complement strand
AAGACCTACGTGTACCGGCTGAAGCGCATCGAGGAGGACCTCAAGGAGGCCGCCCACAAGCGCGTCGAGCTCGCCCGGCGCATCGCCGAGAAGCGCAAGGAGCTCGAGGCCCAGCGCCGCGGCGGCGCCGAGATGGTCGCCAAGTAGCCTCCCCCCTTTCCGCCTTTCCCCGCCTTCCCCCTACGCATCCAGGAGCCTCCATGCCCCCCATCCACGAAGATCTGGACATCGAGCCGGAGCTCGCCCGCTACGCCGAAGCCGAGGCGAAGGCCCTCGGCGTCAACCGCGAGCAGTGGGTCGAGCCCGTCCACTCCAACTCCGAGTTCAAGGCGTCCGACCGCCCCCACACGACCATGCTCGTGAGCGGCCTGACCCTCGCGCACGACCAGTTCGTCGGCGCCGCGCTCTCGGGCCTCGGCTACACGGTCGAGCTCCTCGACCCCTGCGACAACGCCTCGCTCCAGTTCGGCAAGGAGTTCGGCAACCGCGGTCAGTGCAACCCGACGTACTACACGGTCGGCAACCTCGTGAAGCACCTCGTCGGCCTGCGGGACGACAAGGGCATCTCCACCGCCGACATCATCAAGAACTACGTGTTCATCACCGCCGGCGCGTGCGGCCCGTGCCGCTTCGGCATGTACACCACCGAGTACCGCAAGGCGCTCCGCGACGCCGGCTTCGACGGCTTCCGCGTGCTCCTGTTCCAGCAGCAGGGCGGCATCAAGCAGGCCACCGGCGACGAGGCCGGCCTCCTCATCGACCAGAAGTTCGTCTTCGGCATCGTCCGCGCCATCATCGCCGGCGACGTGCTCAACCTCACCGGGTACCGCATGCGGCCCTACGAGGTGTCCGAGGGCGCCACGGACCGCGCGCTCGCCGAGAGCAAGGCCATCCTCATGAAGGCCTTCCGCGAGCACACGAGCGTGTCCACCGCGCTCTACAAGTGCCGCCGCATCCTCGGGAAGGTGCAGATCGACCGCACCCAGCCCAAGCCGGTCGTGAGCGTCATCGGCGAGTTCTGGGCCATGACCACCGAGGGCGACGGCAACTACGGCCTCCAGCGCTTCCTCGAGCAGGAAGGCGCCGAAGTCGACGTGCAGGGCATCACCAACTGGCTCCTCTTCATGGTGTGGGAGAACCGCCACGACACGCTGATGCGAATGACGCTCAAGTCGGACGACACCGCCAAGAAGGGCCTCGACGGCAAGGACCCCACCAAGAAGTTGTGGATGCTCAAGGCCGCGGAGACCGCCGTGCGCGGCATCTTCCAGACCTACGCCAACATCCTCGGGCTCCACGGCTACGTGCTCCCCGACATGGACCACGTCGCGGAGTTGGCCGCCAAGCACTACGACAACAACGTGCGCGGCGGCGAGGGCCACATGGAAGTGGGCAAGCTCATCCACTTCGTGGAGGACCGCGTCAACCACATGACCATCTCGGTCAAGCCCTTCGGCTGCATGCCGTCGAGCGGCGTGTCGGACGGCGTCCAGACCATCGTGCAGACGATGTACCCGGAGTCCATCTTCCTCCCCATCGAGACCACCGGCGACGGCAAGGTGAACGTGCAGAGCCGCGTCCAGATGATGCTCTTCAAGGCCCGCCAGCGCGCCAAGGAAGAGCTCGCGACCGCGCTCCAGGAGAACGGTCTCGACGAGACGACGTTCAAGGCCCGCGTGAAGGGCAGCCGTCGCTGGAGCAGCCCGTTCCTGCGCCCCTCGCACAAGTACGCCGGCGTCGCCGCGAACCTCGTGTACGCGGTGTCCTGAGTCAACGCGTCGGGGCTGGGCGCCACGGACCACGGCGCTCGGCCCCGGCTCGCGGCGCCCCACCCCCACCGGGAGGCCGCCGCCCGGGCTTCTACGCGTTGAACGCGGACAGAGGCTCGCCGGCGCGGTCGCGGTCCGACAGGATCGGCGCGGCCCTTTGGAGCGGCCAGGCGATGTCGACCGCGGGGTCATCCCACGCGAGCACCCGCTCCTCGGCGGGAACGTAGGGAGAATCTACCTTGTACTGGAGCACGGACCGCTCCGACAGGGTGAGGAAGCCGTGCGCGAGCCCGGGCGGCGCCCAGATGGCCTCGGCGCGCGCCTCGGACAACATCACGCCCACCCAGCGCCCGAACGACGGAGACTCCGGGCGTACATCCACGAGAATGTCGCACACCTCGCCGACGACGCAGCGGATGAGCTTGCCCTGGGCGGTGGGCCGCTGGACATGGAGGCCACGGAGCACGCCGCGGGTGGACACCGACTCGTTGTCTTGGACGAAGCGGGTGAAGATCTGGACGGAGGCGAGCGCTTCGGCGCTCCAGGTGACGGTGAAGCTGCCGCGGGCATCCGCGCGACGGTCCAGCGTGAGGCGTACGACGCCCGGAAGCGCGAGTCGGTCGACCTTCAGGGCGGCTCCTTCGACGAGGCGGGAGTGTATGGGCCCGCGCCGCGTTCGGCGAGCGGGCGCCCGCCCGCGTCACGGCCCGGGGACGTACATGCGGACGAACCGTTCGGGGTCGTGTACGCCCTCGTCGAGGAGCCACGCGCGAGCCGCGAGATCGGCCTTGCCGAACCACTCCCCCGCGCGGAGCCGCGCGGCGGCGGCGTGGAGGCGCATGCCGCACGCGTCGAGACGGGCGGCGGCCTCCACGAGGCGCACGGCGGCGCCCCCCTGGCCCGCGATGCGCGCCGCGACGGCCCCGAGGACGGCGGCGAGCGCCCCGGCCCACGGCGCCCCCTCCGCGGCGAGGACGCGCGCCTCCCGGGTGACGATGGCGGCGAAGCGGGCCCTGCGGGCGTCGTCCGCGGGCAACGACGCGAGAACCGCGAGGGCGCATCGGCCGCGGAGCCACGCCCCCTCGA
Organism: Myxococcota bacterium; assembly: GCA_964202365.1. GTDB lineage: Bacteria > Myxococcota_A > UBA796 > UBA796 > SXON01 > CAJBVW01. The sequence goes on along the minus strand of CAXNIN010000036.1, from coordinate 16,321 downwards.
TGCGCGTGGTCTGGACGCGCAGAAGGAGCGTGCGCTCGACGTCGGGCCAGGCCTGCGCAACGCGGTTCCAGGCGTCGGCGGCCCGGCCCCGGTAGAGGTCCACCTCGGCGGCGCTCCCGAGCAGCACGAAGTGGTGGAAGTGGAAGGCGCCGCTCGCGCCGCCGGGGACGAGGTCCTCGAGCTCGCCGACGAGGCCGTCGACGTCGTCTTCGCAGAGGCGCACGACGTGGAGGAAACGGAGGCGGAGATGCAGGCTGATGTGGCTGTCGCCGCGCGCCTCGGCGTCGCGGACGAGCGCGTGCACGAGCGGCACGAGGCGGCGGAGGTCGCCCTGCCAGCCGAGCACGCGGGCGTAGAAGCGGTTGAGGTTGTCGCGCTCCCAGGCGTCGCTACGCACGCGCGTGCGGTAGCCGATGTCGCCCTCTTCCATGAGCGTGCGGGCCTCGGCGAAGCGCCCCTGGAGGAACGCGGCGATGCCGCGGCTGACCACGTAGTCGACCGCGGCGGCGGCGTTGCCCGATTCGCGGACGGCGTCGCCGGCGCGCGCGATGAGCCGCTCGATCTCGTCCTCACGGCGCGAGCCGCCGACCGCCACGAACACGAACTCGAGCGTGAGGGCCCGCGCCAGGCGGATGGGCTCCCCGGCGCGGAGCGCGAGGCGCAGGCCCCGCGCGTGGAGCTCGGCGGAGCGCACCTGATCGAAGGTGGCGAGGGCGACAGCGGCCGCGGAGCAGGTGTCGATGCACGCGAGCAGGAGCGGCGGCACGTCGGCGGCGGCGCGGCGGCGAAACCCGAAGCCGCGCACGCGCAAGACGAGGCGGTGCCAGAGCAACGAGACGAGCGCGCCGACCGGCGTGGCCGGGAGCGTGACGTTCACGCGGGAGAGAGCGTCGGTGAGGGCGGCCATGCCTTCGGCGACGTGCCCCTGGAGGAGGAGCTGTCGGGCGGCCTCCGCACGGAGGCGCTGGGCGTCGGCGGGGGGAGCGTGTTCGGCCGCGAGCCGACGTTCGCGCGCGGCGGCGGCGCCCTTCCCGGCCGCGGCGAGGGCGTCCGCGCGCTTGACGCGCACCCGCCAGGGGTCGGCGCCGCCGGCGAGCGCGATTTCGTATTGCCGACACGCCCGGTCGAACGCGAGGGCCTCGGCGGCGACATCACCGGCGTGCTCGGGTCCGGGGGCTCCGCCGGTGGTGTCGGACACGTCGAGGTCGAGGACGGGGCGCCGGGGCACGGGCGGCGTGACGGCGTCGTGGAGCGCGCCCGGGCTGCCCGCCGCGTCGGCCACGAGGCGCTCGAGATCGAGGCCGGCGGGGGCGAGGCCGGCGGCGAGCGCGCCGGTCTCGGCGGGCGTGAGGGGGTCGACGTGGATGAAGCCGATGTCGAGCGGGTCGCGCTCGTGGCGGGCGCCCTCGAGGAGGCACGTGACCATCGGCGCGCTCGTCAGCTCGGCGCGGCGGCACGCGAGCACGAGGAGCAGCGGGGGGGCGCCGGGGGAGCGGAGCAGGTCCGCGATGAGCGCGGCGCCGTCGGGGTCGCTCCACTGCACGTCGTCCACGAAGACGACGAGCGGCCACCGCGCGGCGACGCGCCCGAGGAGGTCCCGCACGACCGCGAATACGCGCCGGCGCGCTTCGCCGGGGTCGACGTCGACCTCCGCGCCGGGGAGGGGGCGCCGCCCGGAGAGCCCCGGGAGCGTGGCGATGGCGGGGAACACGCGCGCGAGGATCGGGGTGTCGCGCGGGAGCACGGCGTCGCGCACGTCGGCGGGGAGGGCCGCGAGGTGGCGCGTGAGCGCGCTGATGACGCCGCCGAGGCCCGGGTAGAGCGCGTTGCGCCCGGGCGGGCACCGCCCGACGAGCGCGACGGCACCGGGGTGCGCCGCGGGGGCGCCCCGGAGGAACTCGGCCACGAGCGCGGACTTGCCGAGGCCAGGGGGGGCGTCGACGATGCGGATCACCGCGCGGCGACGCGCGCGGTCCATCGCGGTGGCGAGGGCGGAGAGCTGGGTGGCCCGCCCCACGAAGAGAGGCGCGGGACTCCCGCTCAGGGCTTCGCGCGGGCTCGTGGACTCCATCGGCCCACGATCCCTACCTCGTCCGCGCTGCGGGCGCGCGCTCGCCTATCCCTGCCGCTCCCGCGGAAGGAGGCGATCGACCGCCTGCTCCACGCGCACGAGGTAGGCCCGGAGCGTGTCCGGGTCGGGCGCCACCGCACCGATCGCGTTGGCCACCTCCTGCCGGGCCGCGTCGAGCGCGGCGGGATCTACCCCCGCGGCCACGGCGTCCACCCGCGCGAGCGCCGCGCCGGCGGTGCGCAGGGCGTCCCGCGCGAGGCCGTAGTTGGCGCGATCCACCTCGTCCAGCGCGTTGGCCGCGGACACCCGCGCGCGCAACAGCGCCTCCATCGAGCTGGCCGCCTCGAGCGCCGCGGTGTTCTCCGAAGCGCGCGCCTCCGCGGCTTCTCGGTCCTGCGCGCGGGCGGCGTCGAGGTCGACGAGGGCCTCCCGGCCGTTCACGTACACCACGCCCGCCGCGATCCCGCCCGCCGCGAGGCCCACGACGAACCCGATCCCCCACCCCCGGAACGACTCCCAGCGGGTGCGCGTCACCGTCGCCATGGTTCACCCCCTCTCCCCCTCGGATGCGCGCAGGCGCGGCGGGCGTCAAAGGCGGGCCCGGCCGCGTGTCAACGTGGCGCGGGCCCATGATAGAATGCCGATAGATGTCCCTTCTCGGCGCGCTCTCAACGGCGTGCTCCCGAATCTCCGATGCCGAGAGCATCCGCGACGCGACGGATTTCGCGGTGCGCGCGGCCGAAGAGATCCTTGGCGCTCGGTTCGCGGCCGTCCTGGCAACCGACGGTACCACGGGCTTGCGTCCGATCGGCGCGCGCGGCGCGGACGCCGATGAGGTGGCCGTCCTCGCTCGCCTCGCCGAGGGGCCGAACATACCGACGACTCCGATCGCGCTCGGCGCGCTCTCCGGCCCCGAAACCGCGCGCGAAGCCGCGGCCGCGCTCGGCCTCGCCACCGTGCTCGCCGTCCCGTGCGACGCCGGGCTCCACCGGCACGCCTGGCTCCTGCTCGGCTTCCCCGCCGACCGCGCGCCGCGGGAAGATGCCCTCGACGCCGCCCGGCTCCTCGGCGCGCACCTCGGTTCGGCGCTCGCCCGCCTCGCGCTCCTCGAGCAGGCGGCGCGCGAGGCGGAGGCGCGCAGCGTGCTCGCCCAGGTGGACAGCGCGCTCGCGTACTCGCTCGACCTCGACGCGACGCTCGCCTCCATCGCGCGGCTCGTGGTGCCCTCGCTCGCGGACTGGTGCACCATCGAGCTGGTAGACGCCCGCGGCAGGGCTCGGGACGTAATCGTGCATCACGACGATCCGGTCCAGGCGGAGCTCGGCCGCAGGCTCAAGACCCTCGGGGAGACCGACGAGGACGGGCTCCGGCACGCCGTCCTCGCGACCGGGGCGTCGTCGCTCGTGGAGGACTTCTACACGCTGCCCCCGCCGCGGAGCGAGGAGCTGCGGCTGCTCCTCGACGCCGTCGCGCTGCGATCGGTGATGCTCGTACCGATGCGCCTGCGCGGCCGGTCCATCGGGGTGATCGCGCTGGCCACGGCCGAGTCCCAGCGTCGCCTCGGCGCGGTCGAGCTCGCGCTCGTCGAGCGCGTCGCGGACCGCGCCGCGAGCGCGCTCGAGAACGCCCGCCTCTACCAGGAGGCGCGGCGCAGCTCCGAGCGCCTGGAGCTCGCCATCGACGCCGGGCGGATGGGCAACTGGGAGTTCGATGTGCGCACGGGGTCCGTGTGGTGGTCGCCGGCGCTCGAAGCGCTCCACGGCATCCCCACCGGCACCTTCGGCGGCACCTGGGCCCACTACATCGCGGACATCCACCCGGAAGACCGCCAACGCGTGGTCGAGACCGTCCAGGCCTCGCTCGCGCACACCTCGCACCTCGTCGAGTACCGCATCGTCATCCCGACGGGCGAGATTCGCTGGGTGGAGGGCCGCGGCAACGTCTACCGCGACGATGCCGGGAGCCCCGTGCGCCTCGCCGGCGTGTGCCTCGACATCACGGAACGCAAGCTGGCGGAGCAGACCGCCGAGGCCGAGCGCGCGAAGGCGAGCAAGCTCGAATCGGTGGGCGTGCTCGCCGGCGGCATCGCGCACGACTTCAACAACCTGCTCACGGGCGTGCTCGGCAACCTCTCGCTCGCGCGGGTGGTCCTCAAGCCGTCCGACCGGCCCCACCGCTACGTGGTCGACGCCGAACGCGCCGCGCTCCGCGCCCGCGACCTCACCCGCCAGCTCCTCACCTTCGCGAAGGGAGGCGCCCCGATTCGCAAGCGCGCCTCCCTCGCGGCGCTCGTGCGCGAATCCACGATCTTCGCGCTCTCGGGCGCCAACGTGAAGCCCGTGTTCGAGATCGACCCCGGCCTCTGGCCGGGCGAGGTGGACGCCGGGCAGATCGGGCAGGTCGTGCAGAACATCGTGATCAACGCCCAACAGGCGATGCCCGAAGGCGGCACCGTGCTCGTGCGGCTCGCGAACGTCTCGCTCTCCGAAGCGGGCGAGCTCCCGCTCGCGCCCGGGGCCTACGTCCGCATGGAGTTCATCGACCACGGGCCCGGCATCCCCCCCGACCACCTCGGCCGCGTCTTCGACCCCTTCTTCACCACCAAGCAGCACGGCACCGGGCTCGGCCTCGCCACGTCCTACTCGGTGGTGCGCAAACACGACGGCCACATCGGCGTCGCCTCGGAGCCCGGCCGCGGCGCGCGCTTCGTGGTGCACCTCCCCGCCCGCCCCGGCGCCGACTCCGCCACGAGCCCCGAGGATCAGGCGTCGACATTGCGCAACTTCCGGGGTCGCGTGCTGGTGATGGACGACGAGGACCTCATCCTCGACGCCGTCCGCAACCTGCTCGAGCTGGTCGGCTTCCAGGTGGTCGCCACCCACGACGGCGACGAGGCCGTGGCCGCCGCGCGCGCGGCCGTGAACGCCGGCGCGCCGTTCGACGTCATCCTGCTCGACCTGACGGTGCCCGGCGGCAGGGGCGGGCGCGCGGCCGTCGGCGAGCTCCTCGCGTTCCAGCCGGACGCGCGCATCGTCGTCTCCAGCGGCTACTCGGACGATCCTGTGATGGGGGACTGCCGCGCGCTCGGCTTCGCCGACATGGTCGTGAAGCCCTACACGCTCGGCGAGCTCGTCGCGGCGCTTGAACGCCTGGTCCCGTCCAACGGCGCCGGCGCGGTCGTGCAGAGCGCCGCGGCCGCCGCCGCGCCCGCCGCGCCCGCCGAGTAAAACGAGAAACGCTCCCGCGGACGAACCGGGGAGCGCTTCGAGATGGTGGCTTTGGACAGACTTGAACTGTCGACACCGCGGGTATGAACCGCGTGCTCTAACCAACTGAGCTACAAAGCCGAACGGCACGCCTTCTAATGGGTCTCGCTCCAGCAAGCAAGCCCGAAGCGCAGCGTCGCGAATCGGCCACGGACGGCGACCGTGCGCCCGTCGGTTGACTCCCTGCCCTGGATCAATAGAATCGTGACCCCGTAACGGAGTCCGCGTGCCTATCGCCTCGACCCTCCTCGCCACCCTCCTCGCCGGCTGCTCCGGCGGCACCAGCGACACGAAGGAGATCGTCATCGGGCAGTACGGCTCGTTGACCGGCACGTCCGCCACGTTCGGCCTCTCCACCGCCAACGGCGTCGCGATCGCGACGGAAGAGCAGAACGCCAAGGGCGGAATCGGCGGCGTCCAGATTCGCATGGTGGTGGAAGACGACCAGTCGAAGGCCGAAGAAGCCGCCACCGCCGTGAACAAGATCCTCTCCCGCGACCGCCCGGTGGCCGTGCTCGGCGAGGTGTCGTCTTCCCGCTCGCTCGCCGCGGCCCCGCTGCTGCAGGCCGCTGGCGTCCCGATGATCTCCCCCTCGTCGACCTCGCCGAAGGTCACCGAGGTGGGCGACTACATCTTCCGCGTCTGCTTCATCGACCCCTTCCAGGGCACGGCGGTGGCGCAGTTCGCCTACAATTCCAAGAACATCCGCAACGTCGCGATCCTCAAGGACGTGAAGAACGACTACTCGGTGGGCCTCGCCGAGTACTTCACCACCACGTTCACGGGCCTCGGTGGCGCCATCGTAGGCGAAGAGGCCTACTCGGAAGGCGACTTCGACTTCAAGGCCCAGCTCACCAACCTCGTGTCGAAGAACCCCGAAGCGCTCTTCCTCCCCGGCTACTACACCGAGGTGGGCCTCATCGCGCGCCAGGCCCGCGAGCTCGGCTTCACGGGGATCTTCCTCGGTGGCGACGGCTGGGACTCCGACAAGCTCGTCGAGATCGGCCAGGACGCCATCGCGGGCGCCTTCTACACGAACCACTACTCGGTGGACGACCCGAACCCCGAAGTCCAGTCCTTCATCAAGAAGTACCAGGCGAAGTTCAACGCCACGCCCGACGGCCTCGCGGCGCTCGGGTACGACTCGGCGAAGATCCTCTACATGGCGATGGAAGAAGTGGCGAAGAACCCCGAGCACGCCGCGGCCTTCGCGGATCGTTCGGGCGTGCCGGCCACCGAGGGTGCCCGCAAGGCGGCCCGCGCCGCGCTCCGCGAGCGCCTCGCGCAGGTCACCGGCTACCCGGGCGTCACCGGCACCATCACCATCGACGCGCAGCGCAACGCGCAGAAGCCCGCGGTGGTGGTGGAGGTCACGAAGACCGGGCCGAAGTTCGTCGAGTCGATCTCGCCCGACGGCTCCTCGCGGAAGTCGGTCGGCGGCGATGCGCCCGCCGCGGCCCCCGTCGGCGGCGACGCGCCCGCCGCGGCCCCCGTCGGCGGCGACGCGCCGCCCGCGCCCCAGGAGGCCGCGCCCGCCGCGGCGAAGTAGCCCGTGACGCTGTTTCTGCAGCAGCTCCTCAACGGCCTCTCGTTGGGGGCGATTTACGCCCTGATCGCGCTCGGCTACACGATGGTGTACGGCACGCTTCAGCTCATCAACTTCGCCCATGGCGAGGTGTACATGATGGGCGCGTTCGCGGCGTTGTACATCGCTCGGTACACCGGCGTCGCCGACAACCCCACGCTCCCCGGCGTGGCGATGGTGGCCGTGGGCGCGATGACCGCGTGCGCCATCCTCGGGATGTTGATCGAGCGCCTCGCCTACCGCCCGCTGCGGAACGCCTCCCGGCTGAACATGCTGATCACGGCAATCGGCATGTCGCTGCTGCTCCAGAACATCGCCCTGCTCTCGTTCGGCGCGCTCCAAAACTTTCCGTCGCTCCTCCCCGAGACGCAGTGGAAGGTGATCGGCGTCGCGGTGCGCAGCAACGACCTCGTCATTCTTGGCGTCACCCTCTCGCTGATGGTGGCCCTCACGGTGATCGTCGAGCGCACGCAGATCGGCCGCGCGATGCGCGCCGTGAGCCACTCCCGCGACGCCGCGGCGCTCATGGGCATCCCGGTCGACCGCGTGGTGGCCTTCACGTTCGCGCTGGGCTCCGTGCTCGCCGGCGCCGCCGCCTTTCTCGTGGCGATGGACAAGCACTCGGTCCGCCCCGACATGGGGATGACCGGCGGCCTCAAGGCCTTCGTGGCCGCGGTCCTCGGCGGCATCGGGAGCATCCCCGGCGCGGTGGCCGGGGGCCTCCTGCTCGGCCTCGCGGAGACCTTCGTGAGCGGGTACCTCGCCTCCACCTACCGCGACGCCATCGCCTTCCTGCTCCTCATCGGCATCCTCCTCTACAGGCCCGCCGGCCTCTTCGGGAAGAGCACGGTGGAGAAGGTATGAGCCGCGGCGTGCTCGCCGGCTGGGCCGTGTTCGCCGCCCTCCTCGCCGCCGTGTGGGGCGTCGAGGTGTTCGCGGTCCCGTGGACAGACCCCTACCTCACCGACATCGTCATCCGCATCGGCTTCAGCCTGCTCGCCGTGATGGGCCTCGCCCTCGTGCTCGGGTTCACCGGCCAGTTCTCGCTCGGCCACGCGGGCTTCATGGCCGTGGGCGCCTACGGCTCCGCGGCGCTCTCCGTGTACGCCGGGCTCCACCCCATGCTCGGCGTGCTCCTTGGCGGCTTCGCGGCGGCCCTCGCCGGGGCGGCGGTGGGGCTCCCGAGCTTGCGGCTGAGCGGCGACTACCTCGCGGTGGTCACCCTCGGGTTCAACCAGATCATCATCGTCCTCATCCAGAACACGCCCACGCTCGGCGGCGCCCAGGGGCTCACGGGCATCCCCGTGGCCACGAACTTCGGCTGGACCTTCACCTGGGTGCTCCTCGGCGCGTTCTTCATCCGCAACCTGCTCCAGAGCGCGCGGGGGCGGGTGTTCGCGGCGGTGCGCGACAACGAGATCGCCACGCGCTCGCTCGGCATCGACACCACCCGCGCGAAGGTCGTCGCCTTCGTGATCGGGGCCTTCTGGGCCGGCATCGCGGGGGGGCTCATCGCCCACTACCGCTCGTCGATCTTCCCGAGCCAGTTCCAGTTCGACCGCTCCATCGAGATCCTCGCGATGGTGGTCCTGGGCGGCACGGGGTCGCTCTCCGGGCCGCTCCTCGCCGCCGGCGTGCTCACCGCCCTCCCCGAATTGCTGCGTCCCGTCGCCGAATACCGCATGGTCATCTACTCGCTCCTCCTGATTGGGATGATGATCGTCCGGCCCAAGGGGCTCCTCGGCAACGGCGAGCTCACCGACCTCTTCCGCCGCCGCCGCCCCGCGAAGAAGGAGGCCGCATGAGCCTCCTCCAGCTCCAGAAGGCCGGGATTCGTTTCGGGGGCCTGCGCGCCGTCGCCGAGCTCGACCTCTCCCTCGAAGAGGGCTCGCTGCACGGCCTCATCGGGCCGAACGGCGCCGGCAAGACGACGGTGTTCAACCTCATCACCGGCATCTACACGCCTACAGAGGGCGACATCCGCTTCGCCGGCCAGTCGATTGTCGGCAAGAGCCCCACCCGCGTGGCGGCCGCCGGCATCGGGCGCACGTTCCAGAACATCCGCCTCTTCGCGGGCCTCTCCGTGCTCGACAACGTGAAGGTGGCCTTCGATCGCCAGCTCCACGCGACGCTCTTCGAAGCCGTGCTCCGCGCCCCCCGCTACCTCGCCGACGAGCGCCGCGTGGACGCCGAGGCGCGCGCCCTGCTGGAGACGTTCGGGTTGTCCGCCATGGCAGACCTCGGCGCGGACAACCTCCCCTACGGCCTCCGCCGCCGGCTCGAGATCGCGCGCGCGCTCGCGACGCGCCCCAAGCTCCTGCTCCTCGACGAGCCCGCCGCCGGAATGAACCCGTCCGAGGCGGACGACCTGATGCACCTCATCCGATGGGTGCGCGAGACGTTCGGCGTCACCATCCTGCTCATCGAGCACCACATGGCGGTGGTCATGGGCATCTGCGAGCGCATCACCGTGCTCGACCACGGCGCGCGCATCGCGGAGGGCACGCCGCAGGAGATCCGGAAGGACCCCGTTGTCATCGAGGCCTACCTCGGCGCCGACGCCCACGCGGAGACCGCATGATCCCCGCGCTCACCGTCCGCGACCTCGACGTTTGGTACGGCCAGATCCACGCCCTGCACGGGGTCAGCTTGGATGTCGAGGAGGGGCGCATCACGACGCTCCTCGGCGCGAACGGCGCCGGCAAGACGACGCTCCTCCGCACCATCTCGGGCCTCGTGAAGGCCCGTTCGGGCACCATCGACTTCCCCGTGGGCCGCACCCCGGCCCGCCCCTGGTGGTCGTTCGGCGGCGGCGTCGCGCGCTCCGCGATTACAATGCTCCCCCCCCACGAGATCGTGGCGCGGGGCATCTCCCAGTCGCCCGAGGGCCGGCAGGTGTTCCCGAACCTCACGGTGAAGGAGAACCTCCAGCTCGGCGCATGGATTCGCAGCGATCGCGCGGGCATCGCCGCCGACCTCGACCGCGTGGTGACCATCTGGCCGCGCCTCGGGGAGCGGTTCGCCCAGGCCGCCGGAACGCTCTCCGGCGGGGAGCAGCAGATGCTCGCCATCGGCCGCGCGATGATGTCCCGCCCCAAGGTGCTCCTGCTCGACGAGCCCTCGCTCGGCCTCGCGCCGGTGATCGTCGCCGGCATCTTCGAGACCATCCAGGCGATCAACGCCGAGGGCACCACGGTGCTCCTCGTCGAGCAGAACGCGCACCTCGCGCTCCGCATCGCGCACACCGCCTACGTGCTGGAGACCGGGTCGATCCTCCGCAGCGGCCCCGCGCGCGAGCTCCTCGACGACGACGCGATCCGGGCGGCCTACCTCGGCGGTTGAGCCGCGGCGCCTGGGCTGGGGTCTTCAGAGGGCACCTCGTCCACGAACTCCTCCGAGCCGGGCTCCGCGTAGGGGTAGAGCGGCGGGAGCACGGTCAGGGTGCCCACGGCGACGCGGTCGTGGTCGCCCTGTTTGTCGCCGTCGAGCGCGATGACGCCGTCGCCGTACCGCTCCCAGCCCACGTACACCGTGGCGGGCCCCGGCCGAGCATCGGCAGGCAGAAACACACGCACGTCGTCTTCGACGGCGAGGCCTTGGGTCCACTTGAACGTGGGGAAGAGGCCGTCCATCGGGTGCACCTCGGCCACCACCGGCTCGAAGTCGCCTTCGAGGCCGAGATCCACCCGCCACGCCTGCTTGAGCACCTCGCGGGTGCGCCACCGGCACCGCACCCACACCGCCTCCGCGGGGAGGGCTTCCTTCGTGAGCACGTCGCACCCGAGCAGATCCATCTTGCCGCCCCAGGTGGCCACCGCGGGGCGGTCGTCCTTCACCTGCCGCCGGGCGATCTCGCGGGCGCGAACGGCGTCGTAGCGGCCGTTCACGCGCGCGCGCCAGTCGCGCAGCTCCGCGCGCGTGGCCTCGAAGGTGGCGGCGGGGAGCTTGATCTCGCGCTGCTCCAGGGGGTCCTTCGCGAGGTCGAAGTGTTGCATCGGCGCGTCGCGGAAGTGGTCGATGGTCTTGCGGTCGCCGACGCGCTTCGCGAGGCAGCGGTGGGACCGCCAGCAGGAGTGCAGCAGCGTGCGGTCCGCGGCGACGGCCGAAAACAGGCTCGTTCCGGACAGATAGCCGCCCTCCGTGCCGAGGCCGAGCAGCCCGAGCACCGTGGGCACGATGTCGATCTGCTGCCGCGGCCCCTCCACCACGCCGGTGCCGTCGAGCACGCCCGGCCCGTACAACACCATCGGGATGCGCAACCCTTCGTCCCAGATCACGAGGTCGTGCATGCTCCGCCCGTGCTCCCCGAACGCCTCGCCGTGATCGCCGAGGATCACGAACAGCGTGTCGTCGAGCAAGCCCGCGTCCCGGTAGGCCGCCATCAGCCGCTCCAGGAAGCCGTCGACGTAACGAACCGAGTTGAGGTACTGCGCGTGCCGGGCCGAGTAGCCGGGGTAGTCGCGGACCTCGAAGTCGGCGGGCGTGCCGTAGTCGTGGTGCGACGTGAGCGTGAGGTAGGCCGCGAAGAACGGACCTTCCTCGGCGGTCGACCACGCGATGCCGGGGGCGAGGAGGGCGTCTTCTTCCACCCCGAAGTAGTTCACGGTCTCAAACGGCGGCCCGCGCACGGTGTCCCGCGACAGGAACTTCTCGAAGCCGAGGTGGTGGACCAGCGAGCCGCGGCGCTCGAACCGCTCGTCGGCGGTCTGGAAGAAAGCGGTTCGATAGCCGAGCTCCCGCAAGAGCGCCGGGAGGCACCGGTCGGGGAGTCCGCCGATGTCGGCCTCGCGAATCTCGGAGACGAGCTGCGGCCACGTGCCGCACAACGTCGTGACGATCGACTTGGAGGTGTGGGGCACCGCCGAGTACGCGTTCCGCACCCACCAGCCGTCGCGCGCGAGGGCCGCGAGCGTGGGCGTGGTGCCGAGCTCGGGCGTGTGAACCGACGTCCCGCGCGCGCCCTGCGACTCCAGGATCACCATCACGATGTTGAAGGGCGGACGCTCGCTTCCGCGGACGAGGCGGAGCGGCACGAGGTCGTCGGGATCGGGCGCAATCGTCGTGTCGCCCACCCGTTCGAGGCCGTCCCACCAGAGCTGCTCGATCAAGCTCGGCTGGAGGATGCGGAGCGCCTTTCGCGGCTGTGCGCGCCCGCTGTCCCCTTCGAGCGCGAGGGGCACGAGCAGGAGCAGGAGCGACATCCACCCCCACAGAACGCCGCGCGGCCGAAACCGGAGCCTGGCCGGCGCGATTCCGAGCGCAATCACGGTGCCGACGAGAAGGAGGTGCCACGCCTGCACCTCGGAGAGGAACACCGGCGCCACCTGCGGGGCGTCCTCGATGGCGAACGCCATCACCTCTACGTCGATGCGCCCGCCGGTGACGACGAAGAACACCACCTCGACGATGGAAATCAAGAGGACGAACGTAGTGAAGGCGTGCACGCCAACCCGCACGAAGGGCCGCGCGCGATCGGGGGCGTGGCGCAGCACCAACGCCGCGCTGAACGCGATGAGGCACCACGCCTGGAGCTCGCCGGTGGTGACGCGCCAGAGGTCTGTCGCCGTGGCGGTCGGGTCGCGGAGCGCAAGCGCCACCCGCGCGATCGCGAGCGGCGCCACCCCGAGGAGCGCCGCCAGCAACGCCGGAAAAAGATCCTCCGCCCGCGGGAGCACCGCCGCCGCCGCGCGCGGAAGGGCGCGTAGCGTGCGGAATCGGGGGGAGGCGGCGGGCGGAGCGGAGGGTTTCGACACGAGGACCCGGATAGAGCCTCTCCATGCACCTGCTCGTAGGCAACCCCACGGCGCAGTCCGGAAAGAACGCCGAGCGTATCGACGAAGCGCGAAAGTTGCTCGACCGGCACGGGATCGAGCACGACTTCCTCTCGACGCGGTCGGAAGGAAAGACCGTTGGTGACGTGGCAAAGGCGCTGTCCGGGGGCGCGTATGCGTGCGTCGTCGCGATGGGCGGCGACGGCACCTTCGCCGAAGTGGGCCGCGGCCTGCTCCAGAGCGGCGTGCGGCTTCCCATGGGCGTGCTCCCCACGGGGACCGCGAACGACCAAGGAAAATCCTTCGGAATGTCCGCCGCCCCGCGCGACCTCGAAGAAAACGTCCGCACCCTCGCCGCGGGGTACACCACCCCGCTCGACGCCGGCCGCGCCGTCGCCTACGACTTCCTCGACGCCGAGATCGCCCGGGACTGGTTCTTCGACAGCCTCGGCTGGGGAATCTCTCCGAAGATCCTGCGGATGCGCAACGAGGACCGTCGGTTGGTCGGCGGCATCCCCATCCTCCGCGAGCTCTACCGCGACCAGCTCGTGTACGCCGGCGCCGTGCTCCGCGCGCTCGTGCAGAGCTACGTCGAGGTGGCCAAGTTCGAGGTGGAGGTGACCACCCCCGCCGGCACCGTGTTCCTCGACGGCCTCACGGACCTCGTCCTCAAGAACACCCGCTTCTACGCGGGGAGTTGGGTGCTCGACCCCACCGCCTCGCCTGAGGACGGCGAGATGGAGCTCGTCCCTTTCCGCGGGCGCGACGAGTGGGTGGGCCGCGCGGTGGTGACGCTCGACGGCCTGCCGATGCACGAGATCGAAGCGCCGCTTCCTCAGCTCTCGCCCATCCTCCGCGCGCCCTGGTTCGACATGAAGGTGAACGACCGCCCGGGGGGTGTCGTCGAGGCGCAGAACGACGGCGAGGAGTGGGTGGCCGCCGCCCGGTGGCGCATCGAGGTGGTGCGCCACGCCATCGACCTCGTGGTGCCGCGCCCCGCATGATCCCGATCTGGCTCGAAGTTCACGTTGACGGCGTCGCGATCGAGCGCGCGCTCCCGTGGCGTCGCAAAGCCGTATGGGAGGCCACCGCGGCCGCCCACGACGACCTCGCCCGGCGCGCCGAACGCCACGGCGCCCGGCTCTCCTTTCGTGTTCGCGAGGCCCCGGCGAAGCGCGACGACGGCCTCTTCCGCCGCCTCGTCGCCCGCGGCCACGAGGTGGGCTGGCACGCCCACGGAGACCGCCTCGCGCAGGCCCGCGACGCCGTCGTCGCCGCCGGCGGCACGGCCGAGGTGGCCACGCCCGGCATGGTGCAGGCGCGCGACTGGCGGCGTGTCGCGGCCGAAGCTCAGGCCCTCGGCGCCACGCTCCTCACCGACCGCGTGGAAGCTCCGATCGTTCAATATCAGGGCATCTACGCCTGGGAACCCCTGCCCGGCCTCCTCTCGATGGACGTCTCGGTGTCGCCCTTCGCCTGGGGCGTGCTCCGGCGCGACGGCCGGCGGGTGGTGCCGGGCCGGCTCGACATCGCGGCGCTGATGCGCCTCGTCGAAGCGCGCGACCACATCGAAACCCCCAGGGGCGCCCTCGGTTTCTTCGGGGCCACCTTCCACGATCACGACATCGCCGACGTCGGTACCCGCGCGTCGCTCGAGCGCTTCTTTCAGCGGTACGGGGCCCGCATCGTGCCGTCGAACGTGGCGGCGCGGGAAGGTCGTGTGCGTGGGGCAGGGGGGCGAGCCCCCCCGCAACGCCCCCCCCGCTTCGCGCGGCTCCGACGCGGACAGTCCGGCCTGTTCCGGCGTGTCCACCAGCTCCGCCTGCGCGTCGAGCGGCGCGGCACCCAGATGGACGAGCGCGTCGTGTCCGTCGACGGCCGCGCCATCACGGCCCGGCGCGTGGGCCCGGGTACCGCCTCGGCGGTGCTCGTGCTCGTGCACGGCGGCGGGAGCGGCGTCGACCAGGGCCTCGCCCCCTTCGGGCTCTCCGAAGCGGCGCTCGCCGAGGTGGGCCTCGCCGCGTGGACCTTCGCGCGCAGCGAGGGCGCGCGGCCCCCGGGCAGCCCCGAGACCGTCGCCGAGACGCGCGCCGTGCTCGCGCTCGCGCTCGCCGAGGGCCCGCCCGTGGTGCTCCTCACGTGGTCGGCGGGCCTCGTGCCCGCGCTCCGCGCGGCGGTGGCCCTCGGCGACCCGCGCATCGTCGCGCTCGTCGATGGCGAAGGCCCGGCCGACCGCTGGTCGCTGGTGCCCCCCGGCGCCGCGGACCACCCCCTCGCCGCGCTCGACCCGTGGGACGACGCGCCCTGGGAGGGTGCTGAGGCCATCGCCCACATCGCCGCCTTCACCGGTCGGTATCTGCGTGTCCAGGCGGAAGACGACCACGTGCACGGTCCGCACGCGTGGCACGCCGCGCGCCTCGTGGGCCTCGCGCGCGACGGGCGGCTCAACGCGGACGGCCGCCCCCTCCCCGGCCGCATCGAGGCCCACGGAGACATGATCCTCGGGTGGATTCGCGAGCTTGCGGGCATCCCGTAGGCGTGGTGCCGCGATAGACGCCGCGCATGCCGCGCGTGGAGTTCGCCGAAGCCGCCCGCCTGCTCCGTGAAGGGGCGCTCGTGGGTGTGCCCACGGAGACGGTGTACGGCCTCGCCGCCGACGCCCTGAACCCCGCGGCGGTCGGCGCCATCTTCACCGCGAAGGGCCGCCCTGCGACCCACCCGCTCATCGTCCACACCCCCGACGACCCCGACATCTTCGGCGTCGCGGACGACCGCGCCCGCGCGCTGGCCGCCGCCTTCTGGCCCGGCCCGCTCACGCTCGTGCTCCCGCGGCGCCCCCACGTGCCCGACGCCGTCACCGGCGGCCATCCCACCGTGGCGGTGCGGTCCCCGGCGCACCCGCTCGCGCGCGCGCTCGCCGCGCAGGTGCCGTTCGCCGCGCCCTCGGCGAACCGCTTCGGCCAGCTCTCCCCCACCACCGCGGACCACGTCGCCGCCTCGTTCCCCGAGCTCCCTGTCCTCGACGGCGGACGCTGCGACGTGGGCGTGGAGAGCACCATCGTCGACCTCACGGGGCCCTCCACGCTGCTCCGGCCCGGCGGCATCTCCGTGCGCGCGCTGGAGGCCATCCTCGGCCCGGTGCTCCGCGGCGGGGCGACGCCCGCGCCCGGAAACCTCGCCGCGCACTACGCGCCGCGGGCGCGCCTCGTGGCCGCCGCCGACGTGGACGCCGAGGCCGCGCGCCACCGCGCCGCCGGCCGCGCCGTGGCCGTGCTGCGCGCGCTCCCCGGAGACGCCTACGCCTATGCCCTCTACGACGCGCTCCGCGCGCTCGACGCCCGCGGCGCGGACGTGATCGTGGCAGAGTGGGCCGCGCCGGGCGGCCTCGGCGACGCCGTGAACGATCGGTTGAGGCGGGCCGCCGCCGCGGGAGATTCAGATGGGAATTCGTGATCTTATCAAGGGCGCGTTGGGGCTCGGGGGCAAGACCCACCTCACCGAGGGCGCCGCCGCCCCCGAGCTCGACGCTCCAGACGCCACGGGGAAGTTCTGGAAGATCAATGATCTGCGCGGCAAGCCCGCCGTCGTCTACTTCTACCCGAAGGACGACACCCCGGGCTGCACCAAG
>CAXNIN010000035.1:0-19245 GCA_964202365.1 Myxococcota bacterium | reverse complement strand
TGCGAGCTCCCCCGTGGCGGTCGGCGCCCCGCCCCCGAAGCCGGCGCCGCCCGCCCAGGCCGCGGCGCCGAAGCCCACGACCAGCACCGCCACGACAACCGGCGCGTCCGCCGCCCCCGCCGGGCCCGGCACGGGCCTCTGGCTCGGCGCCGGCGGCGGGGTGGGCCTGCGCGCCGACGTCGCCACCGTCGGGGACCTCCGCGTGGACGGCGGCTGGCACCTCACGCCCGCGCTGCGCGTGGGCGTAGGCCTCGCCGGCCGCACGGAGGCCGCGCTCACGAGCGTCGGCGAGGGCCGCGCGATGAGCGACATCGACGTGGTGGCCGAAGGCGCCTACGTCATCGACCTCGGCGCGGTGCGGCCCCTGGTGGGCGTGTACGGCGGCCTGTCGGCGCGCGCGTTCACGAAGGACGGCGTCAGCGTCACCGACGCCGTGCTCCCGATCCTCGGCGGGGAGCTGGGCGCGCAGATCGGCCTCGGCTCGCTCCCGATCCACCTGGAGCCCTCCGTGCGCATCCAGGGCGACCTGCGCAGCGTGGAGCTGCTCTCCGCGACGGGCACGAGCGTGCTCGCGCCGGTCGAGGTGCGCGCGGGGCTCCTGATCGGCTACCGGGCGAAGTAGCTCCGGCGTCGGGGCACGGAGCCACCGACGCCCGCCCCGGGCATCCCCGCCGCCGCACCGCGGCAGCGGGTGCCCACCTTCCCCCGATCGGAGCTTAGGGCCCGTCCGGACACAACGTTTGCATTCGGCCGCCCCTGGCCGCGCGTCCGCGGCGTCGCTCGTCGGTCACATGCGTAGAGCATGCTCCCTCCTCGCTCCTTGCGGCCGCGGCCCAGGGTCGCCCTCGGTGCTGAACGTTGTGTCCGGACGGACCCTTAGAAGCTCCCGCTCGTGATGTTCCACGTGATGGCGTCGTCCTGGATGGGGCCGAGCACGGTCTTCACGTAGGTCTTCGTCGCGGCGTCGTAGACGTAGCTGCGGAGCTCGGACTGGTCGTCGGAGGCCACGTAGAGCTCGAGCTTGCCGTCGCCGTCGAGATCGGCGCCGACCGCCGCGTGCTCGAAGCCGCCGGAGGTGGTCTCGATGTTGGTCGAGGTCCAGGTGCCGTCCTTGTTCTGCTCGAGCACCCAGATGCCCGACTTCATCGCCGCGGCGACGAGCTCGATCTGGCCGTCGCCGTCGAAGTCGCCGGGGACGAGGAAGCGCGTCTGCTTGTCCTGGATGGTGGCCGCGACTTCGTGGGTGAACGTGCCGTCCTTGCCCACCTTGTAGTGGCGAATCTCGACGGGGTTCTTGATCTGGGCGACGCCGCCGACCAGCTCGGTCTCGGCCTCGATGACGGCGAAGAGGTCGGACTTGCCCTTGCCGTTGAGGTCGACCGCGAGAATCTCCTTGGCGTGGCTGCCCGCGAGATCGTCCACGACGGTGCGGACGTACGTGGTGCCGTCCCACTTGTACATCACCACCTGGCCGGGCTGGGACTTGCCGCTCGACTGGTTGCGCCCGCTCGGCGTGGCGAAGAACTCGTTCTTGCCGTCGCCGTCAACGTCGCCGATCTCGATCTCGTGCACGAAGGTGTCGGGCGTCTTGTCGAGCTCGACGACGCTCGCCTTGCCGTCCTTGAACGTCGCGACGCCGATGACGCCGACGTCGTGACTGGCGATCACGAATTCGGGCGCGCCGTCGCCGTTGACGTCGCCGATCTCGAGATCGCGGAGGCGGTTCCACTTGCCGTCCCACTTGGGGTTCCAGAGGGACTCGGCCTGCCAGGCGCCGTCCTTGAACGTCCAGTCCTTGAGGTGGGCCTTCTCGGCGCCGATCGTGAGGATCGTGCCTTCGTAGGGGTAGGCCTTGTGGAAGACGTTGGAGTCGGGGTCTTCGACCTTGACCGTCTTCCAGCCTTCGGGCGTCTTGCGCCAGATGGTGAGGAGCGCGGGGCCGGGCTTGGGCTTGCCGTCCGGGCCCTTCACGAACTGCGCCTGAGCGAGGAGCAACGAGGGATACGGGCCGCCGACGAGCGGCTCCTGCACGGCCGCCGGAGGGGGCGGCGGGACGGGCGCGGCTTCGGCCTTGGCTTCCTTCGCGGGTTCGGCCGGGGCGGGCGTCTCCCCCGAGCAGGCGACGAGGAGCGCGAGGCCGGCGAGCACGGCGCCGCCGAGGAGGTGGGTCGAGGGAAGGCGGGCCATGAGGATGCTCCTGAGACGGCGCGGGAACTAACGCCCGTGCCGGGCCCTCGCATCCCCGTGAATCCGCGAACGGAACGGACTTCTGAAGCCGGCGCGGTCCGTGCTACGGTCGTGCCGTGATCGGCCTGTTGCTCTCCTGCCTCGCGCGCGCGGCGGCGCCCGTCGAACCGCCTCCCGGGGAGGCCGGCGCTGGGCCCGTAGCGGCCGCCGTCGTCACCCCGCCGGCGCCGCTCACGCCCCTGGAGGTCGCCTGGCCCGCCGACGCCCCGGCCCCCGCGGACGCAACGCCCGTCGTGATCGACCTCGTGCTCCTCGTCGACGAGCAGGGTGCCATCGAGGAGATCACGGTGAAGGCCGGCGAGGCGCCCTTCTCCGACGCGGCGGTGGCCGCCGTTCGGGCCACCCGCTTCACGCCGGCGCTCGAGGGCGGCGCCCCGGTGGCCGTGTACCTCCCGGTGCGGCTCGAGATCCTCCCGCCGCCCGTGAACGTCGACGGCGTGGTGCGCGTGGGCGGGCCCGGAACCCCGATCCCCGGCCTCCTCGTCACCGTGGCCGGGCAGACCGTCACCACCGACGCCGCCGGCGCCTTCGCGTTCCGCGGCGTGCCGCCGGGGCCGCACACGGTGACGATCACGAGCCTCGATCCCGCCTTCGCGCTGGATGATCCGCGCATCGTCGTGCTCGAGGGCGAGGGCGTCACGCTCGCGCTCTACACCAAGGTGGACGCCCCCGTCATCCCCGGCGTCATCGGAACGTACCGCCGCCAACGCGACGAAGTCGTGCGCCGCACGATCACGGCGGAGGAGCTGCGCACGCTCCCCGGTACCCTGGGCGACCCACTCCGCGCGATCTCGAACCTGCCGGGGGCGGTGCGCGCGCCGCTCGACGCGGGGTGGCTGCTGGTGCGCGGCGGCGACCCCCGCGACACCGGCGTGTACATCGACGGCACGCGCGTGCCGCTCATCTACCACCTCGGCGGCTTCACGAGCGTGGTGCACCCGGGCCTCGTGGACCGCGTGGACTTCTACCCGGGCGGGCAATCCGCCCGCTACGGGCGCGCGACCGCCGGCGCCGTTGACCTCGTGACGCGCCCGCGCCCGGAGACGCTCGAAGTGCGCGCCGGGGCGAACATCGTGCTCGCGGGGGCGTACGCGGGGGTGCCCATCGGGGAGAAGGGCGCCGTGAGCGCGGCGTTCCGCCGCTCCTACCTCGACGGCGTGCTGAACCTCGTGCCCGGCGTCACCGCCGAGCAGGCCCAGATCGCGCCGCGCTTCTGGGACTGGCAGCTCCGGGGCGACTGGGGCGACGTCTCGGCGCTGGGCCTCGGCTACTTCGACACGCTCGACGCCTCCACGGCCGACGGCGATCGCGCCTCGATCCAGCTCCAGACGCACCGGCTCCACGCGAGCTGGAAGACGACCGTGGCCGGAAAACCGCTGTCCATCAAGCCCTACTTCGGGTACGAGCTCTACGAGCTCACGATCGACGTGCTCGGGCGCGAGCAGATTCAGCAGAAGAACGGCGGTGGGGCCCGGGTGGAGCTCGTGGACGAGGGCGACGGCCGGTTCGGGTGGTCGGCCGGTGTGGACGGCACGTTCGACTGGGTGAACCTCGCGTACTACCAGGATCGCGGCGGCATCGTCCGCAGCGCGCGGGTGGATTCGCCGGACGCCTACTTCGACGTGCGCATCGGCAAGGACGACGGCGTTCGGGCCATCGTCGGCGCCCGCCTCGACACGCTCTTCGTCACCGGGCACCTCCCCCGCGCGGCCCCTTCCCCACGCGCGAGCGTGGTCTTCCCCATCGGCGACAACGTCACCCTCGTCGGCGACGGCGGCCTGTACCACCAGCCGCCCCCGGCGGAGATGTTGATCGGCCCCCCCGAAGGCAGCACGCTCCTGCTGGAGCAGAGCTGGGGCGGCGGCGCCGGCGTGCGCTACGACAACGGGCCGTGGCAGGTGGGCGTGGACGCCTACAGCCGGTCGATCACGCGCATCACGGCGTATGAAGCGGATGGTTCGCTCGGGCAGGGCCAGGGCCGGGCCACGGGGCTCGAGACGATGGTGAAGTACAGCGCGGCGGGCACGAGCGGGTGGGTGTCGTACGCCTACGCCACGAGCGAGCGGCGGGAGCAGGACTTCGAGGCGTGGGTGCCGTCGAGCTACGACCAGCCCCACAGCCTCGTGGGGGTCGTCGCGATCGACCTCGGCAAGGGCTGGACGCTGGGCGGGCGCTGGCGCTTTGCGAGCGGCTTCCCGCTTCGCGGCGAAGATCCCATCGAAGCGTACGACGTGCTGCTCCAGACCACGGAGACGCTCGACCCCGCCGACGGCCGCACCCAGCCGTTCCACGCGCTCGACGCGAAGATCTCGAAACAGGCGAAGTACAAGCGTTGGCGGCTGGAGTATTACCTGGACATCCAGAACGTCTACAATCGCCGCGTCGCCGAGCCGGTGATCTCCGGGGTGTGGGAAGCCTACGGCACCCAGACCTACGGCTTCGGGCTCCCCACGCTGCCGATCCTCGGGATCGAGGCCGTGATCGGCAAGTGAACCCTACGGGGCCGGCGCGTCGCGACGCGGGCCCCGCTCGGGCGGCGGCTTCTCGGGCTTCGGGCCCCGCGGCGCCCCGGCCACCCCGCGCGGGCCGGCGGCCCCGAAGGTGTCGAGCCCGGGCGCGTTCCGCTTCCCCTCCCACGTGCGGTATTGCAGGGCGTCGGCCACGTGCGCGGCCACGATGGGGTCGGGGTCGTCCTTCATCGCGGTGAGCACGGCCTCGGCGTCGGGCGAATTCAACGTGCGGTAGGCCCGAATCGCCGTGTAGCGGACACGCGGGCGGGGGTCGGAGAGGAACGCCACGAAGGGGTCCGCGCGGGTGGCCTCGCGGAAATACAGGCCTTCCAACAGCGCGATGTCGAGATCTTCCTCGGGCGTCTCGCCAAGGAGGCGCGCGCTCCCGCCGAAGGTGCGCACGCGCGCGAGTTCCACCTCGCCGTCGATTCGAAACGGCGCATCGTACCGACCGATCGGCCTATCCAAACGTGCGCCTGTCAGAACGGTGTCCGCGGCCCACGCCGCCCGCGCCGCGGCGTGGTCGCCGTCGAGGAGCCGAATGGCCTCGATCGCCCAGGCGCCGCGGGCGTGCGCGGCCTGATCGGGCGGCGCGGCCTTCGCGACGGCGGGGTCGGCGGTGCCGGTGCCGTACACGCGGTTGTACCACCAGCGGGAACGAAGGATGTCGGCGCCTTCTTCGCGGAGGGCCTCCGGAAGCGAAGGCACGCCCGAGAGCCAGAGGTCGACCGGCTCGTCGGACACGGGGATGCCCCAGCCCGCGTGGGTGGTGCAGAACGTGGCGAAGCGGCCGGCGCGGCCGCAGTGCGAGAGGCCGGCGACCTCCTCGCCGGCGCGCGCGAGCTCCTCGCCCGCGCGGAAATGGCACTCGTCTTTCCAGGTGCCCTCGGGGAGCGCGGCGCAGGACGCCTCGGTGGCTTCGACGTTGCCCTCACGCGCGGCGCGGGCGCCGGTCTCCACGAGGCAGCCTACGCGGAGCTGCTCGAAGGGCTCCTTCGCGCAGCGCGCGGGGTCGGCGTTGTCGGGGAGGGCGGCCTCCTCCGGAGGCAGGGGGGCCGCTTCGGGGGCGCACGCGGCCAACGCCGCGCCGAGCGCGAGCCCCGCGAGCGCCCGCCGCCGCGCGGTCACGGACCGCCGGGGGGCGGGCCGCGCAAGTGGGGCCGGCCGATGACCTTGGCGCACTTGTCCTGCAACGCGGGGGTCTTCGTGCGCGCGCACAACGCGTTCGCGCGGTCGGGGTTGTCGACGGCGAGGCGGTAGAGGACGAGGTCGCGCGAGGCGGGGTCGTCGATGCGGGCGAGGGCGGCGTCGAGCGCGGCGTCGTCCGTGAGGACCTTCTTCACCTCGTCGTACCGACACTCCTCGCGCGCGATCGGATCGCCGTAGGCGTCGCACGCCTCGAGGCCCTTGCCCCAGAGGCACCCGGCAAGGAAGAAGATCAGGGTCGCCACGCCTTGAACGCCCCCCACGGCGCGGCGCCGCCGGCCGTGATGTCGGAGAAGTGCGCGCGTCCCACCGCGGCTTCGCCGGTGTCGACGCAGTGCTCGTACGCTTCCGCCTCGAGCCGCCGCCGCTCGTCTTCGGAGCGCCCGACCGCCGCGAGCGCCGCCGCCTTGAACGCCGCCACCGCCGTCGGCGAGCGGCGCTTCACACGGTCGGCGAGCGCGGTCGCGCGCGCGAGCCCGGCGTCCACGTCGTCGACGAGCTCGTCCACGAGGCCGATGCGGTGGGCCTCGGCGGGGTCGAGCTGCTCGCCCGTCATGCCGAGGCGGAGCGCCTGGGGGAGGCCGATGAGCGAGGCGAGCTCGCTCGCGCCGCCGGCGCCGGGCACGATGCCGAGGCCGGTCTCGGGGAGGCCGAACCGCGCGCCGGGCGCGGCGATGCGCCAGTCGCAGGCGAGCATGAACTCGGTGCCCCAGCCGAGCGCGATGCCGTTGACGACGGACACGTGGAACACCGGGGCGCGGCGCAGGCGCGCGAGCGTGGCGCGTTGCCACCGCACGTGCCGCTTCACGTCGGTGAGCGGCCACTCGGCGCGCTCGGTGACGTTCGCGCCGGAGATGAAGATGGGGGTGCCCTTCGCGGAGACGCGTCGGGAGCACGTGACCAGCACGCGGGCGTGGCCGGCTTCGAGCCAGGCGCAGAGCGCCTCGAACGCGCCCACCTCGGCGCGGCCCATCTCGTTGGCCTTGCCGTGCATCAGCTCGAGCCAGGCGACCTGGTCTTCCAGGCGCACCGTCAGGCTTCCGAAGACGTGGTCGCTCACGACGGACTCGCGAGGAGATCGAAGCTCACGGTGAGCTCGGGGCCCACGGTCGAGAGCAGGGTGGAGGGGTCGGGGATGTTCCAGTCGGTCCACTTCATGGCGTGGCGTCCCTTCAGGCGGAGGTTGTCCCCCTCCCACGCGAACGTGGCGGGGATCGCGACGGGCCGGGCCACGTCGCGAATGGTGAGCGTACCGGTGAGCGTGAGGGCGCCCGTGCCCGCGCCGCTGCGGAGCTCGGCGACGGCGCCGTCGATGGCGGTAACGTCGAGCTGGATGGCGGCGAAGCGCGGCGCTTCGAGGCAGTACCAGGTCATCCGGCTGTCGCGCGGGCCGAGGCCGGTCGTGAGCGACGCGGCGTCGACCGTGAGCGAGCCGCGAAGGGTGTCCGTGTCGAGCGTGCCGACGAACCCTTCCGCCTCGCCGTCGACCGTGTGGAGGCTCGCCGGGAGCTGGAACGTCAGCCGCCCCGCGCCGGGCGCCACGCCGAGCACCGCCGCCGAAGCGGTCGCGCACGCGATGAGCAGGAACCCCATCCGGCCTCCCCCGGGGAGCATATCGCGGGCGGCCTGTTCGGAGCGCCGGACCGACTACCGGGCCTCCGGTACACGCGTGTCGCGGCCCGGTTTGTGGTTACACGGAGTGCGCCGGAGGCCGGGTGCACATCGTTACGGTCGGGCGCGCGTTTCCGCCGCACTATGCTGACCAGGACACCTTGATCGGGGCTTTTCGCGTGGCGTGGGCCGAGCGCTATCACAATGTGGCGCGCATCGAGCAGCTTCACCGCAACGTGCTCGTCGGGGGGCGCCACCTCGCCCTTCCGGTTGACGCCTACCTCGCGCTGCGCGGCTTCACCGAGGCCAACGACGCGTTCGTGCGTGTCGGCACCGACGTCGGCGCCGACGCCGTCACCGACGCCCTCGCCCGCGCCGGTCTCACGCCCCGGGACGTCGACGCCATCTGGTTCACGAGCGTCACCGGCATCGCCGCGCCGTCGATCGACGCGCGGCTGGTGAACCGGCTCGGCCTCCGCCCCGACGTGAAGCGCACCCCCATCTTCGGGCTCGGCTGCGTGGCCGGGGCCGCCGGCGTGGCGCGCATCGCGGACTACTTGCGCGGCAACCCCGACGACATAGCGATCCTCCTCTCCGTCGAGCTCTGCTCGCTGACGCTCCAGAAGGAAGACCTCTCCATCCCGAACCTCATCGCCAGCGGGCTCTTCGGCGACGGCGCCGCGTGCGCCGTGCTCGTCGGCGAGCGGCGCGCGGCGCGGCTCGCGGCGGAACGTGGCGCGGCGGCGCTCCCGCGCATCGTCGCGACCCGCAGCGTGTTCTACCCGAACACGGAAGACGTGATGGGCTGGCGCATCGGCGAGAGCGGCTTCAAGATCGTGCTCTCGGCCGAGGTGCCCGAGATGGTGCGCCACCACCTCGGCACCGACGTCACCGCCTTCCTCGACGCGCAGGGCCTCGCCCTCTCCGACATCCACGCGTGGATCGCCCACCCCGGCGGCCCGAAGGTGCTCGAGGCCATGGAGGACGTCTTCGCGCTCCCGCCCGAGGCGCTCGCCCGCACGTGGACCACGCTCCGGGAGGTGGGCAACCTCTCGAGCGCGTCGGTCCTCCTCGTGCTCCGCGAGACGCTCGACGCGCCCCCGCCGCCGGGTGCATACGGGCTGATGGTGGCGATGGGGCCGGGCTTCTGCTCGGAGCTCGTGCTGCTGAGATGGTGAACCCCGTCTGGATTGTGGTGATGGTGCTCGTGGCGCTGGAGCGCCTCGCCGAGCTCGTGGTGGCCAAGCGCAACGCGGCGTGGAGCTTCGCGAACGGGGGCGTCGAGCACGGCGCGGAGCACTACAAGTGGATGGTGCTGCTCCACACTGCCTTTCTCATCGCCATCCCCGCCGAGGTCATCCTGCTGGAGCGGGAGTGGAACCCCGTCGCCGGGTGGGCGTGCGTGGGGCTCGCGGTCGCGGCGCAGGCGGTGCGGTGGTGGGTCATCACCACGCTCGGCCCGCGCTGGAACACGCGCGTCATCGTGGTCCCGGGGCTACCGCCGGTCACCGGCGGGCCGTACCGTTACCTCAACCACCCGAACTACCTCGCGGTGATCCTTGAAGGCATCGCGTTACCGCTGATGCACGGCGCCGGACTCACCGCCATCGCCTTCCTGTTTCTCAACGCGTGGCTCCTCAAGACGCGCATCGCCGTAGAAGACCGCGCGCTCGGGAGGGCCGCGTGACCGACGACCAGATCCGAGACGGCGTCGCCCACGTCGCGCGAACGCACCTCGGGTACGACGGCCCCCTCGACGACGACACGCTCCTCGTCGAAGCCCTCCGCCTCGACTCCGTGCGGCTGCTCACCCTGGTCGCCGAGCTGGAGAACGAGTTCCGCGTGGTCCTCGAGGACGGCGACGAAGCCGGGCTGGAGCGCGTGGGCGACCTCGTCGCGGTGATCCGCCGGCGCTCCGCGTGACGGCCGGCCTCACGCTCGGCCGGGCGCTCGAGGCCGCCGCGCGGGCCGACAACGGGCGCGGGCTCCGCTTCCTCGACCGAAGCGAACGCGAGACGCGTCGCGACTGGGTCGACGTGTTCGCCGGGGCGCGGCGCACCGCCGGGGGGCTCGCCGCGCGCGGGGTTCGCCCCGGAGACACCGTCGCCATCGTGCTGCCCACGAGCCCCGCGTTCTTCGACGCCTTCTTCGGCGCGGTGCTCGCGGGCGCCGTGCCCGTGCCGCTCTACCCCCCGGTGCGCCTCGGGCGCCTCACCGAATACCACGCCCGAACCGCCGCGATGCTCGACGCCGTACGCGCCCGCATCGTGCTCGTCGACGCCCGCACGTGGCGCATCCTCGGCGAGGCCGTCGCCCGCGCGCGCCCGCCGCTCGGGTGTGTGGACATCGCCGAGGTCCACGGCCCCGACCACACGACGCACGCCAACCCGGAAGACCTCGCGTTCGTCCAGTTCTCGTCCGGCACCACGGTGGCGCCGAAGCCGGTGGCGCTCGCCCACCGCGCCGTGCTCGCCAACGCGGCGGCCATCGGCGGGATGGTCGTCCGCGACGAGGCCGATCACGACGGCGTGAGCTGGCTCCCGCTCTACCACGACATGGGGCTCGTCGGCGCCGTGTTCGTCGCGCTGCTCCGGGCGGCCAACCTCACGTTGTTGCCCCCCGAGCTCTTCATCACCCAGCCCGCGCTCTGGCTGCGCGCCATCAGCCGCACCGGCGCGCTGGTGAGCCCCGCGCCCAACTTCGCGTACGCCCTCTGCGTGGATCGGATCGCCGACGCCGACCTCGACGGGGTGGACCTCTCCCGGTGGCGCTACGCCCTCAACGGCGCCGAACCCGTCTCGCCCGCCACGCTCCGGCGCTTCGTGGCGCGATTCGCCCGTTGGGGGCTCCGTCCCGAAGCCCTCACGCCGGTGTACGGCCTCGCCGAAGCCTCGCTCGCCGTCACCTTCTCGGCGCTCGACGCTCCCTTCCGCACCGCGCGCTTCGACCGCGCCGCGCTCGCCGACGGCCGCGTCGTCGCCGACCCCGAAGGCGTCGAGCTCGTGAGCGTGGGCACGCCGCTCCCCGGCATGGCGGTCGACGCCCCGGTGAACGCCGTCGGGCCCGTTCGCGTGAGCGGCCCGTCGCTCTTCTCGGGCTACCTGCACCAGCCCGAGCGCACCGCCAAAGCCCTCCAGGACGGCTGGCTCGACACGGGTGACCTCGGTTTTCTCCACGGCGGCGAGCTTTTTCTGACGGGCCGCCAGAAGGATCTCCTCATCCTCCGCGGGCAGAACCACGCCCCGCACGAAGTGGAACAGGCCGTCGACGCCGTGCCGGGGGTGCGCGTCGGGTGCGCGGCGGCGGTGGCGTGGCGCGAGGAAGACGCCGAAGAAGAGAAGCTCGTCGTGTTCGTCGAGGTTCGGGCGGATTTGGGGGCGGGGGGCGGGCCCCCCGCAACGCCCCCCTCGAGCCCGGGCGGCACCCCGCCCGCGGGCGACGACCTCGCCGCGGCCTGCGCGTCCGCGATCTTCGCCGCCACGCGCCTCGATCCCGCGCTGGTCGTGCTGCTGCCGCCCGGCACCCTCCCCCGCACGTCGTCGGGCAAGATTCGGCGCGCGGCGGCGCTCGAGGCGTGGCTGGCGGGAACGCTGCTCCCGCCCGACGACATCACGCCCTGGCGGCTCGCCGGGGCGCTGGCCCGCGGCACCCTCGCCCACTGGAGAGCGCGCCTTGGACGTTGACTACGCCATCGTCGGCGGCGGCCCGGCGGGCCTCGGCGTCGCGATCGAAGCGACGTTGGCCGGCGCGCGCGCGGTGGTCGTGGACCGCTGCCGCGGCCCCATCGACAAGGCGTGCGGCGAAGGGTTGATGCCGCCGGGCGTCGCGCGCCTGCGCGCGATGGGCGTGGTGCCGCCCGCGTGGGGCACGCACGTGTTCACCGGCATCCGCTACGTCGACGGCGACGTGGTCGCCGAGGGCACGTTCCCCGAGGGGCCGGGGCTCGGCGTGCGCCGCCTCGCGCTCTCCGAGGCGCTCCGGGCCCGGGCGGCGGCGCTCGGCGTGACGCTCTTCGACGGCACGGAAGCGACAGGGTGGCGCCAGGACACCGATGGCGTCACGCTCGAAACGTCCCGCGGGCCCGTCCGGGCGCGCTGGCTCGTCGCCGCGGACGGCCTCCACAGCCGCGTGCGGAAGGAGGCCGGCATCGCCGCCACCCCGCTCCGCACCGAGGGCCGTCGGCTCGGCGTGCGCCGCCACTTCACGGTGGCACCCTGGAGCGACAAGGTGGAGGTGTGGTGGGCCGACGGCGCCGAGGCGTACGTCACGCCCGTCGGGCCCGAACGGGTGGGCGTCGCGTTCTTGTGGAGCGGCGGCAAGGGCGACCACGACGCCCTCCTCGCGCGGTTCCCGGCGCTCGCGGCGAAGCTCGGCCCCGCGGAGTCGCAGGCGCGCGGCGCCGGGCCGTTCGGCGTGCACGTCGCCGAGCGGGTGCGCGGCCGCGTGCTCCTCGTGGGTGACGCCGCCGGCTACCTCGACGCCCTCACCGGCGAAGGCCTGTCGCTCGCCTGGGAGAGCGGCGCCGCCTTGGTGAAGCGCACCCTCGCGAACGACGCCGCCGGCTACGCGCGCGACTGGGCGCACATCACCCGCCGCCACCTCCTGTTCACGGGGCTGCTGCTCCAGGTCGCCCGCCGGCCGTGGCTCCGCCACCGCGTCGTCCGCGCGCTCCGACGATTCCCCGGCGGATTTGACGCCTTCCTCGGTCTGAACACGGGATTCTACTCGCCGCTCCGCGCGCTCCCGTCGCTCGGCACGGTGGGGATCGGCCTGCTCACGGGTTGAACCCCGCGGTGCGTAGCGATTTACGCACCCGCGCGGCCAAACCGCGTAGCCGCTTACGCATTGGCGCAGCGGAAGGTGCCGTTATACGAGCATTTTCGACGAGAGAACCGGCGGCACGCTCCTTGCTGGGTCGTGCACCGAACCCCTCTCTCCATGCCGGAGGAAACCGTGATCCAAGCCCAGCCCGACGTGCAGGACCTCTACCGAAACCGCAACCGGTCGGTGGCCCGCAGCTTCTACCGCCAGCTTCGGACGGAGGGCTTCACGCACCAGCAGATCATCGAGCTCTCGACGACGCTCCTCGACTTCGTCACCGAGGACCTCAAGGAGCAGAACGAGACCGCCAGCAAGTAGCCGCGCCGCGTCTCCCGCGAACGGCCGACCCTGCGAAGGGCCGGCCGTTCGGCGTTTTGGAGAGCGGACTACCCGCAGCTCACCCGGCCCGCGCGCACGGTGCACCGCACCTCACCGCCGGTGCTCGGCACCTCCACCTGGGCCTGCATCGGCACGGTGCCCTGGAGGACCAGCGTGCACCCGCCCGGGGTGGCCGACGTGAACCGCGCGACGGTGTCGCTGCCGGAGAGCGCTTCGACCTCGGTGCGGCCGGAGCAGGTGAGGCCGACCTCGGCGATGGGCAGGTCGCTGTCGAGCTTCACCTTGAACGCGACGCCGCGCGCCGCGGGGCGGGGCACCACCGGCTCGGCGCCGCAGAGGGGGCTCGTGAGACCGTCGAGCCACTGCACTTCGGCGTCCTCACCGAGGCGGTCGACGCGCTCGCGCCAGGTGGCGATGGGGGCGTCACACGGGGAGTTTCCCAGGGTGCGGGCCAGAATCACGTCGGTCCACGCCATGAGCGCGCGGGCCTTGCGCATGTTGCGCGGGTCGGAGTCGAGGAGCGCGCCCACGGTGGTGGTGAACGCCTGCCGCTTCGCCGCGCCGCTGTCGGCGTCCTTCCACTCGATGGTGAGGGTGACGGGGTCGCTCGGGACGGGCCTGCCGCGGAGCTGGAGGTCCTGCAGGAAGAGCTGCGTGGTGCCCGCGTAGTAGTGGATCGGCTGCACGTCTTCGGGGTCGGTGCTGGACTCTTCGCCGTAGAACTTCTTCATGGCGAGGCTGGGCGGGAGGTCGAGCGCGAACCGAACGTCGTGTGCGATGGTCTGCACGAGGCTCGGGAAGCCCAGGCCGAAGACGCGATCCACCACGGCTTCGGAGCCGAGGTACACGTAGGCGCCCTTGCCCTTCTCCGTGAGCATGTCGAGCACCTTGTCGTTGAAGTCGCGGCCCACGCCCACCGCGGTGAGGCGGATGTCGGAGGCCTCGTACGCCTTGCCCACCTCGGAGACCGTGTTGGGGTCGATGTCGCCGGTGTTCAGGAGCGCGTCGGAGATGAGGAGCATGCGGCGGTTGCGGTCGCCGGCGTCGGTGCGCGCGTTGGCGATGCGGTAGCCCTCCTTGAGCCCGAGATCGAGGTCGGTCGACCCGCGGGGCTGGAGGTCCGAGATCGCGCTGGCGAGCAGGGAGGGATCGTCGCGGCCGACGACGTAGTTCTCGAGCGGGGTGCACACGCGGTCGTCGAAGAGCACGAGATCGACGCGGTCGCCGCGGACGAGCTGCTCCTGCATCTTCGTCAGGCCCCGCTTGAGGTAGTCCATGCGCCCCTCGGCCGACATGGAGCCCGAGCGGTCGAGCACGATCGTGAGATCGAGCGGCTCGCGCGCCGGCGTCGCGCCCTTCACGGCGAACGCGAAGGTGACCACGCCGGCCTCCGTCTGTTCGGCGGAGCCCTTCACGGAGAAGAGGTCGCCGCGGGCCACCGGGTTGGTGTCGAAGCTGAAGTAGTTGAGCAGCTCGTGGGGGCGCACCTGCGCCGTCGTCACCGGGCCCTTGTTCTGGATGGCCCAGAGCAGGCGCTGGGCGCTCGCGAGCGACATGGAGTCGTCGTTGGAGAGGTACACGGTGGCGCCCCAATCGAGGTTGGCCTGCATGGGCATGGCGGCCTCTTCTTCGCGCGGGGCCTGGAAGCTGGCGTCTTCCTTGCTGCGCTCCATCTGGCCGACCGTCTTCTGCGGGGCGCGGGCCTCGGAGCCGGAGGCGTCGCCTTCGTCGGCGAGCCCGTCGGCGGGGCTGGGCTTTGCGGCCGACGGTTCGGCCGCGGCGCGCTCGGGGGCGCCACCGCCGCCGTAGCCGACGCCGGGGCCGCTCCCGCCGATCGGGGCGCTCCCGAGGGAGGAGGAGTCGGCGACCGGCGCGGCGGAAGGCGTGGGCGCGTACGCGGCGGTAGACGAAGGGGCGGCCGACTGCGCGGACTTCGCGGAGCCGGACCGGGATGCCATCGGGGGCGGCGGGGGCGAGCCGGGCCCGCGGCTACGGCGGTCGTCGGAGCCGTAACACTGGCGAACCGTGGCCTCGCCCGCGGGCATCCGCACGGGGCGCACCACCTCGGGCTCGTCGGCGACCACGGGCTCCTCGGCCTCGGGGATGGGAAGGGTCTTGGCCTCGGTGAGCGCCTGACAGGAGAGGAGGACGAGGAAGTTGAGCATCGCGGGGCTCCGGGTTGGGTTCGCGACCACAACGGCGGCGCCCTCGCGGAGCTTACGGCCTCACGCGAATCGTCTGGTCGGATAAGCCGCAAGCTATGCCCCGCGACATCCTCGTCTCCCTGCGCGACCCCCACGATCCGATGGCCCAGCAGGAGCTTCGCTGCTTTTGCGACACCACCGGGCTGCCGCTCGAGATGGTGCACGCCTCCGCCTCGCCGCTCGACGACCGCCTCCTCTTCGAGGCGCGCGTGTTCTTCTTCGGCGGCTCCGGCGCCTATTCCGTGCTCGACCCGCACCCGTGGGTGCGCAACATGCTGGACTTCCTCGTGCGCGTGGTCGACCACAAGGTGCCCGCGTGGGCGAGCTGTTTCGGCTTCCAGGGCCTCTCGCTCGCCCTCGGCGGCGAAGTCAACCGCGACGACGCCCGCCAGGAGCTCGGCGCGTTCCCGATCGACCTCACCGACGCCGGCCGCGTCGATCCGCTGTTCGGCACGCTCCCCGTCACGTTCGACGCCCAGCTCGGCCACCACGACCACGTGGATCGCCTCCCGTCGGGCGTCACCCTGCTCGCCACGGGCCGGAAGATTCACAACCAGGCGTTCAAGGTGGACAACGCGCCGTTCTGGGCCACCCAGTTCCACCCCGAGCTCAACAAAGCGACGACCACCGAGCGCTGGAACTACTACCGCGGGCACTACGCCGACGACGCCGCCGCCGCCGAAGCGATCGACCGGGTGATGGCCGAAGGGCCCGACACCCTCGAGTCGCAGGCCGTCATGCGCACCTTCGCGCGCTGGGTCGCCGCGCGGTAGCTCGCCGGAAACGCGGGAAGCGGAGGGTGGGCAGCCACCGGCCGCGGACGGCCGGCGCCGCGGAAGCGCCGGCGGCCCCGGGGAGCCGCCGGCGGTTCGGGTGCCTATTCGTCCGTCTGGTCGAGCCCGAGGAACGGGGTCAGCGGGTCCGCGTTCCCGTTCTTGCCCACCGCGCGGATCGTGCGGAGGCTGTCGGCCGCGCGGTCGCCGCTCACGCTCGTGAGCCCTTCGGCGTCGCCCGGGTGGCCGTTCGGGATCACGAGCTCGGGGTGATCGAACGGGGCACGCTCGAACCGCACGCGCTCGTCGGTGAGCGCGAGCATGAACCGCACGAGCGCCTCCTCACCGGTGACCGTGGTGCCCTCGATCTCGCGGGTGAGGTCACCGAGGCCGAGCGGCTGAATGTCGGGATCGAGGTTGCTGCACGCGTCCGCGAACGCGGTCGTGTCGCACTCCCCGTCGCGGAGCCTGTCCCCGCCGCGGTCGTAGAAGGCCACCACCTGGGCGAGCGTGGCCGTGCCGCCGTTGTGGAAGTAGGGCCCCGTCAGGTCGATGTTGCGCAGGCCCGGCACCTTGAACGCGCCGTCCACCGCCACGCGCTCGCCGGGCACGATGGGCCCCGGGATCTCGAAGCGGTCCGTGTCGACGTTGAAGTCGTCGATGACGTTGCCCGTGGACAGCTGCCGCGAGAACGCGAGCGGGAAGCCCGCGAGCTCGGCGCCGACGCCGAGATCCTCGAAGGTGGGCCGCACGCCGATGTTGTAGAAGCCGCCGTCGTAGAGCGCGGCGTTGCCGTCGCCCATGAGCATGCGCTCGACCGCCTCTTCGTTGCCGAAGGGCTGGTTGGCGCGCAGGCCCACGCTCGCCCCGGTGAGCTCCGGCCCGGAATGGCAATTCACGCACTTGCCCTCGTTGAGGAACACGCTCAGGCCGAACTGCTCCACCGCGTCGAGGGCGTCGTCCTCGCCCGCCATGAAGTCGTCGAACGGGGTCTGGTCGGACACGAGCGTCGCCTCGTAGAGCTGCACGGCGATGCCGAAGAAGAGCGGGAAGTTCACCTCGAGCTGGGTGTAGCCGCGCTTCGCCGTGAGCGGCTCGCCGTTGGCGTCGAACTTGCCGCCGCCCGCCCAGTACTTCTGGTCGAAGGCCTTCTGGATGAGCGCCTGGTAATTGGTCTTCAGGCCGTTGCCGCGCGAGTTGCGGTACGGGCCGAGCACGCTGTCGTCCTTGTGCACGCGCTGGAACGCGAGCGGCGCGCGGGTGCGCAACTTCCGGCCGAGATCGGCGTTGGTGCGCCCCGCGCAGCTGCTCTCGAAGCTGGAGAGGGGCGGGCCGACGGCCTGGGACGCGAGGCTCGCGTTGTCGAGGCGCACCTGCTCCTTCCGCACGGTTCCGTCCGACTGGAGCACGAGCGTGCCGGGGTTCGGGTTGCCGGGCGTGGGCAAGAGCCCGCGCTCCCCGAGCGGGTTGAGCCCGTTGAAAATGTTGTTGGCGCGGCCGTCCCAGAAGTTGCGGTGGTTGAAGATGGCGTTGATGGTGGTGGGCGTGTTGCGCGGCTCCACCTTGCGCACCGGTACGCCGTCCACGTTGAAGATCGCGCCGTCGGGCGGCCCGCACTGGTCGAACAGCGACGCGTCGTTGCGGGCCCGCGACACCGACACGAAGCCGCCGCCGAACGTGCCTTGCGACGATGCGATGTCGTTCGTGTCGAAGCAGTCGACGTCGTCGGCGTCGAGGGCTCCGTCACCGTCGTTGTCGTCGCCGTCCACGCAGGACTCCCGGTCGTCGGGGTCCTCGAGCTGGTGAAACGGGAAGTCCGCCCCGACGAGCGTGTGGTTGGGCCCCGCGAGCGCGCCGGAAGCGGTTCGGCCGTCTTCGTCGCCGAAGCTCACGTCCGGGTCGGCGACGCGCGTTGGGTCCACCACCCGCAACAGCCCGGGATCGAGCTGGTTTTTGGCGCGATTGTCGGCGCCGGCCTGATAGTGGCAGCTCGCGCACGCCTGCCCGTCGCTGCCGACCTGCATGTCCCAGAACAGCGCCTTCCCGAGCACGATCGCGGCCTGCTCGTCCACCACGAACGCGCCGAGGTTCGACGGCCGCGGCACAGCTACCGTGGCGAGCGCGTCGACGCCGTGGGCCCGCGCGTCGTCCCGCGGCGTCAGCGCGTCGAGCGGCGCCGCCCCCGTGTCCATCTCCTCCTGGGCGCCGGAAACGCCGGCCCAAGCCAGCGCGGCAAGCGCCACGCAGCCGGCTCCCCAAAGTCGATTCCCCACTCAACCTCCCCTTTGGCCCCACTGGCCTGGGGGGAAGGTACGGCTCGTGGTTCCGCCGGCAAGGCGCGCCCCCGACCGCGGCGGGATGCGGGGGGCGTTGCGGGGGGGCACCCCCCGCCCCAAGAACTGCCTGATTAGAAGGAGAGGTATCCGCGGCCCACGATCACCTGGCGAATCGGGTACGTCCCGTGAACGCCCTCGAGGCGCCGGATGAGGTCCTCGATGGCGGCCACCGACGCGCGCCCCATGTCCACGTTGTAGACGACACCGCGGAAGTCACGACGGGGCTCGGGGTCGGAGATGTAGTGGAAACGCCCACCTTCGCGGCTGCCCCACGCGCCGTCCCAGCCCTGCGTGTACCAGTCGCCGATGACACCGTCGATGGCCTCGGGCGCCGGGCCGTGGAAGAGGATCTGGATGGGGAGCTGGTCCCAGGGGGCCTGGCTGGAAATACGAAGGTCGAAGGCGCGCTCTCGCCAGGCTACCAGCACCGGGGCGCGGGCGAGGGCCTGGTAGTCGGCGAGCGCGACCACCATGGGTTGGTCGCCTACCTGGCCGATCTCCGACGTGTTCGGGTTAACAAGATCGACGCGCACGGCGGCGTAGGGGCGGCCGCCTTCGGCGATGAGCGGCACGATGCGGCCGTCGGGGGCGCGCTTCATGCGGGCGGCTTCGGCGATCCACCCGAGCTTCGCCTGCTCCGCGGCGTAGTGGTCGAACATCTCGACATAGCTGCCGCGGTGGGCGTCGAGGAACGCGCGCGGGTGGAGGTCTTCGTTGAGGAAGCGCGCGAGCTCGCCGAGGTACGCCAAGGCGCCCTCGATGTAGGGGTCCTCGTCGCGATCTTCCTCGACGTACCGCGACAGTTCGCGGCGGCCCTCGTCGATGCGCCCGGACGCGAGGAGCAGGTGCGCGTAGCCCTGGCGCGCCCGGGGCTGGCCGGGGTTGGCGGAGAGCACGCGGAGGTAGGCGGCTTCGGCCTCGTTGGGGAGGTCGAGGTCCTCGGAGGCGGCGGCGAGCGAGAGGAGGAACCCCTCGATCATCGTGTCGGCCTGCTCCTTGCGGCCGGGGTTCGCGGCGGCGTCCGCGAGCACGATGGCGATCGCCTGCTCGATGAGCGGCTTGCCGAGCTCGGGCTCGCCGAGCTGGAGCTGGACCACCCCGAGCGCGTTGAGGAGATCCGGCCGGTTCGGCGCGGCTTCGATGGCTTCGAGTAGGAGCTTTCGCGCTTCGCGGGGGTCTTCCCCGGCGAGGGACTTGA
>CAXNIN010000034.1:0-19563 GCA_964202365.1 Myxococcota bacterium | reverse complement strand
ACGGCGACAGCCACACCCGGCCACCAACGACAGCGGGACGTGCCGAGAAGCGGTCGTGACGGGGGCGGGGAGAAGCACCGTTCGAGGGTCGCGCATGCTAGCTCCTGGACACGACCTCGATCTTGAAGGTAACCGAGCCGGTTAGACCGCCCCTCCCTACGGCTTCCCGATCTGGGCCGCCGCCTGACGCCCGGACTGGAGGCAGAGGGGCATGCCGCCGCCGGGGTGCGCGCTCCCGGAGGCGAGGTAGAGCCCCGGTAGTTTCGCGACGGCGTTCGGCGGGCGGCGGAACGCGGAGAACATGGCGTTGCTTGCGGCGCCGTCGAGGGCCCCGCGGCTGCCGGGGAAGCGCGCGGCGAGCTCGGCGGGGGTGCGGCGCCACACGAGCGCGTCGTCGGCGTCGGCGAGGCCGGCGGCCCGGAGGCGGTCCAGCGCGATGCGCTCGACGTCGGCCCACACGTCGGCGCTCCGGACGCCGCCGCGGGGCTCGGCGGGGGCGTTCACCATCACGAAGACCGGCTCGTCGTCGGGCCAGCCGGCGCGGCCGTGGCACGCCTCCTGGGCGCACACGTACACGGTGGGGTCCGTGGGGGGCTGGTCGCGGTCGAAGATGTCGGCGAACTCCTCGGCGTAGGCGCGCGCGGGGAAGAGCACGGTGTGCGCGACGCGGGCGCTCTCGCCGACGCGGCGCCGGGCCCGCAGGATGCCGTTCCAGCCGGACATGGAGAGGGGCTCTTCCACGGCGACGCCGGCGCGGATGCCGGGCTCGAGCAGGCCGTCGAGCAGGGCGCCGACGTCCGCGTTCACGACGACGACGTCGGCGTTGTGCGGGCCCGACGTGGTGTCGACGCCGACCACGCGCCCGCCGGAGACGCGCACCCGCGTGACGGGGGTGCCGGCGTGGAACACCACCCCGAGCCGCTCCGCTACCCGCACGAGCGCGCGCACGATGGCGTACACGCCGCCGCGCACGCCGTACCCGCCGAGGCCAAGCTCGACGTGCGCGATGCAGTTGAGCGTGGCGGGGGCAGCGCGGAGGTCAGACCCGTTGTAGGTGGCGTACCGGCTCAGCACGTCGCGGAGGCGCGGGTGGCGCACCCGGCCGTCGATGGCCGCGCGCATGGTGCGCATGCTGTCGATGTTGGCCACGAGCCCGAGGGCGCGTACGCCGAGGCGCGCGATGCCCGCCACCGACGGGGCCGGCCCGAGCACGAAGTTTGGAGCGGCGGCGTCCCAGATGCGCTGGGAGTAGGTGAGGAACGCGTCGAGCTCCCGCGCGGCTTCCGCGCCGAACGCGCGCGCCGCGCTCGCGACGGTGTCCTCCCGGGCGTGGAGCACGTCGAACGTGTCGCCGCCCGGCCACACGTAGCGAAACGCGGGCGTCGGCGCGCGGACCTCGAGCTCGTCGGCGAGCGTGGTGCCCCCTGCGCGGAACACGGCGTCGAGCACGTCGGGCATGGTGAGCACGCTCGGCCCGGTGTCCACCTCCACCCCGTCGAGCACGGCGACGCCGGCCTTGCCGCCGAGCGTCGGCGCCGCCTCGAACACCTGCACGCGCCACCCGCGGGACGCGAGCTCGATGGCCGCGGCGAGCCCGCCGAGGCCGCTCCCCACCACGTGCGCTTCAGCCACCGCCCCACCCCGCGAAGAGCCGCGCCGCGCGGCCGGTGCTCGGGCCCTCGAAGAGCGGGAGCCAGGGGGAGCCGCGCCCTTCCATTGGACGAACGCGCATCTTCACGAAGGGACGCATCCAGTCCACGTCCACGCGGTCGGGCCGCACCAGCTCGGCGACGCCGACGCTCCGGGCCCCGGCGGCCTCCACCGTGGGGAGGAAGCGCAGGTAGAAGGGCCCGTCCTCCACGGCGGGGCCGTGCTTCACGGTGATCCACGGCGCGTCGCCGACGGTGAGGGTGACGGTGTCCCACCAGGCGAGGCCGTAGAAACTCCGGCGACGGTCGGCGAGGGCGACGGAGAGGCCCACGACGGGGGTGGTGGTGCCGTCAGGCGAGAGCCGGAGGCCCCACGCCACGACGGGCCCGCCGTCCTTGGGCCAGAGGAGGTACCAGATCACCTCGTCGTCGCCGAGCGGCGCCCGGCCCCACAACCACTCGCCGATGCCGAGGGCGTCGAGCGGCACTTCCGACTCGTTGCGGTCGTGGTAGGCGCGGCCGTCGAGCCCGAACTGCCAGTCGCCCACGATGAGATCGGCGGTGCCGCGCGCGGGGGTGGCGAGCGGGGTCCAGCGGTGGTCGCCGCTGGCCACCTCGCCCGGGGCGGGGCGTCGGGCGGCGCCGCGGATGGTGATGGTGCCGCGGAGGCGCTCGGTCGTGCCGGCCACGGGGCAGTCGAGCGTCGCGAGCAGGTGCCGCTTGCCGTCGACGACGGCGCTCTCCAGCACGGAGTCGCCGAAGCGCCAGCGCGTGGCCGACTCCCACACGCCGGGCACCTCCTGCAACAGGTAGAAGCACGGCTGACCGGCGCGGTAGAGCGCGAGGTTGATCGAGGGACGTTCGCCGCACGGCTGAGGCTGGCCACGTCGTGACGCGGCGGCGTACCCCGGCAGAAAGGGCAACCCCCACGAGCCGATGAGCACGAGCGCGTTGCCGGCGGTGTCGACGATGTCGCCGTACCACCACGAAAATCCACCGGGCGCGTCGAGCACCTCCCGGCGGGGCGCTACATCCGGCGGCGTCAGCGCGAGCATGATTCCCCCCTCGACCGCGTTAGCCGTGTCCGTTCATGTCGTCGCCCGCCGCCGCCCCCACCGACATCGTCGCCGAGAGCCGCGCGGTGCTCGCGCGCCACGCGCGCAGCTTCCGATGGGCGTCCGTGTTCCTGCCCGCCGACGCCCGCGACGACGCCGCGGTGGTCTACACCTTCTGCCGCCTCGCCGACGATCTCATGGACGAAGCGCCCGATCCGGACACGGGCGCGCGCGATGTCGCCCAGCTCGACGCCGAGCTCCGCGGCGACGCCCCGCCCCGCCCGCTCGTCGCCGCGTTCCGCGCCATCGCGGAGCGGCGCGGCATCGACCTGCGGAGCGCCCAGGAGCTGCTCGTCGGCATCGCGGGCGACCAGGGCGCCGTGCGCGTCGCCGATGACGACGCCTTCGTGCGCTACTGCTACCGCGTGGCCGGCACCGTGGGCCTGATGATGTGCGGCGTCATCGGCGTTACCCGCCGCGAAGCCTGGCCCCACGCGCTCGACCTCGGCATCGGCATGCAGATCACCAACATCTGCCGGGATGTCCTGGAGGACGCCCGCCGCGACCGCGTGTCCCTGCCCGCCACGCGGCTGCGCGCCGCCGGAATCGACCCCGAGGCGCTCATCGCGGGCACCGCCGACCGCGCGCACGTGGCGACGGTCGTGCGCGAACTGCTCGCCTTGGCCGAGCGCTACTACGACAGCGCGGACGACGCGATGCGCGCCATTCCGCTCAAGAGCCGCCTCGCGATCCTCGTCGCGAGCCGCATCTACCGGGCCATCGGCCGACGCCTGCTCCGAAACAACGGCGACGCCCTCGCGGGCCGCACCATCGTGCCCGCGTGGGAGAAGGTCTACTGGCTCGTCGCCGGCCTGCTCGCAGCGCTTCGCCCGCGCGTAGCGGGCCTCGTCGCGGCGCCCCCGCACGACGCCGCGCTGCACGTAGGCCTGGCCGACCTCCCGGGCGCCAACCCGCCGCGCTGAGCGGGCGGCCGCGGCCACCCGCCGGCTCCGCTCACCCCGACGCACGCTCGCCGCCTCCGCCGCCCCCGGGGCGGCCGCGCCAGACTTCCTTCGCCGAGCTCGACAAGAGCAACTCGAGGGCCGCGAACGAACCCACGGCCCGCACCCCCTCGACGATCAACCCGTCGATGCCCAAGAGCCCCGGTCCGCCGAGCACGACCTCGGTGGTCGGGGGCGCGCCGGCCCGCACCGCCTTCGCGAAGTTGACCACGGTCTCCCGCGACACCGCCCGCGTGAACGACAAGCACACGAACCGCGGGCGGTGAGCCGCGAGGTACGCGCACAAATCGGGCACGGGGAGGTCGGCGCCGAGCCACACCACGCGGTGGCCGGCCAGCGCCAGCTTGAGCGCGAGGACCAGCAGGCCGAGCTCGTGCCGCTCGCCGGGCGGCGTGGCGCACGCCACGGTCATCCCGTGCTCCGGGCCGCCGCCGACGCCATGGTACATCGCCAGCAGTTGCTCGCGGCAGAAGCCCGAGACGAAGTGTTCCTGCGCGACGGTCACCTCGCCGCGCTCCCACATCTCGCCGAGGCGGTGGAGCACCGGGACGAACAGATCGTCCATGGCGACGTTGAACGACACCTGCCCGAGGCGGGGAACGAGCCGGTCCGCGGAGGTGCGATCGAACGCGAGGAGCGAACGGAGCACGGCGCCGACAATGTCGTCAGGCTCGTGCCCGGCCGGCGCCCGCGCGGCGGGGCGTTCTGCGAACCCCACCTCGACGCGCGGTTCGGGCGCCACCTCGACGGCCTCTTGCGGGGCCGGCGAGGCGCGGGCGATGTCGACCGCCTCACTGATGCTGTAGCCCGCGTCCACGAGCGCCTTGAGGCGCTTGAACAGCGCAACGTCGGCCTCGGTGTACTCGCGGTAGCCGGAGGCGGAACGATCCGGCTCGAGGATTCGATAACGACGCTCCCACGCCAACAGAGTCCCGCGGGGGATTCCCGTGATCGCAGAGACCGTCTTGACGCGGTAGCCCATTGTGTCCTCGAGGGGTCAGGAAGCTACGACGCGGAGGGCGGGGGGAACCGCCACCGGGACTTCCGGACGAGGGACGACCTTCTCGAGCACCTTCGCGCCGTTGAGCACGCCCGGCACACCCGCGCCGGGGTGGGTGCTCGCGCCCACGAAGTAGAGCCCAGCGACGTCCTCGGACCGGTTGTGGTAGCGGAAGTAGGCGGACTGGGTCAACGTCGGCTCGATGCCGAACGCCGCGCCGTCCACGGAGCGGAGGTTCTTCTCGAAGTAGCGCGGGTCGACCGTTCGCATCGTCGAGAGGTTGGCCTTGATCCCCGGCAGATGCGTCTGGTCGAGGAAGGTCATGATGCGGTCGGTGTACTCGCCGTTGAGCTCGCCCCAGTCGAGCCCGCTCCGGTTGTTCGGCACGGGAGAGAGCACATAGAAGCCCTCCTTGCCGGCCGGCGCGAGGTCGGGGTCGGACGCGGTGGGGCGGTGCAGGTAGAGCGAGAAATCCTGCGCCAACACCTTCTTCTCGAAGATGTCGTCGAGGAGGCCCTTGTAGCGCGGCCCGAGGATGATCGTGTGGTGGGCCACGTCGTCGTACTTCTTCTCGGCGCCGAAGTAGGCCACCCAGAGGCTCATGGACGGCTTCTTACGCGCGACCTTCTTGTCGGTGTGCGTGCGGCGGTGGGCCTGGTCGATGAGCTTCGTGTAGACGAACGAGGGGTCGGCGTTGCTCACGACGCCGGCGCACGGGATGCGCTCGCCGCCTTCGAGGTGCACGGCCACCGCGCGGCCGTTGTCGACCTCGATGCGGTCCACCGGGCTGTTGAGCCGCACGGGCACGTCGAGCTCGGCGAGGAGGTTCACGAGCGCCGTGATGAGCGCGCCGGTGCCGCCCTTGGGGAACCACACGCCCCACTTGCGCTCCAGCCAGTGGATCAGCAGGTAGATCGACGTGGTGGTGTAGGGGTTGCCGCCGACGAGGAGCGGCTGGAACGTGAACACCTGGCGGAGGCGGTCGTCCTTGATGAAGCTCGACACGAGCCCGTACACGCTCTGGAAGCTGCGGAGCTTCATCATCTGCGGCGCGATGCGGAGCATGTCCGAGAAGTTCTCGAACGGGTGGTCCACGAGCTGCTCGTAGCCGACGTCGAAGATGGCCTTCGCCTGCGCCGCGAGCTTGCGGTACCCGTCGACGTCGCGCGGCGACATCTCCTGGATCTGGGCGAGGATGCGGTCTTCTTCGCCAACGTAGTCGAACTTCGAGCCGTCGGGGAAGCACACCCGGTAGAAGGGGTCGACCGGGACGAGGTCGTAGTAGTCGGCGGCGTTGCGGCCCACGAGGGTGAACAGCTCGTCCACGAGGTGGGGGGCCGTGATGACCGTGGGGCCGGCGTCGAACGTGAAGCCGTCCTGGCGGAAGACGCTCGCGCGGCCGCCGGGCTGATCGGTGGCTTCGACCACCATGACGGGGTGGCCCATGGCGCGGAGACGCACCGCCGCGGCGAGACCGCCGAAGCCGGCACCGATGACGACGTAGGGGAGCGGGGAGGACATCATGCGCGCACCGAGGGGAGAGTGGAACGGATCTGGGAGACGAGCTCAAGCGCGAGCGCGTGCAGGTCGGGGATGGCGCGGAGCAACGGGGCCTCGCGGACCGCGCGTTCGAGCGCGTCGAAACGCGCGACGGTGGCGGCGAGCGCGCCGCCGACGCGGAACCGCTCGATGGCCGCGTACACTTCGCCGGGCGGCGTGAGGTCGCGGGGGGCTTCGAGGAGCGCGAGGAGCCACGCCGCGTCTTCCGGGTGGAGGCGCAGGTGCTCGACGACGAGCGCGCTCACCTTGCCCTCGCGGAGGTCGTTGCCGCGCTCGCCGCGCCCCTTGTCGCCGTAGAGGTCGAGCACGTCGTCGGCGAGCTGGAAGAGCACGCCGATCTTGACGAACTCCTGGCCGATGCGGGCGGCGCCCTCCTGACCGAGGCCGGCGAGGAGCCCGGCGCCTTCCACCGGGAGCGCGAGGAGCGCGCCGGTCTTGCCTTCGGTGGCGCGGAGCCAGGTTTCCCAGTCGGTGCGACGCCCGCTCAACAGGTCGAGCTCGAGCGACTGGCCGCGCACGGTGGCCTCGGCGCGGCGGGCCACGGCGCGGGAGAGGAGCCAGCGCACCTCGCCCTCGGCGGGGACGGCCTCGATGGCGAGGAAGGGGAGCATCAGGAGGAGGTCGCCGGCGTTGATCGCCTGGGCGGCGCCGTGGCGAACCCACGTGGTGGGGTTGCCGCGGCGCACACGGTCGCCATCCTGAAGGTCGTCATGGATCAAGGTGGCGTTGTGCACCAGCTCGCAAGCCGCCGCCCAGCCGACGCCGTGCTCGCGCGTCCCGCCCATCGCTTCGATGGCGGAGAGCGCGAGGCGCGACCGGAGGCGCTTCCCGCCCGTGGCGAGGTGCTCCTGGACCATGTGGCCGGACCGCTCGAGCCGGGTGCCCACGGCGAGGCGGCTCATGGCGTCCTCGACGTCGGAGAGGGAGTCGTCGGCCCAGAGGCCGAGGGGATCGACCTCACGTTCGTCCGAGGGGGCGACGGCGGGGGACTGGTTCGGCGAGTGGAGCATCCTTCCTCCGCGGGTGCAGCGGTGCAAACCCGACGCAAACCATATACACGTTGTGTACAGACTCGGCAACCCGTTGCACAGAGTCCGCGGAGGCACTGATGCTCGACTGGCTCATCCTGGCCCTTCCCCCGACGCTTCCCCTCGTGACAACCATGTACAATCTCGTCACGTGGCGCCGCGCGGATGCGGAGGGTTTGCAGAGATCGGGGCCGCCGGGCGTCCTTCCTCGCGCGAGCGCGCTCGTGCCCGCCCGCAACGAAGAGGCGGGAATTGCCCGGTGCGTCGAGGCGCTCCTCGCCGAGCCCTTCGCCGAGGTGATCGTGTGCGACGACCGCTCCACGGACGCCACGCCCGCGATCCTCGCGGCGATCGCGGCCCGTGATCCGCGCCTTCGCGTGATTCTGGGCGCCCCGCTCCCCGTGGGGATGGTCGGCAAGGCGCACGCGTGCCACCAGCTCGCCGCCGCGGCCACCGGCGACCTCCTGGTCTTCGTGGACGCGGACACAATCCTCGCCCCGGGCGCGCTCGCGCGTGTAGCCGCGGTTACCAATGATGCGGATGTCGTGTCCGTACTCCCCTTCCAGGAGACGGGCTCGCCCGCTGAAGCGCTGATCCTCCCCCTGCTCCACCTCTCCTACCTGTCCTGGCTCCCGCTGCGCCTCGTGCGGGCCACGAAGGACCCGCGCTTCTTGGCCGCGAACGGCCAGCTCCTCGCCGTGCGCCGCGCGGCCTACCACCACTTCGGCGGGTACGGCGCCGTGGCCTCGGAGGTGGTGGACGACATGGCGTTCTGCGGCGCCGCGAAGCGCGCGGGCCTGCGGGTGGACTTCGTGGACGGCGCCGAGGTGGCCGCGTGTCGCATGTACCGAAACGGGCGCGAGGCGTGGGACGGCTTCTCCAAGAACCTGTACGAGGGCATCGGCGGCAGCGGGCCGGCGCTCATCGGAATCCTCGTGTTGCACACGGCTGTTTTTCTGCTTCCGTGGGTGGCCCTCCCGTTCGCGCCGCTTCCGGCCGCCGTGGGCGTGGCCGCGAACCTCACGCAGCGGGGCCTGCTCGCCGCGCGGTTCCGCCACCGCGCGTGGACCGTGCCGCTCCACCCGATCGGAATCCTCACCTTGTGCGCGTTGGCGCTGAACTCCTGGCGCTGGAGCAAGCGCGGCGCCATCGTGTGGCGCGGCCGCACGTACCGGGCCCGACACGAACGGGGGGCGGCGTGACGGCGGCTCACACCACGGTGCAACGTACGGAATCCACCAAAATGGCCGAGCACGCGCCGGGCCGCGCCGCCACGTCCCCGGCGCCCCGCGGCGCCCCGAGCAGGCGCAGCCCGCTCGCGCTCCGCTTCTGGCGCCTGTACAGCCGCTGGAGGGTTCAGCGTTCGCTCGCGGGTGTGTTCGTATCGGGCTTGGACACCGTTCGCGCCAAGCTCGCAGAGGGTCCGGTC
This sequence comes from Myxococcota bacterium, assembly GCA_964202365.1. GTDB lineage: Bacteria > Myxococcota_A > UBA796 > UBA796 > SXON01 > CAJBVW01. The sequence continues at coordinate 10,820 of CAXNIN010000034.1, read as the reverse complement.
ATCCTCGCGTCCACGCACGTGTCGTGGTGGGACGGCTTGATCATGGTGCTGCTCGACGAGGCGCTCCGCGCCGAGGGCCATGTCGTGGTGGAGGCCACCACCTTGAACCGCATGCCCTGGCTGCGCGGGATCGGCGCGATCCCCCTCGATCGCTCGGGAGGCGCAAGCGCGCGCGCGGGCCTGCGTGCCGCCGCGTCCGTACTCGACCGACCGGGCCGCCTCGTGTGGATCTTCCCGCAGGGGCGCCAGCGCCCGGCGTGGCTCCGCCCCCTCGATCTACAGCCCGGCGTCGCGCTCCTCGCGCGGATGGCGCACGCGCCGATCATCCCCGTCGCGCTCACCTACGCCTTCCGGGAGGACCCCGCCCCGGCCGCGATCGTCCACTTCGGCGACCCGGTCCCGCCCGATCAGCTCGAGCCGGCCTTGATCGCCGGGCTTGCTTCGATCGACCGCTTCCTGGACCCGGGCGCTCTCGGCCTGGGGCAGGGGGCTCCGCCCCCCGCAACGCCCCCGGTCGCCACCCGCGAAGAATCTCCGACCAACGCCGTGTACACAGTTCTCATCGCGCCCCCCGCCACCCGCGCCGAGGAGGGCTTCTGGGCCCGCCTCCTCGCGCGTTTCACCGGGAGGTCCTGATGGACGCCGTCGATTTGTCGGGCGCGTGGGCGATGGAGGTCATCGTCGCGTCCACCACGAAGGCGCCGATCTTCGGCGAGGTCGCGAGCACGTCGCGGAGCCGCCTCTTCGTGCAGGTGTCCCGGGACGGCGAAGGCTGGGTGCAACGCCAGAAGTTGTGCACCACCACGGTCGAGGGCGGCTCGAAGTTCGCCCGCACCGTGATCCCCGACGCGTGGACGAACGCCCTGCCCGACCGCAGTTACCCGGTCGCGCTCGCCCTGGAAGACGGCGCCTGGGCGTGGCGCGCCGACACCGGCGTGCAGATTGTCGGATACGACGCGCAGCGCGGCGCGTTCCCGACGCGCGCCGCCGAGCCCCAGGTGGTCGACTCCGACCGCGACGGCAAGCCCGGCGCCACCGTGCAGGTGATCGTCCCGGGCTTCGGCGCCGCCGAAGTTTTCGTGGCGCACCGCGGCCACAGCCGCCTCGAGGGCGTGGTGGTGGCGCCCGACCGCGTCGAGGGACGCGTTCTCCTTGTCGCTCAGCAGCAGGCCACGCTGGGCGCGAGCCACCCGGTCTTCGACTTCTCGCCGAACATCCTCCCGGACGAAGAGAACAGCCGGTTCTCGATGTGGCGGGTGAGCGGCGTCGGGTGCGGGGCCGTCGCCGGGCGCTGACCCGCCCGCGGTTCGGGGGGGCGTTGCGGGGGGCCCGCCCCCCGCCCCAAGATCGGCCCGCTCAACCGCTACTCTCCGCGCCCGCCCGGGCTCACTTCGATCTCCACGCGGAGGGCTGCGTGGCGGATGTCGAGCACCTCGGCGTGCGTGTGTGCGCCCGACCGAACGAACCGGAGGTCGAGACGCGCGTCCCCGACGCGGAGCTCCCGGAGCTCGAGGGTTTGCACCGAGGGCGGGAGGCGCGGGTTGCGGATGACGAGGCGCCCCTCGGGCGCGCACGGGTCGAGGCCGAGCACGGCTTGGAAGCCCATCAACAGCGAGCCGGCGGCCCAGGCCTGGGGGCTGCACGAGACGGGGTAGTGCACGAGGAACTCGTGCTCGCCGCGCTCCAGGCCGCAGAAGAGCTCGGGGAGGCGCTGGTGGGCAAAGTGCTCGGTGGCGGCCAACAACCCGGAGAGCACCTTCTGCGCCGGCCGGAGAAAGCCGTACCGCGCCATGCCGAGCGCGCAGAGCGCGTTGTCGTGCGGCCAGACGCTCCCGTTGTGGTAGCTGATGGGGTTGTAGGCTTGTTGTCCGCGGGCGAGCGTGCGGATGGCCCAGCCCGAGTACATGTCCGGCGACACCAACACGCCCGCTACACGACGCGCGCGCGCTTCCCCGATGGCCCGGCTCCAGAGCAGATGCCCGGGGTTGGAGGTGATCGTGCGCACCTGCCGGCCGGCACCGTCGAGCGCGAGGGCGTAGAACTCGCTCTCGGGGCACCAGAACGCCCGCTCGATTGCGACGCCGAAGCTCGCCGCGCGGTCGCTCCACGTGCGGGCGAGGTCGGCCTCTCCGCGGAGCCGGGCCAGCGCCGCGGCGTGTCGCCAGGCGTCGACCGCGTACCCCTGCACCTCGACGAGCGCGATGGGGGGCTCGGCCGAGGCGCCGTCGAGGTGGGGAACGCCGTCGCGGCTGTCCTTCCACCCCTGGTTTCGCAGCCCCCGCGGCGAACGGCAGTGGTAGCTTAGGAAATGCGCGCCTTCGGCGGTGTTCGCGTCGAGCCACGCGACCGCGGCGCGCGCGGCGGGCCACAGCTCGTCGAGCAGGCGAAGGTCGGCGGTCCACCGAATGTATTCGCCGAGGAGCACGACGAAGAGCGGGGTGCTGTCGACCGCGCCGTAGTAGGGCGCATGCGGGATTTCGCCGGCGCGAACCATCTCGCCGCGGCGGAGCTCGTGGAGAATCTTCCCAGGTTCTTCCTCGCGGAACTCGTCGTTGCGGGTGCCCTGGAACGCGGCGAGGAAGCGGAGGGATTCGGCCGCGAGGGCCGGCGCGAAGGCGAGCAGCTGCGCGGACGTGATGAGGGCGTCCCGGCCGAACGGGGCGGCGAACCAGGGGATTCCCGCGCCCACCACCCAGCGGTCGGCCTCCTGCACCCGGAGCGCGTAGACGTCGGAGATGGACCGCTCCAGCGCGCGCTGCACCAGCTCGTTGTCGCATCGGACGCGCGTGTTGTCACCGAGGAAGCGGCAGACTTCGCCGCGCACCGCGGCGAGGCGCGTCGCGAACGAGCGCCGCGGACCGTCGCCCGGCCGGTCGCCGCGCCAGCACCGGATGTGGACCTCCTGCGTGAAGGTCTGCCCCGGGGCGAGCGAGACGTGGAAGCGGGCGCGGTCGGGCGAGAGCGCGGTGGGACGCGGCGAGAAGTTCAGGGCGGTGGCGTAGAGTTCGCCGTCGAGGCCGCGGTAGCCGAGCCGCACGCCGTCGAGGCCCACCTCGGGCGGCAACACCCACCCGCGCCCGGCGCGGCGCGCCCCGCGCACCTCGAAGATGTCGGCGAAGTCGGCGCCGAAGACGACCTCGAAGCTGAACGTGACGGCGCGGCCGAGGTGGTTGGTGAGCGCGATGTGGTCGACGAACTCGCCGTCGAGCAACTGCCGGCGGCGAACGTGCAGGAAGTTGATGGGCTCGTCGAGGAGGCCGCCGAACTCCTCGTCGGTGGTGGTGAGGTCGATCTGGGAGGTGAGCGCCGACTCCGTCTCGGACGAGAGCAGCGTGGGCGGCGGTCCCGGAAGGAGGAGCTCGTACGACGATAGATGCCGGGTGTCCCTGTGGAAGAGCCCGAGCTCGCGCGCGCCGGAGGGCGCGATGTTGCCCGCCGCCCCGGTCACCAGAAAGGTGTTGCCGCGCGAGAGGACGAGGCGGGAGACGCCGAGGGCGTGGGGGAGGTCGAGGGGGGGCGCCGGGGCTGCGGCGGGTGCGTCTTCCGCTTCGCTCACAACGCCTCCTCCGACGCCGAGGCGTGCGCGACCGCGGCACCGTAGAGGCCGAGGTATGCGCTCACCATGCGCTCGCTCCCGAAGCGAGCGATGGCCGCGGCGCGGCACCGATTGCGGTCGAAAGGCGACCCGCGCAGCTGACGCAGGCGGGCCGCGAGCGCTGCCACCGAGTCTACGATGAAGCCGGTGACGCCCTCCTCCACCACCTCGGGCACGCTGCCGCGGCCGTACGCGATGACCGGCGTGCCGCACAACATCGACTCGATCATCACGAGCCCGAACGGTTCCTCCCACTCCACGGGAAACAACGTGGCGAACGCGTTGCCGAGGAGCCGCACCTTGGATTCGTGGCCGACTTCCCCGAACCACCGGATGCCGGGGGCGCCCATCCGCGGGGCCACCTCGTCTCGATAATAGCCGGCGTCGGCGGGGTGGGGGCACCCGGCGAGGTGGAGCGGCACCTCCGCGGCGCGCGCGGCGTCGAGCGCGTCGACCACGCCCTTCTCACGGGCGAAGCGACCGAGGAAGGCCGCGTATCCACCCTTTCCGCTCCCGGGCGCGTACCGCGACGGGGGGAGCCCGTGGTGAATCACCTCCGCCGGGATGCCCTCGAGCCGAAGGCGCTGGCGGTGACTGATCGCCACACACGTGAGCGCGGCCCGCCCGCCGGCCGCGCGCATCAGCGCGTTGCACCCCTCCAGAAGATCATGGTGCACGGTGTAGATCATGGGGCATCGCAACAGCGGCGCGAACGCGAGCGCGCTCGCGGTGTGGGCGTGCACGAGGTCGACGTCGCGGCGTTCGAGCAGATCCCAGGCGGCGGTGGCGGCCTGCACCAGCTCGAAGTGGGCGTCGGGCGGCCAGACGGCGCGCTCGAAGTAGGCGCGAAGCTCTCCGCTCGCGGTGGAGTCGCCGGATGCGTAGAGCGTCACCTGGTGGCCGCGCGCTACAAGCCCCTCCACGAGCGCGCCGAGCACGAGCTCGGTGCCGCCGTACCGAACCGGTGGCACCGCCACGAATGGCGGAGCAATCATTGCAATTCGCAAATCCCCCCCGTGCGCGCCGAACGGGTTCGGCATGGGGGACGTAGGGCCGCCGGGCGGCTTCGGAAAGCTCCGGCCCGGCCGACGCGCGCGAACGAACGCGAAAGCGGCCTTATCCCGCCGAGAAAGGCGTAGCGCGAGCGGCGCCGGCCTCGACGTTCACCGTGTCGCCGCCGTCCGTGGCCGCGGTGAACGCGAAGCAGGCGGAGAGCACGTCGTCCGCGAAGTCGGTGACCGTGAGGGTGCCGTTCCCCGCGTTCGTGCTGTAGGAATCGCCGTCGGTGGGGTAGGCGATCGCCCAGCCGTCGGCGCCGGACTCGAGCGTGAGCTCCACCGGGAAGGCGCCGGACTCCACAACGTCCTTGACGGTGTCGCCCCCGTCGAGGGTTTGCGCGACGAAGGTGAAGTTCCACCCGTCGGCCGGGGCGGCGGTCAACTGCAGGCTTCCCCCCTGCCACAACCAGGTGGCGGTGCTCTCCCACGGGGCGCTGTCGACCGTAGCGGCGACCACCCCGTCGTCGAGGGTGGCGGCGTCGGTGCAACTTCCGGCGGTGGAGGAGGCGCCCGCGCAGCCGGCGGCGAGCGGGAACAGGAGGGCGAGCGTGCGCATTCGCGCGACTATCCGGCCGGGCGGGGAGACGCCGTCGGAGAGGGGCGGCTGCGTACGCGTCCCCCCCACCCTCACTCCACGGGCCCCACCTCCCGCGACGCCGACCGTCGCTCGTCCGCGCGTCGCTTCCGCTCGGCCTGGCGTTCCTTGCGCTCCCGTTCCTTCGCCGCCTTCTCCGCCGGGTCCTTCTTCTCGAACGTCTTCCGGAGGTCCTTGCCGAACACCTTCAGGCCCCGGCGCGCGTCCGGCGCGGTGTCGCCCGCCTCGGTCACCTCGCCGCGGTTCGACGTCATGCGCTCCGGCGTACCCCTCTCCGCGAGGCGGGCGTAGAACCAGCGCTTCGCGTCGAGGAGCTGCACGTTGTAGGTGTCGCCCACGAGCTCCGTCGCCGCGCCGAACAGGCCGAGCCGCGCGAACAGGAGCGCGTCGGTGGCCGTGCCGTCCTGCTTCAGGTGAAGGTGAAGCTCGGCTTTCGGCGCCCGGATGTGGAGGTGATCGATGGCGAGGCTGGTCTCGCCGATCGACGCGCGCACTTCGCCTTCGAGGTTGCGGAGCTTCACGAGGTCGTCCACCCACGGCGCGATCTTTCGGTTCCCAACGGCGATCCGAAGGAAAGGCGAGGAGTCGGAGCAGCGGAAATCCGCGCGCGTGGTGAGGAACGTGCGCGCCTCGGTCGCGATGCGCCCCTCCCGCACGTCGAGGCGGGCCGACCAGTCCGGGTTCTTGCCGCCCACCGACACGTGGTGCACGGCGATCGCGCTGCCGCGGATGTCGTAGCGCCCGTCGTCCAGCCTTCCACTCACGACGTTCCCCGTCACCCGCACCACGCCCGCGATGGGGATGTTCGTGTAGGCGAGCCGGGCCTCGGGCATGTCGACGGTGAGCGCGCCCGACACGGTGTTCCCGTCCTCCTCGATGCGGGCGCGGCCCTCGACGAAGGCGTGCCCGCCCGTGATGCGGAGCCCGATATCCACCGGTAGATACCTATCGAAGCTCCTCAGGTCGGGCACTTCCGAGCGCGGGAGCGTCGCGATGGCGGTGAACCCCGACGGCGCCTCGTCGAGTCGCAACGCCTGGGTGTACGCATCGAGTCGGAAGCCGCGCCCCCGCACGAGCGGGCGGCCGATCCCCTGGTGCACCGAGAAGCGGTCGAGCCGAAGCGCCATGTGGGCCTGACCGTCGAGCGTGATGTTCACGCGCCCGTCGCCGGTGGCCACGTAGGTGCCCACGCGCACCGAGAGATCTTCCACCTCGGCCTTGGCGTACGACGCCGTCCCGAGCACGCCGTCGTCGATCTCGAACCGCGCGTCGAGGCGCCCCGATCCGCCCTCGATGCCGACCCACGGCGCGTCGCGCAGGAAGATGTCGACGTAGCGGAGGTCGTCCACGTGCCCGCCGAGCTGCAATACGGCGTCCAACCGCCTCAACATGCCGGCGCCGGCGTCCACTACGGGGTCTACCCCCTCGAGCGCCCCCTCGGCTTCGAGGCTGAGCTGCGACACGACGGGGATGCCCTCCACGAGGATCTCCCCCTCGAATACTTCGGCGGACATCCCGCTCAAATCGATGGACGAGCCGGGGAGGACAATCACCTCGCCCGCGAGCCGCGCCTCGCCCACGAGGCGGTAGTCGCCGAGCCACAGCTCGCGCAGTCCGTCGACTTCCACCCCCTCCAGCGCGATCAGCCACGGCGCCTCCGGGCGGGGGTAGAGCGCTTCCGGGGGTTCCAGGGGCGGATTCTCGAGGCCCGGGATGGGCGCCGTGCGGCCGTCGATTGTCTCGCCGGGCGGCCGCTGACCGGGCACCGTCGGCGCGTCCGACCGGCGCCGGTAGTGGAGCACCACGCCGTCGGCGAGGACATCCTCCGCCTGAAACCTACGCTCTAAGAGCGCGAACGTGTCCACGGTGAGCACCCCGCGGTCCACTGCGAGCCACCACTGGTCGAGCGGCCCCTGCACCCGGAGCGCCACCCCCTCCACGCGCACGGTGCGGGCGTCCCAGGTCCAGGCGTAGTCCCAGCTCACGAGCAGGCGTTCGGGCTGCCGATTCAGCAGGATGGGCAGGCCCACGTTCAGGAACACGTTCAGGCCGTAGAGCGCCGCCACGAGCACGGTCGCCGCGAACAACACGGCGCCCAGGAGGGCGGCGAGGACGCGGCGAAGGCGGTGCATGAACACGACCTATCGGGTGAGCGGCCAGCGGGCGCCCGTGCCCGTGTCACGGCAGGCCACGCATCCGGGCCGCCGGCGTTAAACGCTCCCGATGTCCGTACCGCCGCTCAACCTCCTCGGCGCGCTCCCCGCCGACCTCGTGGAGTACATGGAAGCCCAGGGTGAACGCTGCTCGTTGACCGAGGCGCGCCAGGTGCTCTCCCGGGTGATCTCCGACGGCGCGAACGATCCCACCCCCAAACGCGCCCCCCGCCGCGCGTTTCTCGAGGCCCTCCGCCGCCACACCACGTGGCAACGCCTCGAAGTGCTGTAGCGCGTTCCGGACGAAGAGGGAAAAAGCGTCCGTTACCTCTTCCGTTCGCCGGACGGCGCCCTGTCCGAGGCCGTTCGCATCGGCCTCCACAAGCCCGACCACTTCACGGTGTGCCTGTCGTCCCAGGTGGGATGCGCGATGCAATGCGCATTTTGCGCGACCGGCCGCCTCGGGCTCACGCGCAACCTCGCGCCGTGGGAGATCGTCTCCGCGTTCCTCACGGTGCGCGACGAGGCCCGGGACGAGCTCGGGGGCCGGGTGAGCGGGGCGGTGTTCATGGGGCAGGGCGAACCCTTCCACACCTACGACGCCGTGATCCAGACCGCGCGCGTGCTCTCCGACCCCGCCGGCGGCCGGGTGGCGAAGGAGAACATCACCATCTCCACGGTCGGTCTCGTACCGCAAATCCGAAGGTTCACCCGGGAACGTCAACCGTACAAGCTCATCGTGTCGCTCACGTCCACCGTCGCGAGCCGCCGCCAAACGCTGCTCCCCGTGGCCGGCCGAACGGACCTCGCGGAGCTCGTCTCCGCCATCAAGGAGTATTCGGAGGTGGCGCACGATCGCACCACCGTGGCCTGGGTGGTGATCGGCGGGGTGAACACGGGGGAAGATGAGGTAGAGGGCCTGAAGTCCTTGCTCGGCGAGGTGCCTCTCCGGGTCAACCTCATCGACGTCAACGACAACCGCCCCGACGGCTTCGCGCGCGCCACACCCGATGAACTGCGGGTTTTCCTCGACAAGCTCCAGGTGCTCGGCGTACCGCTGGTGCGCCGCTATTCGGTGGGACAGGACAAAGACTCGGCGTGCGGCATGTTGGCGGCGCGGAGGTCGGCCGACGTGTCCCCCCTCCCGTCGTAACGGGGGCGTCGCGAGCCGGTCGAGGCGCCGCAGCCCCCCCGCGGGGCGTGTTGCAAAGGCCAGAATCTGTCCGCCACCCGTGGGGGACGCAGCATAGGGATCGTCCCCCGCCCGAGATTGCGTTCGCGCGGCGCCGCGTAAGCGCTGCCGTCCAGGCGCGTTTCGGCCTCCGGAGTCGACTCCCCATGCGCTGGTACCCCGTTCACCCCGCCGTCGGATTCGTGCTGCTCGCGGCGTGTTTGCGCCCCACGGCGCCGTCGTCCCCCCCTCCCGAGAGCGGCGCGCCCGCCGCCACGGAGCCCACGGTGACCTTCCGCGAAGATCCCACGGTCAACGGCCTGGATGTCGATCTGTACGAGGCAAGGCCCGCGGGCGGCGCCGCGGATCGCCTGCCGACGCCCCCGGCCACCGAGCTGTCCACCGCGGACACCACGGCGCTCCTCGCGCGGCTGCCGGCGTTGCCCGCCGATCCCGACGCCGCGGTCAACTTCGCGCTGCGCCAGGGCCCCACGCCGCCGCCGCGCACCGGCGCCACCACCACCCTGCCCTTCCCCGCCGCCGCCGACGGCGAGATGCCCGCGCCGCCCGCCGTGCCCACGGGCCCGCTCGCCGTGCTCCGCCGTCAACCGGAAGGCGCCGTGCCGCTCGCGCCGCACCTCTCCGTCACGTTCGACCGGCCGATGGTCGCGCTCACCGCGGCCGACGCCGCCGCGGGCACCGTGCCGGTCACGCTCTCCCCCGCGCCCGAGGGCGCGTGGCGCTGGCTGGGCACGAAAACGCTGCTCTTCCAGCCGGCCGGCCGCTTCCCGATGGCCACGCGCTACACGGCCGAGGGGCCCGCGGGCACCCGCGCGGCGGACGGCAGCGCGCTCGAAGCGCCCACGATGTGGACCTTCGCCACGCCCCCGGTCGCGCTCACGGGCTCCCTACCGGACAGGTACACGCCGCAGTCGCTCCAGCCCCCGATTTTCCTCTCGTTCGACCAGAAGATCTCTCCCGAAGCGATGCTCTCGTCCATCACCGTTCGGGCGGGCGCGAAGGCCGTTCCCATGCGGCTCGCGCGGGAGAACGAGGTGCCCGCGGCCCTCGCCGCGCGTCAGAAGGCCCAGGCCGACCGTTCGTTGGTGCTCCTCCCGAGCGAGCCCCTGGCGTACGCCTCCAGCTACACCGTCACCGTCGGCAAAGGCGCGCCATCGGCCGAGGGCCCCCTGCTCACCGAGCGGGAACAGTCGTTCGGGTTCTCCACGCACGGGCCGCTCACCGTCGTGGCGCCCACCTGTTGGGAGCGCCCCTGTCGCCCCGACGCGAGCTGGTCGATCACGTTCTCGAACCCGCTCGACGAAGCCACGGTCGACACCTCCACCATCACCGTAGAGCCCGCCGTTCCGGGCCTCCAGGTCTACCCGGGCGGCGACTCCGTCACGCTCGCCGGCGCCTTCGCGCCCCGCACCACCTACACGGTGCGCGTCGGCACCGGCATCCGGGACACCTTCGGCCAGTCCCTCGCCGCGCCCGGCGTCTTCCCCATCGACGTCGGCCCGGCCGACCGCAGCTTCAGCGGCCCCGGCAACCCCTTCGTCACGCTCGACCCCGCCGCGCCGGCGCACGTCCCCGTCCACACGGTCAACCACGCGTCGCTCAAAGTGGAGATCCGTAAGGTCACCGCGGAGGATTGGGCCGCGTGGACGAGCTGGTGGGAAGAGCACCGCTGGGACGACGCCCGCGCCGGCGTCCTGCCCGGCACCCGCGTGTCCAGCACCACCGTCACCATCGCCAAGGGCGCCGACGAGCGCGTCGAAACCCCGATTGACCTCACGCCGTATCTACAGGGTAAAAGCGGGCAGTTCATCGTTCACGTCGAGCCCACGGTCCAGCCGCGCGACCGCTGGGCGCGATCGGGGTGGACAGGGTGGGTGCAGGTCACCGCGCTCGGGCTCACCGCCATCCGCGAAGAAGACGCCGTCACCGCCTGGGTGACCGGCCTCGCCGACGGCGGGCCCCGGGCCGACGTTCGCGTGTCCCTGCTCGGGCAGGCGGACTCCGCCGCCGCCACCGACAAGGACGGCCTCGCGCGGCTTCCGCTCGATGTCTCCCCCGGTCTCGTCGCCCGCGCGGGCGACGATGTGGCGCTCCTGCCCGCGGGCCCGTGGGGCTACGAGCAGCAGTGGGTGCGGCAGGAGACCCTCAAGCAGCTCCGCTGGTACATCTTCGACGACAAGCGCCTTTACAAGCCTAAGGAGACCGTGCACGTGCGCGGCTGGCTCCG